>DKNC01000055.1 GCA_002470135.1 Actinobacteria bacterium UBA7398 | reverse complement strand
GCTCTACCATTGAGCTACGCCCGCGTTGTTTACGCGGTCTTACTTCTCGCGGATGGATTCTCTGCGAGGGGCATAGGTTATCGGGTGAGGTATTGACTTGGGAATTTCTCGTCTAGACTCTCACATTGCGCCGCGGGGCGTAGCGTAGTGGCTAGCGCGCCTGCTTTGGGAGCAGGAGACCGAGAGTTCGAATCTCTCCGCCCCGACCAAAATCCATAAAAATCCTGACCGAGAATGAAACTGTAAAAAGGAGTTCCGTGAAAAGCGCCGTTGAAAAACTTTCGCCAACTCGAGTTAAGTTAACTATTGATTTGGAATTCACAGAGCTCGCACCGCACATTAAAGATGCATACCAAAGCATCTCTGAGAAAATAGTAATTCCAGGTTTCCGTAAAGGAAAAGTTCCACAAGCAATGATCGACCAACGGGTTGGCCGTGGCTCCGTTTTAGATGAAGCCATCAACGCCGCGCTTCCTGTTTTTTATAGCCAAGCTGTGCGTGAACATGAAGTTCTTGCAGTTGGTCGTCCAAATGTAGATATCACTGAGCTTGAAGATAATAAGAAAGTCGCATTCACTGTTGAAGTTGAAATACGCCCAGAAATTGATCTACCTGATTTTTCAAAGATATCGATCAAAGTTGACGATGTAGCAGTCACTGAGAAAGATATTGAAGAGCAAGTAGATTCGCTGCGCGCTCGCTTTGGCACCTTAACTACTGTTGAAAAAGATGCTGCTACCGGCGACTTCGTTTCGATTGATTTAGTTGCAAAAGTAGATGGTAAGGAAATTGAAGGCGGATCTGCAAACGGAATCTCATACGAAGTTGGCTCTGGAAAGATGATTGAAGGGCTAGATGAAGTACTAGTTGGCTTAAAAGTCGAAGACCAAAAAACTTTTAATGCACCACTTGTTGGAATGGCAGAAGGCGAAATTGGGGAAGTAACTGTTACTTTGAAAGCGGTAAAAACTCGTGAACTTCCTGAGTTAAATGATGAATTTGCTAAGCTTGCAAGCGAATTCGATACTTTAACTGAACTTCGCGCCGATGTAAGTGAGCGATTAACTCGTTTAAAGAGCATGGAACAAGGTGCGCAAGCTCGCGATTTGCTAGTGCAACAGCTCTTAGACACTTTAGAAATCCCAATTCCAGAAGGAATTGTGGAAGAAGAAGTAACTGCGCATCTAGAGAAGGAAAATCGCTTAGATGACACAGTTCACCGGGCTGAAGTTATTGAAGAAGTTAAGAAGAGCTTGGCTACCGAATTCTTACTAGACGCGATTGTTAGAGCTGAAAATGTACAAGTTTCAGAAGCTGAATTAACGGAATATTTAATTCGGTCCTCTACTCGTTACGGAATGGCACCAGAACAATTCGTGCAAGAGATTTCGAATTCTGGCCAAATAACTTCCGTTGTAGCCGATGTTTCGCGAACCAAAGCACTCGCAGTTGTGTTAGAACGCATTGCTGTTGAAGATGCTTCTGGTCGCAAAGTGGATTTAGAAGCGTTGCGTCCTAAGCCTGAAATAGCTGAACCAACCGAATAATCGCTTCGCTCTAAGCGAACAAGCGCGCTTTTCGCATCTTTTTTTCTTTATCAGGAAGCAATTGCGCGTAAAGATTGTTAGGGTCAATACCAGAACAGATGGAGGAAATCGTGGAGCTTATAACGCCACAATCTCGCTCAGCACAAACAAGTGCGGGTGGATTGGAAGATCGAGTTTATGACCGACTTTTAAAGGAAAGAATTATTTTCCTAGGGTCGGTAGTCGAAGATTCCATGGCCAATGCAATCGCTGCACAAATGTTATTGCTAGCTGCCGAAGATCCAGATAAAGATATTTATCTTTACATCAACTCACCTGGCGGTTCTATCTCTGCGGGTATGGCGATTTACGACACCATGCAATACATCAAGAATGACGTTGCAACAGTTGCAATGGGTCTTGCTGCATCGATGGGTCAATTTTTATTATGCGCCGGCGCTGCTGGAAAACGTTATGCGTTGCCGCACGCACGAATCATGATGCACCAACCTTCTGGTGGAATTGGCGGAACGGCAAGCGATATCAAGATTCAAGCAGAACAAATGTCTTTCACTAAAAAAGGAATGGCCGAATTAATTGCATTCCACACTGGTCAAAAAGTAGAAATTATCGAAGCTGATTCAGATCGCGACCGTTGGTTTGCTGCCGAAGAAGCAAAAGAGTATGGCTTTGTTGATCATGTTGTTAAATCTGCCGGCCAAGTAGCAGGAAGTGGTGGTACCGCCCGATGAAACAATCCGACCTAATTAATCAAGTAAGTCGTTATGTGCTCCCAACTATTGAAGAACGCACAAGTTATGGCTACAAACGCCTAGATCCATATACAAAATTATTCGAAGAGCGAATTATTTTCTTGGGTCAAGCAATCGATGACACTGTGGCTAATGATGTCATGGCCCAACTTTTGACTTTGGAATCTATGGATCCAGATCNNGATCGCGACATCATGATGTACATCAACTCACCTGGTGGATCATTTACTGCGCTAACTGCAATTTATGACACGATGCAATTCGTTCGCCCGGATGTAATGACAATCTGTCTTGGTCAAGCTGCATCTGCTGCTGCGGTATTACTTGCTGGTGGAACTGCTGGAAAGCGTTATGCGCTCGAGCATTCACGAATTTTAATCCACCAGCCATATAGCGAAGGTGGCGGACAAGGCTCCGATATTGAAATTCAAGCTCGCGAAGTTATGCGGATGCGGACACTTCTTGAAGAGATGTTAGCTAAGCACTCTTCACGACCAAAAGAAGAGATTGCGAAAGATATTGAACGTGACAAGATCCTCACTTCAGCTGAAGCAGTTGAGTACGGATTAATCGATCAAATTCTTGCTTCGCGTAAAGCTTCAAAGAAGTAATTACTCTAAGAGCGAACAGCTTTTTAGTAATTAACGCGCATTAATCAAGACGCAACTAAGCCCTTCCGCGTACCCTTAGCGCAACGGATTCCCCACGTTGAGAAGAGGACGTAATGACACGCATCGGTGAAAGCGGTGACCTGCTTAAATGTTCTTTCTGCGGAAAGACGCAGAAGCAAGTTAAAAAGTTAATTGCTGGTCCAGGCGTATATATATGTGATGAGTGCATCGAGCTCTGTAATGAAATTATTGAGGACGAGCTAAGTGAGAGCACCTCACTTGGAATTCAAGAACTTCCTAAACCAACTGAAATTTTTAATTTCTTAGATCAATATGTAATCGGACAAACCCGCGCTAAAAAATCATTATCGGTTGCCGTTTATAACCATTACAAGCGAATTAAGTCTGGCGATGGAAAACGCGAAGACGGTGTCGAACTTGCGAAGAGCAATATTCTTCTATTGGGCCCAACTGGATGCGGTAAAACTTTACTTGCGCAAACATTGGCAAAAATGTTAAATGTGCCGTTTGCGATTGCAGATGCGACTGCTTTAACTGAAGCTGGTTATGTTGGTGAAGATGTTGAAAACATTCTGCTTAAATTGATTCAGGCAGCCGATTTTGATGTTAAGAAAGCTGAAACTGGAATTATTTACATAGATGAAATTGATAAAGTTGCACGCAAGAGTGAGAACCCATCAATCACTCGAGATGTCTCTGGTGAAGGTGTACAACAAGCGTTGTTAAAGATCCTTGAAGGTACAACTGCATCAGTTCCGCCACAAGGTGGTCGTAAACATCCACATCAAGAATTTATCCAAATCGATACAACAAATGTCTTATTTATTGTAGGCGGAGCGTTTGCTGGACTTGAGAAAATTATTGAAGGCCGCAAAGGAAAAGCCGGTGTTGGATTTAATGCAACTTTGCAAAGCGAAGCGGATAAGAAAACACTTGATCTATTCGCAGATGTAATGCCCGAAGATTTGTTGAAGTTTGGCATGATTCCAGAGTTCATTGGCCGATTACCGATTGTTACTAGCGTAGAGAATTTAGACCGCGCAGCGTTATTGCAAATTCTTACTGAACCTAAGAATGCGCTAGTTAAGCAATATCAACACTTGTTTGAAATGGATGATATTGAACTTGAAATTCAACCGGCAGCGTTAGATGTTATTGCGGATCAAGCTATTAAGCGTGGCACCGGAGCACGCGGACTTCGCGCCATAATGGAAGAAGTTTTGTTGCCGGTCATGTATGAAGTTCCATCTAAGAGTGAAATTGGAAAAGTTCTGATTACGCCAGAAGTTGTTTCAGATCGTGCGACCCCAACCTTTGTTGACCGCGGCGTTATGGGTCCAAAGCGTACAAATAAGCGTTCAGAAGAGAAGAGCGCTTAATCTAGACTGTCGCATTATGACTGAGCTGCCATCAAGTTTTGTTCCTGCCGATATCGAGGGACCGCTTTACGCTGCTTGGGTTAAAGCTGGTTATTTCAACGCTGATGCAAATTCAGATAAGAAACCATTTACGATAGTAATTCCACCGCCAAATGTGACTGGAAGTTTGCACATCGGCCACGCGCTGGATCACACAATTCAAGACATTTTAATTCGCATGAAAAGAATGAAAGGTTTTGAAACGCTTTGGTTGCCTGGAATGGATCACGCGGGCATTGCAACGCAAAATGTTGTAGAGAAACAATTAGCAGCACAAGGTAAAACTCGCCACGATTTTGGTCGTGAAGAGTTTGTTAAGAAAGTTTGGGAATGGAAAGCAGAGTCTGGCGGCGCAATTCTCGAACAGATGAAGCGTCTTGGCGATAGCGTGGATTGGTCGCGCGAAGCATTTACGATGGATGAGAATTGTTCACAAGCAGTACTCACAATATTTAAACGGTTATTTGATGCAGGTTTGATTTATCGAGCTGAGCGAATCATCAATTGGTGCACCCGATGTTTGACTGCACTTTCAGATATCGAAGTTGATCACAAAGAAATTCCTGGTGAATTTGTTTCAATTGTTTACGGTGAAGGCGACGATCAAATTACGATCGCAACTACCCGCCCAGAAACTATGTTGGCTGATGGTGCAGTAGCGGTTCATCCTGATGATCCCCGCTACAAACATATGGTTGGCCGCTCCGTATTACTTCCGTTAGTGAATCGAATGATTCCGATTATTGCTGACGAAGTCGTTGACCCAGATTTTGGAACTGGCGCGGTAAAAGTAACGGCAGCTCATGACCCTAATGACTTCGATATCGCGACTCGGCACGATGTTGAATTGATTGTAATCATGGACAAAAACGGCGTTATTGAAAATACTGGGACTCAATTTGATGGCATGGATCGCTTCGATGCGCGTAAAGCTGTAGTTGGAGAGTTACGGAAGTTAGGCAAAGTCGTTAACGAAAAACGCCCTTATTTACATTCAGTTGGACATTGCTCGCGATGCGAAACCATTGTTGAACCTCGACTTTCTAAACAATGGTTCGTGAAAGTTGCACCACTTGCTAAGGCTGCTGGAGATGCAGTTCGAAACGGTAAAGTAAAAATCGAACCGACATCAATGGAACCTAGGTATTTTGAATGGGTAGATAACATGCACGATTGGTGCATTTCTCGCCAACTGTGGTGGGGACATCGGATTCCAGTTTGGTATGGGCCAAATGGTGAAGAGATTGTTGTTGGACCTGGCGAAAGCGCGCCAGCAGGTTATGAACAAGATCCAGATGTTTTAGATACTTGGTTCTCTTCTGGACTCTGGCCATTTTCAACACTTGGTTGGCCAAATGAAACAGAAGACTTAAAGAAATTTTATCCAACCTCAGTATTAGTTACTGGTTACGATATTTTATTTTTCTGGGTAGCTCGCATGATGTTGATGGGGCTATTTGCGATGGATGGCGTTGCACCTTTTCACACGATTGCGCTGCATGGATTAGTGCGCGACAAATTTGGTAAGAAAATGAGTAAGAGCCGTGGCAATACCGTGGACCCAATTGAGTTTATGGATAAATATGGATCAGATGCGTTGCGATTCACTTTAGCCAATGGCGCAAATCCAGGTACTGATCAAGCGCTCGCTGAAGAGTGGGTGGGTGGTGCACGCAACTTCGCGACCAAGCTCTGGAATGCAACCAGATTCGCAATGATTAATGGTGCAACAATTGCTGGTGACCTACCTGATGCAAAAGCTTTAAATCATATTGATTTATGGATTCTCAATCGTTTAAACGAAACTATTAAATTAGCTGACCAGAATTTTGAGAATTTTGAGTTCGCAAAAGCTTGTGAAGCGATTTATCACTTTGCTTGGGATGACGTTTGCGATTGGTATTTGGAGCTAACTAAAGACGTATTTGCGAAAGGTGGTACTGAAACCGAAAACACTAAGCGGGTACTCGGCCATGTACTAGATCAATTATTCCGATTACTTCATCCAGTTATGCCATTCATCACTGAAACTCTTTGGAAGGCGTTAACTAATGGTGATTCGCTGGTTATTTCTAAGTGGCCGATTGCCGATGCGCTAGTTGATGAAAAGAATGTAACTACGAAGGTTTCTGATTTACAGAATTTAATTACCGAAATTAGGCGCTTCCGAAATGACCAAGGAATTAAAACTTCCGCAAAGATTCCAGCCCAAATACATGGGCTTAGCAAAGGCGGGCTTTCGAACTATGAAGGCGCACTTCGATTTGTAACCAGACTTGATGTGCCAAATGAAAAGTTTTCCGCAAGTGCAAAGATTGAAATTGGACGCTTCAGCGTTGAATTTGATCTAACGGGTAATGTGGACGTGGTCGCGGAACGATCACGATTAACTAAAGATTTAGCCGCTATTGAAAAAGATAAACAGAGTGCGCTCGTGAAGTTAGAAAATGAGAATTTCATGGCTAAAGCACCGATGGACGTTATAAAGGAAATTCGAGAACGCGCCGAATTTTGTACAACTGAGATAACTCGTATCAATGCCTTACTTGCAGCGCTCCCTTCAAAATGAATTCTGCTGAAGATTTAGATAAATTAAATTTCATTGAGCAAGCATTACTCGCTCGCTGGCCAGAAAGTAAGTTAGAGCCCACCCTTGATCGAATCTCGCTATTAGCTGATGCGCTTGGTTCACCCCAACTTTCTTATCCAACTCTGCATTTAACTGGAACTAACGGTAAGACCACAACATCAAGAATGGTTGATGCTCTCCTTTTTGAAATGGGGTTACGGACTGGCAGATTTACCAGCCCACATCTTGAATCTTTCTTAGAACGTATTTCGATAAATAAAGAACCAATCAGTGCCGCTGGAATGATTGCAACTTATAACGATGTTGCACTTTATTTGGATTTAGTAGATAGCAGATCCGAGCATCCAGTTTCATTTTTTGAAGCAATTACTGCGTTAGCTTTTGTGGCATTTGCAGAATTTCCGGTTGATGTAGGCATTTTTGAAGTGGGAATGGGCGGCGAATGGGATGCAACTAATGTAATTAATGCTGCTGTTAACGTGATTACACCAATTGGATTTGATCATATGCAATATCTTGGAAACACTTTAGTTGAGATTGCGGCCACAAAATCTGGAATTATAAAGCCGCATTCAGTAGCTATTTTGGCCCACCAAGATGTCGAAGTTGCCAAAGTGTTAATGCAAAAGTGCGTGGAAGTAGAAGCGCTTCCGATGCGAGAAGGCATTGAATTTTCTTTACTTAGACGCGATCTTGCAGTGGGTGGTCAAATGCTCACTATCCAAGGAATTACCGCAACCTACGAAGATATTTTTCTGCCACTTTATGGCGCACACCAAAGCGAGAATGCCACTGTGGCTCTTGCTGCAGTAGAAGCTTTTGCCGGCAGCAAACAACTTGATCCGGATATGGTTCGGGCAGCTTTTATGCATGTCGATTCACCGGGACG
>DKNC01000073.1:1054-2827 GCA_002470135.1 Actinobacteria bacterium UBA7398 | reverse complement strand
GAACAGATGGAAATGGAATTTTTTGTCGTACCCGGCACCGATGAAGAGTGGCACCAAAAATGGATTGATACTCGTTTTGCTTGGTATGTTGATTTAGGTATTAATCCAGAACGGTTACGGTTATTTGAGCATCCGAAAGAGAAGCTCTCTCACTATTCCAAGCGCACTGTAGATATTGAATATAAATTTGAATTTACTGGAACCGAATGGGGCGAACTAGAAGGCGTCGCTAATAGAACTGATTTTGATTTGAAGGCTCACTCAGAAAAATCTGGAAAAGATCTCTCTTGGTTTGACCAAGAGAAAAACGAGCGCTGGTTCCCCTTTGTTATCGAACCGGCGGCTGGTGTAGACCGGTGCGCACTTACCTTCTTGATGGATGCCTATACCGAAGATGAAGCGCCAAATTCGAAAGGCGAGATGGAAAAACGCACAGTGTTAAAGCTGGATCACCGGTTAGCTCCAGTAAAGGTAGCGGTGTTGCCACTATCTAGAAATGCGGACTTATCACCTAAGGCGCGTGATCTTGCTATCCAACTTCGAAAACATTGGAACGTGGATTTTGATGATGCTGGCGCAATTGGCCGAAGGTATCGTCGACAAGATGAAATCGGCACCCCGTTTTGTATCACTATCGATTTTGAATCTTTAGAAGATAACGCAGTCACAATTCGAGAGCGTGACACCATGAAACAAGATCGAATTTCAATCGATAAAGTTGAAGCTTGGTTAGCACCGCGCTTACTTGGCTGTTAATAAAACTTTGTTAACTAAGAAAATTGCACCGCTGCATCTACCAATTACAAATGGTGGGTTTCCCGAAGGTGGCGTGACCATCAATCCGCCAGTTGTGCTTGCACCGATGGCCGGTATTACCAATGCAGCATTTCGTATGCTCTGTCGCGAACAAGGAGCCGGACTTTTTGTTTCCGAGATGATCACAGCTCGAGCCTTAACCGAACGCAATGCTGAAACGCTTCGGATGATTGTGCCGGGCAAAGGCGAGAGTCCACGTTCGGTGCAACTCTATTCAACTAAGCCACTTGATATTAAAAATGCGGTGCAAATGATTGGTGATGAAAATTTAGCTGATCACATAGATCTGAACTTTGGTTGTCCAGTACCAAAAGTTACCCGCAATGGCGGTGGCGCAGCACTTCCTTTTAAGCGGAATCTTTTCGCGGCGATTGTAGAAGCTGCAGTAAATACCGCAAAACCTTTTGGCATCCCAGTAACTGTAAAGATGCGAGTTGGGATTGATGACGAACATAAAACATATTTAGAAGCGGGAATGAGCGCTGCGCAAATCGGAGTTGTTTGGGTCGCCTTACATGCGCGAACTGCGGCGCAGTTCTATGAAGGAAAATCTGATTGGTCCACGATTACTCGATTGGTGGAACATCTAGCTCCTACCGGTGTTCCCGTTTTGGGAAATGGCGATATTTGGTCGGGAAATGATGGCTTAGCGATGATCGAAGAAACCGGTTGTGCCGGAATCGTGGTTGGGCGTGGTTGTTTAGGCCGACCTTGGTTATTTGCTGATTTAGTTCGGGCATTTAACGGTGAATCTGAGCGACCACTACCGCGTCTTTTTGAAGTTCGTGAAGTTCTATTCCGACATGCCGAATTACTAACCGAATATTTTGGTAGCGAAGATCGAGCATGCCGAGATTTACGGAAGCACACAGCTTGGTACTTAAAAGGTTTTAGAGTTGAAGGTGATTTACGAGCCCGGTTTGGAATGGTTTCTTCGTTAGTTGAACTCCGTTACTT
>DKNC01000073.1:0-1044 GCA_002470135.1 Actinobacteria bacterium UBA7398 | reverse complement strand
GTAGATGCTCCTTATCCAGAAGCAATTGGTGATGCGCCACGTGGTCGCACCAGCCGTTCTAGATCAGTTTCGTTACCGCAAGGTTGGCTAAACGATCCAGATGAGTTTGCTGAAGTTAGCGAAGTCAATGCTGGGTCGGGTGGCTAAATGTTTGGTTTTAAAATTATACGTAAATTGCTTTCATTTATCATTTTATTAATCTTAGTTGCACTACTTTGGCCACTTGGTCAAGTCTGGTACGCCGCACATAATCCAACTATTAGAAAAGCCGATGTCATCGTGGTATTGGGTGCTGCACAACTTGATGGTCGACCTGGTGAAGTTCTACAAGCCAGATTAGAACAAGCAAAACAAATTTATGATTTAGGTTTAGCCCCAAAAATAATTACCGTTGGTTCTGGCGCGCCTGGCGATAGAACGACTGAAGCTGCGTCGAGTAAGAATTGGTTAATTAGCCACGGAGTTCCAAGGAAAGCTATTTCTGCGCTTGCGATTGGTCGCGACACTTATGCAAGCACAATTAGTTTTACCGATGAAATGAAAGCTCGAATGAAACTCGATGCCATTATTGTTACTGATCCATACCACTGTTACCGAGCGATGACGATGGCTAATGATCAAGGAATTGTTAGTACATGTTCGCCCGCAACTACTGGCCCATCATCGATAAAAAACGCTGGATATCGCTATTTGATTCGCGAAACTGGCGCATATTTAGCCTATATAACGCTAGGTCGCCGCGGCATTCATATCAGCGACCGAAATCAATAGGCTAACGACTATGGTGCTGCGACCCGCGATTGAACATTCTGCTTACGATGGCGATGCCCGCGAAAGATTTCTTGATGAACCAGCAAAGCGTCCCGGGCGTACTGAATTTTCGCGCGACCGTGCTCGAATTATTCACTCGTTTGCGTTGCGAAGACTTGCCGCAAAAACCCGAGTAGCAGTTCCATGGGCAAGTGATTTTCCGAGAACGCGACTCTCACATTCTTTAGAGTGCGCACAAGTCGGACGCGAACTTGGCGCAGCACTTGGCGCAGA
>DKNC01000022.1 GCA_002470135.1 Actinobacteria bacterium UBA7398 | reverse complement strand
GAACGTGCGCGCTATATGTTTAAAGATGGCAAAGGCGAAAATGGTGAATTGCCACCAAATAATTGGAACGCTGTTTTCGGCGGAAGTGCGTGGCAACGTATTACTGAAGTAGATGGAAAATTAGGGCAGTGGTACTTACATTTATTTGCGGTAGAACAACCAGATTTAAATTGGGAGAACGAAGAAGTTAAATCCCATCTAAAAGATGTATTACGGTTCTGGCTGGATCGCGGTGTAGATGGATTCCGTATTGACGTAGCGCACGGCATGGTTAAAGCCAAAGGCTTGCCTGACGTACCAAAGGAAGATCCAAATAATCCCGATATGTTGGCTGCAATCGTGATGCCATTTTGGGATCAAGATGGCGTGCATGAAATTTATCGAGAGTGGCGAAAGATATTTGACTCATATGAAGGTGACCGAATGGCCGTTGCGGAAGCGTGGGTTTCACCATCTTCTCGGATCGCGCGCTATTTACGCCATGATGAATTAGCAAATTCATTTAACTTTGAATTTCTAACTTCACAATGGGATGCAAAAAATTTGAAGAAGAACATTGACTCTTCGTTATCTGCCATCCAAGAAGTTGGCGCACCGGCATCGTGGGTATTTAATAATCACGATGTAGTTCGCTCAGTTGATCGTTTTGATTTAGGGCTCGGCTCTGGTTCTCAAGATACGACTTTGCAACGACAAGGTGATCCTGCGAAATTAGATATTGGTCGTGGCACTCGGAGAGCCCGCGCTGGTGCGTTATTGATGCTGGCTTTGCCGGGCGGTGCCTACATTTATCAAGGTGAAGAGTTAGCGCTCCCGGAAGTTCGAGATATTCCAGAAGATCGATTAACTGATCCAAGATGGAAGATGTCGAGTTACAAAGATCGCGGTCGCGATGGTTGTCGAGTACCGATCCCTTGGCAGACTAATTCCGCTGCTGCATTTGGTTTCTCAAGTAAAAAAGAATTAAAACCGGAGCAAGCCTGGTTGCCACAATCTTCATGGTGGGGTTCATTTTCGGTAGAGATGCAAGAAAGTAATAAAGCATCAACTTTAAATATGTATCGCGCTGCGCTTGCAATTCGCAAATCCGAAACTGGGTTAGGCGATGGCCCAATGTCTTGGATTGAAGTGGGGGAGAATGCAATCGCATTTACCCGTCCTGGAAATTTTGCCTGTTATGTAAATTTTGGGAAAGAGTTTGCGCTGCCAGAAGGTGCCGAAGTATTACTCTCTAGCGGCCCACTAAACCAAGGAAAACTCCCGACAGATACAGCTGCCTGGCTTCGTTTACCCTAATGCCAAATTCAGCGTTACAAGCTAGAACTGTAAAAGTTCTAGCAAGCGCTCAAGTACTTAATGGTTTAGGGGTTGCCGGAACTGTTGCAGCAGGATCACTTTTAGTTTCATCGATAACTGATTCGGAGACGCTAGCTGGCCTTGCCCAAACTTTTTCAGTTTTAGGAGCTGCTGCACTCGCGCTGCCACTTGCAAGATTGACGGCACGCGGCGGACGTAGGTTGGCACTTTCGGTCGGGCTTTTATCTGGAGTAATCGGTTCCGGTTTTGCAATTTTAGGTGGAGCAGAACGAAATATTTATTTTATGTTACTTGGTGCTTTTCTAGTTGGATCCGCATCAGCGGCTGGATATCAAGCTCGATTTGCTGCGATTGATTTAGCAACTAAAGAAAATAGAGCGAAACAACTTTCCTTTGTAGTTTGGGGCTCGACTGTTGGCGCAGTTGTTGGGCCAAATTTAATGGATCCTGCTGGTGGATTAGCCGAAAAATTTGGCTTACCAAGGTTGGTTGGCCCGTACATGATTTCCGCAGTAACGCTTGCGCTAGCAACTCTTGTGATCCAATTGTTTTTGCGGCCAGATCCATTTTTAACCGCACAGAAGAATTTAGAAGCTGTAGTAGGCGTGTATCGGAAAAGTACTCGCCAAGCCCTTGCTCATATTCGATCGAATTCAAGTGCGCTATTTGCGATAGCGGCTATCGCGATAGGTCATATTGCAATGGTCTCGGTAATGGTTATGACGCCGGTTCATATGAAACATGTTGATGTAACGTTAAAAATTATTGGTTTCGTAATCAGTATCCATGTTTTAGGAATGTATGCATTTTCACCAATTATTGGATCATTAAGTGACAAAATTGGGCGAGTACGGATAATTCAAATTGGAGTAGTACTTTTAATCGCATCAACAATCGTTGCCGGAACTGCAGCAGCCGATGATGCAGTTCAATTAGGCATAGGTTTATTTTTACTTGGTCTTGGTTGGTCCTGCACTTTAATTGCGGGTTCCGCTCTATTATCGGAATCAGTAGATCTTGAGATGAAACCATCATCGCAAGGCGCGAGTGATTTAGTTATGAATTTAATGGGCGCAGGTGGCGGGGCACTTGCTGGCGTGATTATTGGAACTCTTAGTTATGGTTGGCTCTGTGTATTTGCCGCAATTCCAGTCACAGCGCTCGGCGCTTGGTCGTTAAGTAAAAAATGACGCGCGTTCGTAGATTCCATCCTGCATGGTTTGCTGCTGGCGTAGTTTTCTTAACCTTGATGGCGACGGCCGGTTTTCGCGCTACCCCTTCAGTTTTAATTCTTCCGCTCGAAGATGATTTTGGTTGGAGCCGCTCCACCATTTCTTTTGCAGTGAGCATAAATGTGTTGCTATACGGATTAACTGCGCCTTTTGCGGCAGCGTTAATGGATCGGTTTGGAATTAGGCGAGTGGTGATGGGCGCACTAACCACGATTGGTACTGGGGCGCTTTGCACAATTTGGATGACAAAACCTTGGCATTTAGTTGCACTTTGGGGAGTGGTTGTAGGAATCGGTACCGGTTCAATGGCTTTGGTATTTGCTGCATCAGTGGCAAACCGTTGGTTTGTTAGGAAAAAAGGTTTAGTAATTGGAATTTTGACTGCGGCTACCGCAACCGGCCAACTTATTTTCTTGCCAGGCTTGGCAACTCTCGCTACAGATTATGGATGGCGTCGTGCTGCCTTAGTGGTTGCAAGTGGCGCATTCATTATGGTGCCGTTAATTTTTCTCTTCTTAAAGGAGAGTCCAGCATCAATTGGATTGAAGCCTTTTGGCGCGGAAGAAGATTGGATAGAACCGGCAAGGTCAACAATTAATCCGGCGCGATTAGCAATTAAGAGTTTGCAAGAAGCGCTTCCTAAAAGAGATTTCTGGTTATTACTTGGTTCATTTTTTGTATGCGGACTTTCAACAAGCGGACTAGTTGGTACCCATTTGATTCCAGCTGCACATGATCATGGAATGGTTGAAGTAACTGCGGCAAGTTTATTAGCTCTAATCGGGGTATTTGACGTTGTCGGAACTATCTTCTCTGGTTATTTAACTGATCGGGTTGATCCTAGAAAGTTGCTCTTCTTCTATTACTTCTTGCGCGGATTATCATTATTCCTATTGCCTTCAATTCTATTTTCAACGGTTCATGCATCTACTTTGATTTTCATTATTTTCTATGGCTTAGATTGGGTAGCAACAGTGCCACCGACAATTATTTTATGTCGGGCAGTTCTAGGACCAGAGCGAGCAACAGTTGTATATGGCTGGGTTTTTGCGGCGCATCAAGTTGGTGGAGCGATTGCAGCATTTGCCTCTGCGCTAATTAGAGTTAAGTTTGGTGATTACGCGTTAGCGTTCTACATATCTGGAGTAATGTGTGTAATTGCCAGTTATTTTGTACTCCAGATTGGAAAGAAGAGTGTCCGAGCTTAGTTTTTATGATCGTATCGGTGGTCACGCCACTTTTGAACAATTAGTTTCGCATTTTTACGCTTTAGTTGCGATTGATCCAATACTTCGCCCAATGTATCCAGATGGTGATTTTAAAGAGGCGGCAGCGCGGTTAATAATGTTTCTTGAACAATATTGGGGTGGGCCAAACACATATTCAGAGCAACGCGGCCATCCTCGATTACGAGCGCGACATGCGTCGTTCCACATTGCATCCAAAGAGCGCGATGCTTGGATTAAGAATATGAAATCCGCAGTTGCTGAATTGGAAGTTGATGCAACATTAAAAAGAGAGCTTTGGNNCCGACTTTTAGTATTTCACCATTTCGCAAATACCAGAGCGTTCCTTTTTTATCGCGAACTGTTGTGATTCGGAGTCCTACATTCTCAACAACTCCTTCAACATCCAAAACATTTATTTCATCGCCAACACCGTATTGATCTTCAACGAGCATAAAAATTCCAGAGAGCACATCGCGCACGATAGTTTGAGCACCTAGACCAAGGGCAACGCCAATCACGCCAGCTGAAGCAACAAGCGGGCCGAGATCCAAACCAAGTTGTCCAAGCACCATTGTTGAAGTTATTAACCAAATAGTTGCGTTTGATGTACTTCGTAATACCGATCCAGCAGTTCTGGCCCGCTCTCGTTGGCGCTCTAGTGATCGATTTGGACCAGGAATTAAATCTGCCTCTGCGATTCTATTTATGGCCCGGGTAATGGCCCGGCTGGCAGTTTTCTGGAGAACCAAGGCAACAATCAATATCAGGAGTATCCGTAATGGGGCGCCCGTGAACCAATCGATCACAGACTGCGCGTTCTCGTTCATTTCATGGCGACTCTAATCGAAGTTCATCCAAAATCCATCGAAATTCGCCATGATTCAGGCAGGATTACCCCACGGCGCGAGCCACGCGCTGGATCGAAAGGATTTTTGTGCACAGCGTTACCAACAGAAGAACTCTCGTTCTTAACGCCACCTACGAGCCACTAGGTGTCGTTTCTGATAGACGCGCGCTAATTTTAGTTTTGAATAATCGTGCAACAACAATAGAAGAATCCGGAATCATTTTGCATTACACATCCGGTTCTATAGAACTTCCAGCAGTTATTAAATTAAATAAATTTGTAAGAATTCCATATCGCCATGCCGTCCCACTTTCACGTCGTGCAATTTTTGCTCGCGATGGTGGACGTTGTGTTTATTGCCAAGCAACTGCAACTTCGATTGATCATGTAATTCCAAGATCTCGTGGCGGCGGTCACAATTGGGAGAATGTTGTTTCAGCTTGTCATCGTTGTAATCATTTAAAAGCCGATAAACATTTAAAAGAACTTGGTTGGAAACTTCGCTCGTTGCCACGTGAACCGGTTGGTGCAGCATGGCGAATTCTTGGGACTGGTCGCGCCGAAAGAAATTGGATTCCGTACTTAGAACCATTTGGCGTAGTTGGCGCAATTGCGTAGTATTTGAGCATGTTA
>DKNC01000001.1:4560-4771 GCA_002470135.1 Actinobacteria bacterium UBA7398 | reverse complement strand
CCCGCACAGTTCCACGTTCAATCGCTTTGCCGGCGTACATTAAAAGCACATCGTCAGCAATTTCAGCAACCACGCCTAAGTCGTGTGTAATCATCAATATCGAGGAACCGAATTCGCGTTGCAAATCTCGTAATAAATCTAAGATTTGTGCTTGTACTGTTACATCTAACGCCGTGGTGGGCTCATCTGCTATTAATAATTTTGGATTACA
>DKNC01000001.1:4326-4486 GCA_002470135.1 Actinobacteria bacterium UBA7398 | reverse complement strand
AATCTTCAATTCGTTGCGTCGGATTGGGAATTCCAACTCGTCCTAACATTTCGACGGCCACTTGCTTAGCGGCCTTTTTTGAAACTTTGTTATGAACTTGATATGCCTCCGCAATTTGATCACCAACTTTGAAGAACGGATGCAACGCCGCTAATGAATC
>DKNC01000001.1:0-4199 GCA_002470135.1 Actinobacteria bacterium UBA7398 | reverse complement strand
TCAAAGGAAACGCCATCCACTGCTTTAACTAAACCATCATCAGTTTGGAAATGAACTTTCAAATCTTTAACTTGTAAAATTGCGGTCATGCGAGCCGAACCTTTGGATCTAAAATCATGTAAACCAAATCAACCACGATGTTTGCAATCACAATAAATACAGCGGCTACTAATACTGTTCCCACAATTACTGGCAAATCAACATTGCTAACCGCCTCAGTTGCTAATTTACCTAAACCGGGAATATTGAAAACATATTCAGTAATAACTGCGCCGCCTAAAAGCTGACCTAAATCCAAACCAAATACCGTAATAATCGGTGTAATGGCGGCCCGCATAACGTGTTTGAAATTAACTCTGCGACTAGGGAGTCCTTTAGCGCGCGCGGTCCGAATATAATCCTCGCTCATAACTTCGATCATGCCAGCACGAGTGAGCCGCGCATAAATTGCTGAAAGAAGAAATCCTAAAGTTAACCAGGGCAAAATCATTCCCTGTGCCCATTCCATTGGATAGTCATTAGGTGAGACGTAGCCAGGTGAAGATAGCCACCCCAATTTATCAACCAAAATAAATTGTAAAACTAAACCGACAAAATAAATTTGTAGTGATGCGCCAGCCAACGCCGCGCCTTGTGAAAATTTATCTATCCAAGTAGCCCGTCGTAGCGCTGAAACGATTCCACTTGATAGGCCAATAAGTAACCAAAGAATTGACGCGCCAAATGCAATCGATAAAGTTGCCGGCGCTCGATCTTTCAATAAGTTTGTTACTAATTCGTCAGTTTGGTATGAGTAACCTAAACAAGGTGCCGCGCAATCAAGTTGTGCTTCGCTACCAGCTAAATAGGTCCGCCCTGAAACTATTCCTTTAACAAATCTAAAATATTGCGCAGGTAGTGGAATGTCGAGTTCTAAAGTATGGCGAATTTCAGCCATCAACTCGGGGGTGCAACTCTTGCCACAGGCTAGCCGAGCTGGGTCCGCCGGCAAGACAAAGAAAAGACCAAATACAAAAATGCTAACAAGAACCATCACAGTTGCGCCACC
The DNA here is from genome assembly GCA_002470135.1 of Actinobacteria bacterium UBA7398. GTDB lineage: Bacteria > Actinomycetota > Actinomycetes > Nanopelagicales > Nanopelagicaceae > UBA7398. Next base: position 3,151 of record DKNC01000001.1, on the reverse strand, counting down.
AATTAGTCGACGAACTAGATAAGCCAGCATTTTTCCTCCCTAACCAAAGAGTTACCCGATACCTATTCAGATATCGGGTAACTCAATTGTTTACTTGATTTATTACTTTCGAACGAATGCAGCTAGTGGGCTAAGCGTTCCATAGCCACCTTCGACTTGTACGCCACCAAGTTTAGAACCAGTCATAAAGGTTGATGCTTCGATGTACATAGGTACAACACCTGCAAAATCAACAACTATTTTCTGTTCTAAATCACCGAGCGCTTTATCTGACTTCACAGGATCAGTAATCATGTCAGCTTTCGCAAAGAGCGACTGCATTGACGGTTCATTCTGACGTGAGTAGTTAGAGTGTGAATCTGTTGGAGACATAGTGCGACCATCTAGCAACGCTGGAACAATTCCAGATGCTGCTGCCCAGTCAAATCCCCAAGAAGTTTGAATCACATCAGGTTGTACAACGCCAACATCGCGTTGTCCGATTCTGGTGTAATAACCAGCGCGTGGAAGTTTCATCATTGTGACTTTAAATCCAGCTGCTATCAACGCTTGTTGCACTGCAGCTGCGCGAGCAGGCTCTGTACCTTTATCGCGATAAGCCAAGATTAGATCCTTCTTTGCTGTTGGTGATTTAGCCAGCAGCGCCTTTGCGGCATCTGTTTGGCCTGTTGGACTCGTATGAACATCTCGTCCGCAAACATTGAAATTGCGGTAAGCATTTTTCAATGAAGTTGGAATTAATGAGTTCGCGTACATACCAGCATTGGTTCCACCAGCTGCTAGCAATACTGTCTCTAAATTAACAGCACATTGAATTGCTTTACGTACGTTTATATCTGTGACCGTATCCATGTTGATCGCTAAATAACGAGCATATGGTGAGTCAAATGCATAAAGTCGATCTTTGAAGAGCGGGCTATAAGTCAGCGCTTCTGCAAGGTTTGTCACCATTTGGGTATCAAGTGACATTGCTCGCTTGGCTTCGCCGCTATCGGAGAAGAGCATGTTTTCTAGAGCGTTCTGTTCGTATCCGAACTTGACCACAATCTTATCTGGATAATTCCAGCGAAGCGGATCACTCTTTGGATCCCAATTTTTATTGCGGATCAAAGTCATGTTCTTGCCACGATTATAAGATTCGATTTTATATGGACCAGAAGATACTGGGCGCAAATCGTAATTTTGCTTTGTATCTTTGGCTTTTGGCACTGGTGAGAATGAACCGAAAGTTGTTACATACGCAAAATATGGAACTGCATAGGCTAACTTGTAAGTGATTGCGTCACCTTTAGGCGAGCAAATAATAGAAGTTAGATCTCCAGTTGGATCGGTATAAGGACCTTTGAAACCAGTTTCATTTTGCAAGAAATCTTCAGCGTAAGTTGTACCGCCATCAAGGATTTCATCGTTGAATGAACGCATAGTTCCGTATTTAAGATCCTGACATGTAATTTTGGAACCATCTTCGTACTTCAAATTCGTGCGAAGTTTGAAGGTCCAAGTTTTACCGTTATCTGGTGTGGTTCCTAAATCTGCTGCAACATCTGGCACTAATTCAGTTTTACCGTTAATAGTGCGGTACTGCGTAAGGGTTCGGATGAAGAATCGATAGAAATCTAAAGTTCCACCAACATAGTTCCGAGCTGGATCAATATGCTCGAAATCTCCTTGGTTCAGAATAGTTAGAGTTCCGCCGGTTACCGCACCTTTAACAGCTGGTGCTGGTCCACTCCAAGACGCTGGCGTCGCTGCTTGCGCAGTTGGTGCCATTGACATCGCGGTTGCTCCTAAAGCTAGCGCACCTACCGATGCTAAGAATTTATTTCTTAGGCTCATGCTTTGCCTTCTCTCGAGTTGTATTTATCCATGGATTTTTTTAAAACTCCCAATAATTGTTAACATTATCGGGAACTCTTTGGGTCTAGGGCATCTCTTACGCTATCGCCTAATAAATTGAATGCAAGCACCAAAATGAAGAGCGCAAATCCTGGGATAAAGGTATACATCGGATCCACCCGATAGAACGGAACTGAGGCTAAAAGCATCGCGCCCCAGTCGGAAGTTGGTTCGATAACGCCAGCGCCAAGGAAGGTTAACGCCGCCTCTGTTGTAATAAAGGTAGGAATGTTTAGCGCGACTGTTACCAGTATTGGCGCCCATAGATTTGGCAGAATCTCTCTAAATACCAGATGCCACCTACTCGCACCCAGTGCACGAGCTGCTTCGATAAATTCGCGTTCTCGAAGTGAAATCACTTGGCCACGGACAATTCTTGCAATGTATGGCCAACCAAATGTTGAGATAACAAAAATCATCACCGGAATTCGAACACCATTCCCATCCGGTAATCCGGCTCTAGTTAACACACTCTCAAGAACCGGGGTAATGGCTAACGCGAACAATATTGATGGAAAGGCCAGAATGATTTCCATTAAACGCGAAAGTACTTGATCTACTTTGCCACCAAAGAAACCAGAAATTAATCCGATGCTCACACCGATAACGGTGGCAATTACCGTCGCAATTAGCGCGATCGAGAGTGATGTTCGCGCACCGAAAACAAATCGTAGAAAAATGTCGCGCCCGGTTCGTGGTTCAACGCCAAACCAATGTTGCGTTGAAATTCCACCAAATGAACCAATTGGCATCGCACCCAATTCTGCATCAAGAGTTTCGGGATGGAATGCATCCGGGGTCGTATGTAATATCCGCGGAAAAATCGGTGCGATTACCCCAATAAATAAAAATATAAAAATAAAGAAACTTGAGATCCAGGCAGTGCGATCGGACTTTAAATGTGACCAAGCAATCGCAGCTGGTGATCGCCCTGTGATCGGGGCTGCTTCAATAAGTTTCAAAGCTGGGATCCCACTCGCCTTCTCATAAATCGACATAAATGTGATTGGGATTGTAACTGGCTAGCCATCCAAAATAAAGAACCTTCTATACTCGAGCAATGTTCAAATGGCGCAACCGAGAATTAATAGTTCTAATCCTCATTGCTGGTTGTATTAGAGCGCCGCTAACTAGCCTATCGCCCCAGATAAATCAGATTAGGGAAGATCTAGGCATCTCCGTCTCACTTTTTGGTTTCCTCACATCCATCCCAGTAATCTGCTTTGCAATAGCTGCGCCGTTACCTTATACAAAA
>DKNC01000070.1:6696-14848 GCA_002470135.1 Actinobacteria bacterium UBA7398 | reverse complement strand
TTTTCGCCATAGCGAAGATCGTTTACTTTATGCCAGACGCGACCAGTCCATTCTGGCAACCCTTCGGATTCGGTAAATTGAGATAACCACTCTGAAATTGCAATGTCATATTCACCAGTCCGCCGATAAGTTTCTAGCGCTAGCTGGCGGCGTTCCTTAATCGTGAAGCCACCGGCGTCAAGGGCAGTAAGTAAAGTTTGATATTGCGATGGATCTGAAATTACCGCCACGCTATTGTGATTTTTAGCTGCGCCACGCAACATTGATGGTCCACCGATATCGATCTGTTCTATACATTCTTCAAAAGCTGCGCCAGATTCAATGGTTTGGGTAAATGGATACAAATTAATTACCACTAAATCAAATGCTTCAATATTTTCGGCTTCAAGTTGGGCCAGATGATCGCTATTTGATTGATCTGCTAATAATCCGGCATGAATTCTTGGATGAAGTGTTTTCACTCGACCATCTAACATCTCCGGAAAATTTGTATATTCCTCTACTGGGGTAACCGGAATTCCAGCGTCTAATAATTTATTGGCAGTAGAGCCAGTTGAGAGTATGAGAACGCCAGCTTTATTAAGCGCATTACCTAATTCAATTAAACCAGTTTTATCGTAAACGCTAACCAGAGCTCTGCGAATTGGTTTACGTGTAGACACCTAGTTCTCCTGTAAATTCTTTAATGCTTATCAGCCAGCAAAGCAGAAACGGTCTCAACAATGAGCGCTCGTTCGGCAATCTTAATGCGTTCGTGCAGCGTTTCTTCACTATCGGTTGGATAGATCGGCATTGGGATTTGTCCGATAATTGGTCCAGTATCTATCCCGGCATCTATCCAATGCACGGTGCATCCCGTTTCGGTTACCCCGGCTGCTAACGCATCCCGGACTGCATGTGCGCCTGGGAATGCGGGTAATAGTGATGGGTGCGAATTAATGCAATCAAATCTTGAAACAAATTCTGGTGACAAAATTCGCATGAAGCCTGCGCTTACAACTAGATCTGGTTTCAATTTATTTACTAGATCTAATAACTTTCTATCCCAATCAGATCTATCTTTTGTAAGCGGTAAATAAAAATTTGTAATGTCGTACTTTCGAGCACGTTCTAAAACTTGCGATTGTTTATCTGAGATTATTGCGGAAATCTCGCAATCCAATTCGTTTCGTTCAGCCGCATCTATTAGCGCTTGGGCCAGCGTGCCACTGCCGGAGGCCAGAATTACAATCGAATGTTCACCCATTAATTTTCTTTCGCTTTTCAATTAAGTGGGTAATCCCAACTCCGATAGCAAATTCACCAGTCATAACTAATGGAAACTGCCATAACGAGAGCCCTACGTTTGAAAGGTTTCGATTGAGCAGGGCACCACTTGCAAGGATTGAAATAATTGTTGATAACAGCGCTACCGATCCGATCAAGGAAATTTTGTATTTCGAACTACCGGATTTGCTAGCCCAAAATCCAAAGAAGATCGGTAGCAGCGCACCAAGCGCTGCGATTGGAAATACATTTGCTGGCAGTGCACCGAGTAGTGGAATTGCTGGAATCTCCGAGAGTTGATGAATTAGCGGATGAATTAGTGAACCATTCCCGATGTGAAAACCGGCACCGATAATATAACCAACTGCAGCAAAGGCGGCATTTGGGATATAGAGAATTTGTATTATTAGCAAAGCAAATCCACCGAAAATTCCAGGTTGAATTACGGTGGTTAATTGATTTACAACGCTTAAATGGAGCAGAATTGACACGCTAAGCACAATTGCGCCAACCCCCCAAATAATTAAAATCCCCACTAACGAAGTACGCATAGTTTTTTTCCAGAAAAAACTTGTTATCTTCCCAGGCTCGAGTTCCGTCATAAAAAAAGAAATAAGCCAAGATAAAGTAAAAACTATTGGAAACGCTAAATACCAATGAATTCTGATGGAGCTGCTGCTGGTAACGGCCGCAGCGATTGTTGCAATCACTGCGTAAGCAAAAGCAAAACCAAAAATAACCTGACGCAGAACGTGGTTCTGAGTTGGTTGAATTTTTTCAATACTGCGGCGGAATCCAACTCGGATTGCTAGAAATGGAAATAACATCGCACCAATTGGAAGATAAGTTAGTAATCCAGTTCCAGCACCACTTTGCGAAGTTACATTAAATGGAATGTGATGAGCGGCTAACCAAAGCCAGACTGCTGCTTTAATGGGATCGCTTGTTTGACCAGTTGCACTTCCCGCAGTAGCCCAACCGATTAAAGCTAAGAATGCGAGTGGCAATCCAAAAAGAGTCGCGCTCCGCAGAGATTGCTGAAAGCAAACCTGCAGAACTCGCTTCACATTAGCCCTTCAAAATAGCGCGCATGATCGCTGCAGTTTCACTTGGTGTCTTACCAACTTTTACACCAACAGCTTCCAACGCATCTTTTTTACCTGCTGCAGTACCGGATGATCCGGAGACAATTGCGCCGGCATGGCCCATTGTCTTTCCTTCTGGTGCAGTAAATCCAGCGACATACCCAACGACTGGTTTAGTTACATATTCTTTAATGAATGCAGCAGCTCGTTCTTCCGCATCGCCACCGATTTCACCAATCATCACGATGGCTTCGGTTTCTGGATCATCTTGGAATGCGCGTAAGCAGTCGATATGAGTTGTACCAATAATTGGGTCGCCACCAATTCCAACTGCGGTGGTAAATCCGAAATCCCTAAGTTCATACATCATTTGGTATGTAAGGGTTCCGGATTTAGAAACTAAACCAATTTTTCCAGGGCCAGTTATATCGGCAGGAATAATTCCAACATTTGATACTCCTGGGCTAATTAGGCCCGGACAGTTTGGGCCGATTAAGCGAGTTGTACCTTTACTTTGGGCATAAGCGAAAAATGCAGCGGTGTCATGTACAGGAATTCCCTCGGTGATCACAACAACCAACGGAAGATTTGCATCAACTGCATCAATTACTGCAGCTTTTGCAAACTTTGGCGGTACGAAAACTACCGAAGCATTTGCACCAGTTGCAGCGACTGCTTCCGAAACTGAGTTAAAAACTGGCAGCATCGTGCCATCAATATCCACGGTTTGGCCACCTTTGCCTGGCGTTACTCCGCCAACAATTTTTGTACCAGCGGCCAACATTCGCTTAGTGTGTTTACTTCCTTCAGAACCAGTCATGCCTTGCACAATAACTTTGCTCTCTTTATTTAAGAAGATAGCCATTATTTTGCCGCCAATTCTGCAGCGCGACTTGCAGCGCCATCCATGGTGTCGAGTTGTTCAACTAATGGGTGTGCTGCTGCGCTCAAAATTCTGCGGCCTTCAATAACGTTGTTACCATCTAACCGAACCACAATTGGTTTTGTCGCTTTTGCGCCGAGCATTTCTAGCGCTTGTACGATTCCGTTTGCAACCGCGTCGCAAGCAGTGATGCCACCAAAGACATTTACGAAAACGCTTTTAACAGCAGGGTCGCCAAGAATTATGGAAAGTCCATCAGCCATAACTTGGGCAGAAGCGCCGCCGCCGATATCTAAGAAGTTCGCAGGTTTCACGCCACCAAATTTCTCGCCAGCATAAGCGACTACATCGAGGGTGCTCATTACCAGACCAGCGCCATTCCCGATGATGCCAACTTCGCCATCGAGTTTTACATAGTTCAAATCTTTAGCTTTAGCGAGCGCTTCTAACGGATCGGCAGCATCGTGATCAATTAGCGCTTCATGATCGGCATGACGGAAAATAGCGCTCTCATCTAGCGTTACTTTCCCATCGAGGGCAATGATTTTTCCATCTGATGTTTTAACTAGCGGGTTAACTTCAACCAGAGTCGCGTCTTCAGCTACAAAAGTTTTCCAGAGCGTAACTAAAACATCAGCAACGGCCCGATCAACATCGGGGCCAAACCCACCTTTGCGCACAATTTCTAGCGCGAGTTCTTGGGATATTCCGATGTTTGGATTGATATTAACTTTTGCTAATTTCTCTGGCGTCTTATGGGCTACTTCTTCAATTTCCATGCCACCAGAGACCGATGCCATTACTAAAAACGATCGGTTTGCTCGGTCTAGCAGAATTGCTAAGTAGTATTCACATTCAATTGGCGCAGCTTGCGCAATCATCACTTTATGGACGGTATGGCCTTTGATATCCATACCAAGGATTGCTTTTGCTTCTTCGCGCGCAGCTTCAGCGTTCTCAGCAAGCTTGACACCACCGGCTTTACCGCGACCACCAACTTTTACTTGCGCTTTTACAACTACACGACCACCCATTGACTGCGCAGCTGCGAAGGCTGCTTCCGGAGTTGTGGCTACTGCTCCTTTGAGAACTGGCACGCCATGCGCTTCAAATAAATCTCGTGCCTGATACTCAAATAGATCCATGCACAACTCCTTTTAACCATTTTACGATTTCTTCGGTTGGTGCTCCTGGGGTAAATATTTCAGCAACGCCCATCGCTTTCAAAGACTTTATATCGGCATCCGGAATAATTCCACCGCCAAATAAAATAATATCTTCTGCTTTCTCATTCTTCAACAAATCAATGATCCGTGCAAATAACGACATGTGTGCACCCGAGAGAATTGAAAGTCCAATTGCATCAGCATCTTCTTGAACAGCCGTGCTAACAATTTGTTCTGGGGTTTGATGTAAACCGGTGTAAATAACTTCGCAACCAGCATCTCGTAAAGCGCGCGCCACAACTTTGGCACCGCGATCATGACCATCTAAGCCTGGTTTGGCGACGACAACTCGGATAGGTGAATTCTTAGCGGCGTCGGACACGCTCATAACTTACCTACTGGCGCATAACGGAGCAATAACCGTTTCTCACCATAACCACCAAAATCAATCGTAGCTTCGGCTTTATCGCCCTCGCCTGAGATGGTTATCACAGTCCCTAAACCAAATGTGTCATGAGTGACTCGATCTCCCGGATTTAAATCCATCACAACAGATTTCTTACCGGTTGGGCGAGGCGGCGGAGTTGATAAGAATTTCTTAGTTCTAGTAGTTGTGAAAGTCTTTTCGGGAGTTTGATTCCATTTAATTATCGCTTCTGGAATTTCATCAAGAAAGCGTGAAGCTGGATTGTAATTCGGCGCTCCCCAGGCAGATCGATATTCTGCGCGCGACAAATATAAATGTTGGCGAGCTCTAGTTAAGCCAACGTATGCAAGTCGACGTTCTTCTTCTAATTCTTTCTTATCACCGAGCGATCTTGAGTGCGGAAAAATTCCTTCTTCCATCCCCGTAAGGAAAACTGTGGGGAATTCCAAACCTTTAGCGGTGTGGAGCGTCATCAGGGTTACAACCCCACCATGTTCAGCACCATCGGGTATTTGATCAGAGTCGGCAACTAACGCGACATCTTCGAGAAATCCAGCGAGTGAAATTACTTCACCTTCATCGACTTCACTCTCTTCATATTCTTCCGCAACGGCTACCAATTCTTCTAAGTTTTCAACTCTTCCTTCATCTTGTGGGTCACCGCTATTTTTTAACTCATCTAACATTCCAGACTGTTCTAAAACTGCTGCGGCAATTACCGAAGGTTTTGTATTTACTTCAACTAAAACTTGGAGCGCGGTGATTAGCGATACAAACGAATTTATCGCAGAAGTTGCTCGTGCTGGCAGATCTGCTTCCGCAATGCGGATTAGCGCGTTCCAAAAAGGTATCCCTTCGCGCTTCATGATTTCATCCGCGCCATCAAGAGCGCGATCGCCAATTCCACGTTTTGGCGTATTGATGACTCTGCGAAGTGAAACTTCATCGCTTGGGTTTTGCAGGACTTTCAAATATCCCAATAAATCCTTAACTTCTTTCCGTTCATAAAATCGCACCCCACCAACAACTTTGTATGGAATGGTGGCTCGCATAAAGACTTCTTCAAAGACTCGAGATTGGGCATTCGTCCGGTAAAAAATTGCAGTGTCACCTGGGTTAGAAATTCCTTCACGTTGTAATCTAAAAATCTCATCGCGGATAAAACCAGCTTCGTCATGCTCATCTTCGGCAATGTAACCAGTAAGGAATGCGCCGGTTCCTGCTTCAGACCAAAGATTTTTCTCTTTTCGAGATTCATTCTTAGAAATTACCGCATTGGCTGCGGTGAGAATATTTTGCGTCGACCGATAATTTTGCTCTAACAAAATTGTGGTTGCATTTGGATAATCCGCTTCGAATTGTAAAATGTTTCGAATAGTAGCGCCACGAAAACCATAAATAGATTGATCCGCATCACCCACTACGCAGAGTTCGGCTGGTGGCATACCCTCTAGTTCATTACCCACTAATTCTCGGATCAGTGCATATTGCGCGTGGTTAGTGTCTTGGTATTCATCAATGAGAACATGTTTAAATCGATTTCGATATCGGAGTTTTGCATCTGGGAACCGGCGGAGCACATCTACGGTGCGCGCTATCAAATCATCAAAATCCATGGAGTTAGCGTCAGTCAATCGACGTTGGTAAACCGCATAGACCTCGGCGACAACTTGTTCGAACGCGTTATTGCTCTGATTAGCAAAATCCGCAGGGCCGATTAATTCATTCTTTGCATTAGAAATTATCGCTTGGGCTGCGCGTGGTGCGTATCGCTTTGGATCTAAGTTCATATCCCGTAAAACTAGAGTTATTAACCGCAAACTATCGGATTGGTCGTAAATGGTAAATGAATTAGTGAATCCAATTCGAGTAGCTTCTTGGCGCAGAATTCGCACGCAGGCAGAGTGAAAGGTGGAGACCCACATTGCGCGAGCTCGATCGCCTATCAGTTCGGCTACTCGTTCTTTCATCTCACCGGCAGCTTTATTTGTAAATGTGATTGCAAGAATTTCGAATGGCGCGACGTTGCGCGCTGCCATCAAATAAGCGATTCGCCTAGTTAATACTCGAGTTTTGCCAGAGCCAGCACCGGCAATTACCAATAGCGGACCGCCTTGATGTTTCACCGCTGCTTGCTGCGGCAGGTTTAGCCCTTCAAGTAATTGCTCAGAACTTGGCACGAGCGGGAGTCTATCGGCGGGCGCTGATATGACTCTGCTCCGTTCCTCTGAGAGGATTCGCAAATGACCATTGCAACTCCGCTGCCAGATAATGAAATCAAGAAGATTCTTGTTGTTACCGCCCATCCTGACGATTGCGATTTCGGCGCCGGCGGCACCATTGCAAAATGGATTGAAGCTGGAATCGAAGTTGCATATTGCATCTGCACTAATGGCGACCAAGGCGGCGAAGAATCTGATGTGCCAGTGGAAGAAATGCCGCGCGTTAGACAACAAGAACAACGTAACGCGGGTGCTGCACTTGGAGTTACCGATATAACTTTCTTAAATTATCGCGATGGCTGGCTAGAGCCAACGATTCAATTGCGGCGCGATATTGTTAAAGCAATTCGAATTGCAAAGCCAGACCGCATGGTGATCCAATCACCAGAACGAAATTGGGAACGAATTGGTGCATCTCATCCAGATCATCTAGCCGCAGGTGAAGCTGCAATCCAAGCAGTTTATCCAGATGCGAGAAATCCATTTGCATTTCCAGAACTTAAAGCGGAAGGTTTCGAACCTTGGCGCGTTAAAGAAGTATGGGTGATGGCATCACCAAATCCAGATTACTTTATTGATGTTACCGAAACTTTTCCTAAGAAAATCGCAGCGCTTAAAGCGCATGTAAGCCAGACTGCTCATAATGCAGAGCTAGAAAATATGGTTAGATCTTGGGGAGAACGAAACGCACAAGCAAATGGTTTAGCTGAAGGTAGAGTTGCTGAAGTCTTTAAGATTGTTAATACTAATTAATTAACAATTACGCTTTCAATCGCAATCTTCGTACCAGGTGTACCAACTGATCCGCCACCTTTAACTCCTGCAGCACCAATTGCTTTTACGATATTTAAACCAGCAGTAATTTTTCCCCAGATCGTATAATTTGGATCGAATTGGGTATCTTGATAAACCAGAAAAAATTGGCTGCCATTTGTATTTGGTCCAGAATTTGCCATAGCGACAGTGCCAGCTGGGTAATTTGCTGGACCATCAACTGGGAGATTTTCATCAGCATATGGTTGCCAAGCCGGGCCGCCAAAACCAGATGCAGTTGGGTCACCACATTGTAAGAAATAAGCACCATCGTTCATCATTCGATGGCA
>DKNC01000070.1:0-6589 GCA_002470135.1 Actinobacteria bacterium UBA7398 | reverse complement strand
CCAGCAAACGAAGGCAGCGGTGCTAAAAGAAATGCAGCAATTACAGTTGCTGTAACTACTCGCTTCATTATTACTCCCACTCAATTGTGCCAGGCGGTTTGCTAGTTATATCTAGCACCACTCGGTTAACATCTTTTACTTCATTTGTAATTCTGGTTGAGATCTTTGCCAAAACTTCGTAGGGAAGTCGTGACCAATCTGCGGTCATTGCATCTTCGCTTGAAACTGGACGAAGCACAATCGGGTGGCCATAAGTTCTGCCATCTCCTTGGACACCGACGCTTCGAACCTCTGCAAGCAATACAACTGGACATTGCCAAATCTCGCGATCTAGACCAGCTAAGTGTAATTCCTCGCGCACGATGAAATCCGCATCGCGCAATATTCCTAGTGAATTCTCAGTAACTTCACCAATGATCCGAATTCCTAAGCCAGGACCTGGGAAAGGTTGGCGCCAAACAATCGCTTCCGGCACACCTAGTTCTAAACCAACTTCTCGTACTTCATCCTTAAAGAGCGCGCGTAGCGGTTCGATTAACGTAAATTGCAGATCATCTGGGAGTCCGCCGACGTTGTGATGTGACTTAATGTTTGCAGTACCGCTGCCACCGCCAGATTCAACTACATCCGGATAAAGCGTTCCTTGGACTAAGAAATCGATGGTTTCAGAGTTTGAAATTTCTCGAGCAGCACTTTCAAAAACTCTAATAAATTCGCGGCCGATAATTTTTCGCTTTGTTTCTGGATCTGTAACCCCTTTTAGGGCTGACATGAATTGTGCTTTTGCATCAACAACTTTTAAGTTAACACCAGTCGCTGCGACAAAATCTTTCTCAACTTGTTCGGCTTCACCTTTGCGAAGTAAGCCGTGATCAACAAAAACGCAGGTTAATTGGGAGCCGATTGCTTTCTGAACAATCGCAGCTGCGACAGCTGAATCCACGCCACCAGATAAACCACAGATAGCGTGTTTCTCCCCAACCAAAGCTTTTACTTTTGCAACTTCACTTTCAGCGATATTTTCCGAAGTCCACGATGGTTTACACCCAACAATATTTAGCAACCAATTTTGTAATATTGCTTGGCCGTTTTCAGAGTGTAAAACTTCTGGGTGAAATTGCACACCCGATAACAATCCGGTTGTATTTTCAAATGCAGCGATTGGAGTTTTTTCGGTAGCACCAACGCCAATAAATCCGGCAGGGGCGGCCACAACGCTATCGCCGTGGCTCATCCAAACGTTAAATGAATTAGGTAGCCCCGCAAGAATTTTAGAGCCATTTTTCGCATTAAAATTTGTGCGGCCATATTCCGAATTGCCAGTCTTATCTACAACGCCACCGAGAGCTTGCGCCATAGCTTGAAATCCATAACAGATTCCAAAAATTGGGATTCCAGCTTCAAATAGCGATTTATCAAGCTTCGGCGCACCGGCTGCATATACAGATGAAGGGCCACCAGAAAGAATTATTGCTTTGGGTTTTCGAGAAACTATCTCTGCAACTGCAGTATTAGAAGGAATAATTTCACTATAAACATTTGCTTGTCGAACTCTGCGCGCAATTAATTGGGCGTATTGCGCACCAAAATCAATAACTAATACGAGTTCTCGTTCAGCCACGATTTAAAACGACTTCTACCCGCTGGAATTCCTTGATATCGGAGTAGCCACATGTGGCCATACTGCGACGTAACGCTCCGAATAAATTCATGGAGCCATCAGCGCTATGCGAAGGCCCAAGCAGAATTTCAGCAAGTTTTCCTTCGGTACCAACATGTACTCGAGTGCCTCTAGGCAATTCGTGATGAGTCGCTTCCGAACCCCAATGCCAACCGCGACCAGGTGCTTCTTCCGCTTTGGCAAGAGGTGATCCCATCATTACAGCATCTGCGCCACATGCAATTGCTTTTGCGATATCACCGCTCTTGCCTACAGAACCATCTGCAATTACATGCACATAACGTCCGCCGGATTCATCCAAATATTCGCGACGTGCACTGGCAACTTCGGCAACCGCCGAAGCCATTGGCACCGAGATACCAAGTACTTGTCGCGTCGTATGCGCAGCTCCGCCGCCGAAACCAACTAATACGCCAGCAGCGCCAGCACGCATTAAATGCATCGCACCGGAAGCAGTTGCGCAGCCACCAACGATTACTGGCACATCAAGCTCGTAAATAAATTTCTTTAAATTTAACGGTTCAGTTTTCGCAGAGACATGTTCGGCGCTAACCGTGGTGCCACGAATTACAAAGATATCCACGCCAGCATCGACCACAGCTTTATAAAATTCCGCAGTGCGTGCCGGTGAGAGCGCGGCTGCAACTGTTACGCCAGCTGCCCGAATTTCCGCGATTCGAGCTTTAATTAACTCCGGACGGATAGGTGCTTGATAAATTTCTTGCATTCTTCGAGTTGCTTGATCATTTGGCAAAGATGAAATTTCACCAAGCGGAATAATTGGATTTTCATAACGAGTCCAAAGACCTTCTAAATTAAGAACACCGACGCCACCTAATTTACCGATTGCAATCGCAGTCTCGGGTGAAACTACCGAATCCATCGGGGCAGCCAACATTGGCAGCGCTAATTTGTAAGCATCAATCTGCCACGAAATTGAAACTTCATCAGGTTCCCGGGTACGACGCGATGGCACAATCGAAAGATCATCAAATGAATAGGCAGTTCTGGCACGCTTTCCTGGGGCAAATTCAATGTCACTCATAGTTAAGTTAACTCCCCCTCTTTAATTCTTTGCGTTCTTATAATAGTTTGGCGCATCGGCAACATCTAAAACATCATGCGGGTGGCTCTCTTGTAGCCCGGCTGCAGTTATCTGGATCAATCGACCGTTTTTCTGCAACGCCTCAATATTTGGTGCGCCGGCGTATCCCATTCCAGAACGTAAGCCCCCAACTAATTGGTGCACAACTTCAGCGACTGAGCCACGATAAGCAACTTTGCCTTCAATGCCTTCCGGTACCAATTTATCTTCAGAGAGCACATCATCTTGCATGTAACGATCTTTTGAATATGACTTCTTATCACCGCGAGATTGCATTGCGCCAAGTGATCCCATCCCGCGATATGCCTTGTACTTACGACCATCAATTTCTACTAATTCACCAGGTGATTCATCGCAACCAGCAAGTAAGGAACCAAGCATTACTGAATCTGCGCCAGATACAATGGCTTTTGCGATATCGCCCGAGTATTGCAAACCGCCATCTGCGACTAATGGGATATCCGCTTTCTTGCAAGCTTTTGCAGCTTCCATGATTGCAGTTATTTGTGGCACGCCAACGCCTGCAACAACACGTGTTGTGCAAATAGAGCCAGGACCAACACCAACTTTTACTGCATCAGCGCCAGCATTTATTAAAGCTTGAGCGCCAGCTCGAGTAGCAACGTTTCCACCAATAACTTCTTGGTTTGAATATTTATCTTTTATTCTGGAGATGGCATCGAGCACGGCGCGGTGATGTCCATGCGCGGTATCGACAACCACAACATCTACGCCAGCATCTATCAGCGCTTCGGCTCTAGCGAAACCATCATCGCCAACTCCGACTGCGGCACCAACAATTAACGATGCACCTTTAACTAATTTCACATGGGTTACTTGTTCAGCAATTGAAAGGTTTCGATGAATTATGCCAATCCCGCCAGCTTTAGCCATTGCGAGCGCCATTGCAGATTCGGTAACGGTATCCATCGCTGATGAAACCAACGGGACTGCGAGCCAGATAGATCGAGTTAATTGAGTTTTAGTTTCAACTTCCGATGGCACAACATCAGAGGCATCTGGCAGTAGCAATACATCGTCGTAGGTAAGTCCCAACATGGCGACTTTCTCATTGACCTCACTCATTGGGTGAGTCTATCGGTGGTTTTAAGCGCCGATCGCCCGCGTAATTTCACTACAAGCATGATCTAAATCAGTAACGAAGGTCGCAGCTTTGCATTTCTCAATTTTCCAGCCTGGGCCACCGAGCAAAATCCTTGGCGTTGGTCGAATCTTTGGTAGCGCAGAAACAATTTTATGGTCACCGTTTGATGCCATGGTGGCCCATAAAAAAACCGCAGGCGGCGCAGAACGTTTCACCACGGCAGATAGCGCTGAAATTGGAGTTCGCGCACCTAGGAAATATACCTCGATATTCCGCTCCGCTAATGCGGCTGCGAGTGCATGCAACGCAAGTGTATGTAACTCTTCGCCCGGGCAAGCTAACAAAACTGGGCGTGAATTTATAGGTTTAGTTTGCATAACTTTATTTATGCGAAGGCTTCGCTTTAAAACTTCGGTAAGCATATGTTCAACTTCGATATCGCCCTTTCCTTTTTCCCAATTCATTCCAATTTCGATTAATACTGGAGTAATTAAATCGCGCCAACAAATAATGACCCCAACTTTTTTTATCTGGGATGTAATAATCTCTTCAACTAATTTGTGATCGAGGGCATTTGCGGCCCGAATTAAAGTCGCTATTAAGAGTTCTGGCGAGTCGATACCTTTAGTGATTTTTTTCCTGATCTCTTTCGGTACCCCATCTTTTTCTTTTAGCGCCAACGCTTTTGATGCCGCATCAGCCGGGGTAACTCCCGAAGTAATTAGCTTTCGCATTAAAGTTAAACGAGCCACATCTAAATCTGAGTAGCGGCGATGACTGCCCGAGGCATGGCGACTTGGACCCAATCCGTAGCGACGATCCCAGGTGCGTAAGGTGGCTGGCGCGACCCCGATTCGACGGGCCACTGCAGCTACCGTAAATAATTCAGACCCAGTAGCGCTCATGCCCCAATGTTGCCGCTTTGAGAGCAAAGTCACCACTTGAAACGCGCCGAAGGTGGGCCAGAAACTTGAACAACCTATGGCGCGGTTGTATCTTATCGCCATGCCTGAACTATCGCGATTACCCAAGCCCGTAGCTGATTCATGGGAATGGCAATATCAAGGTGCCTGTCGCTCGCTACCTTCCGAGATGTTTTTTCATCCAGATGGCGAACGTGGTCCGCGTCGTAAGGCCCGCGAAAATGCCGCAAAGGCAGTCTGCGGAACTTGTCCGGTAATTGCTGCATGTAGAGCTCAAGCACTTGCAGTTCAAGAACCATATGGAATCTGGGGCGGCCTAAGCGAGGATGAGCGACTTGAAATTATTGAACGATCGCAAAATCAAAAAATTTTTACCGCTTCATAATAAGTGTAAATAAAAAACCCGGGTGGCTTAGGTAGTCACCCGGGTTTTTAATTTTTCAATTAATGTGAATGTCCACCTGGGCCATGGCTATGACCATTTCCAGCTGCTTCAGCTTTCTTCTCTTCTGGAGTTTCGAAGACAAGCGCTTCAGTTGTTATGAACATTGCGGCAATCGATGCTGCGTTTGCAAGCGCAGAACGAGTTACCTTTACTGGATCGATTACGCCATCTTTAACTAGATCGCCGTAAACATCAGTTGCAGCATTGAAACCTTCATTTGGCTTCATAGCGCGAACTTTTGATACAACAACATAGCCTTCATGGCCAGCATTTTCGGCGATCCAACGAAGTGGTTCTTCGCATGCTTTGCGAACTAATCTAACGCCGACTGCTTGGTCGCCATCGAGTCCAAGATCCTTGTCGAGAGCAGAAGCTGCGTGCACGAGTGCTGCACCGCCACCAACCACAATTCCTTCTTCAACGGCTGCGCGAGTTGCAGAGATTGCATCTTCTAAACGGTGCTTCTTCTCTTTCAATTCGACTTCAGTATGTGCGCCAACTTTGATTACGCAAACTCCGCCAGCAAGTTTTGCAACGCGCTCTTGAAGTTTTTCGCGATCCCAATCAGAATCGGTGGTTTCGATCTCCTTACGGATTTCGCTAACTCGACCAGCTACAGCTGCTTTGTCGCCGCCGCCATCAACGATTGTTGTGGTGTCCTTTGTAATAACGATGCGACGAGCTTTACCGAGCATTGTGAGATCTGCTTGATCTAATTTCAAACCGATTTCTGGAGTGATAACTGTTGCACCGGTAAGGATTGCCATATCTTGCAGCATCGCTTTACGGCGATCGCCAAAACCTGGGGCCTTAACTGCCGCTGAAGTAAATACGCCACGCATCCGATTCACAACCAGGGTAGAGAGCGCTTCGCCTTCTACATCTTCGGCAATGATCAACATTGGCTTGCTGGTTTGGGCAACTTTTTCCAAGATAGGCAATAGTTCGGCAAGTGCTGAAATTTTGCCGCCGGAGATAAGTACAAAAGCATCTTCCAAAACAGTTTCCATGCGATCGGTATCGGTTACGAAATATTGTGAAATATAACCTTTATCGAATTGCATACCTTCAGTGAATTCCAATTCAAGACCGGTAGTTGGGGATTCTTCAACGGTAATTACGCCGTCTTTACCAACTTTATCCATCGCTTCAGCAATTAATTCACCGATAGCGCGGTCTTGCGCAGAAATTGTGGCAACGTTTGCAATCTGATCTTTATCTGAGATCTTGGTCGCATTAGCGTGCAATTTTTCAACAATTGCTGCTACTGCCTTTTCGATACCCATTTTGATACCCATTGGTTGTGCGCCGGCAGCAAGGTTACGAAGAC
>DKNC01000027.1:460-6219 GCA_002470135.1 Actinobacteria bacterium UBA7398 | reverse complement strand
TATTAGCGAAGAAATTTCCAGCTTCTTCAACCCAAGCAGATGCGTATGCCGAAAAATCGATTACTACATCAAATTTAGAGTTAGCGAATTGATCTAAAGCTCCTGGTTGAGAACGGTCGCAAATTACATTTGTAGCGCCAATGTTCTCTTCTCTAGTCCCACGATTAGCGATGGTTACATCTGCACCTTCTTTCAATAAAGCTTTTAATACATATCGACCCATAAACCTGGTGCCACCAAAGAGCAGTACATTCATCGGAAACTCATTTCGCTAGTTAGTGTTACGCAATTACTTTATTGTAAACAGTTGACTGCAGCTTAAGCAACTATATAAACTCGACAATTGTGGACCTAATCAATTCAATTGAAACTTTTGAAGCCAGAGTTCCACTCCCCGCGCCACTTGCCGTGGGATCAGCTCGGATAACACATCGCACTTATTCAGTTGTAAAAATTACCACCTCCGACGGAATCGTTGGTGTCGGTTATTGCTATAGCCGCGGACTTCCAATGGCAAAGATTATTGACGATGTGATGACGCCAGTTGCAATTGGCCAAACCGCTGAATCGCCAGATGAGATACGAAAATTGATTCTTGGATTTAATTGGCAATCTGCCGAACATGGTTCGGTAACCTCTGCAGCAAGTGCTGTCGATATCGCGCTTCACGATATCGCTGGAAAACGAGCGGGTAAAAGTGTCGCAGCAATGTTGGGGGCAACTGTAAGTGAAGTTCCAATTTATTCTGTTATTGGATATCACTATGGAAAAGACGAATCTGGGTTGAGCGAAGAGATTGATTACGCGCTCAGTCGCGGTATAAATTCTTTTAAAATTGTGATGGGAGCAGACACTCCTGAACGAGATGCAAATCGACTTAAGGTACTTAGAGAAAAAGTTGGCGATAAGCCTTTGGTTGCACTTGACGCATTTCGAACTCTTAAGACTTTGGATAACGCCATCAAGCGAGTAAACCTAATAAAAGAGTATGGCGTGGCATTTGTGGAAGATCCATTTCTTGAATCCGAAGGCGTGGCTGCTATCGCACTCCGGGAAGCAACTGGCGTACCAGTTTCATTTGGCGAATCCCTAGCTTCTTCAAAGATGGCCGAGCAAGTCCTTTACTATAACCAAACTGATATTTTGAGAATTGATGCACTTGTTATTGGTGGCGTTGGCGAATTTCTTAAGGCAACCACATATGCACATCAAAAAGGTAAAACTTTTGCAACCCATATCCATACCGAGGTTCATTCACAATTAGCAGCCGCTACCCCAAATCTCTATCCCGGTGGCTTGGAATACCTCGATCCCCGATATGAAATAGATTTATTTCACCATTTGCTCCTAAAACCGATAGAAATTCGAAACGGAAAGGCAATACTGAGCACTGAACCTGGGTTCGGAATCCAATGGGATTGGGACGCAATTCATCACTTCTCGCGTTGAAATGTGGCAAGAAAAGGAGAGAAATTAATTTTGGAGCTTTTGAATGAAGTTTCCGTTTTGCCATATCTTGTGGAACAAGGTGTTGTCACTGCAGGCGAGAAAGTAATAATTGAAATTCTCACCGGTGGTGTATCAAATACCGTGCTTGCAGTTACAACTGATGATCGCAATATGGTCCTAAAGCAGGCGCTACCCGAATTGAAAGTTGCCGAGAAATGGGAAGCTGACCAAAGGCGCGCAATCGTTGAAGCAGATGCGCTTCGCTTATTCCACGAATTGAGTCCAAAGCAAGTTCCTAACCTAGTTTTTATTGATCCAATTCAATTTGTGCTAATTATGGACCGCGTTGAATTAGATAGTACGGTTTGGAAATCTGATTTACTGGACGGCAGATTTGATTTGAATGTAGCCAAGGTATTAGGCGAAACCCTTGCAACATGGCATCTCTACGGTGAAAGTAATCCCGCAAAAATCGCTCAATTTAAAGAAGATACACTTTTTGAACAACTTCGAGTTGATCCTTTCTATCGCTTTGTTGCCAAGCAAAATCCAGATCTGCAAACCGTGATCGGTGGACTGATTGACGAACTTGAAACCGAACACACCACTATTGTGCATGGAGATTTCTCACCAAAAAATATTATGGTTTCGCCTTCCGGGCAGGTATACGTGCTGGATTTTGAAGTGATGCACATTGGGAATCCAGTCTTTGATTTGGCATTCTTAGTCGCCCACTTACTTTGTAAATTCTTTAGAGCTGAAAATGAGCAAGTCGCTTCCCAACTCGCAGCTCTCGCTACATCTTTCCTTGATGCATACGAAAAAATGCACGCTATTTCCCCCTCACTTGCGCTGCATACAGCGCTGATATCTCTCGCAAGAGTTGAAGGAAAATCTCCAGTAAATTATTTGAACCCAGCAGAACAAGAGAAATTACAGGCTTTTACCAAGAGCGTTCTCTCTGATTCTAAAATCACAAATGCTCGCGACTTATTCGATTTGAGCAAGCGATGAAGATTACAAAAGTACTCAGTTATCAAGTTCTTGATTCTCGAGGAAAACCCACAGTCGCTGCGGCAATATCTCTGGCGGATGGCAGTACGCATACTGCAAGAGTTCCTTCCGGAGCTTCGACTGGAAAACATGAAGCTTTAGAACTCCGAGATGGTAACCAATCAATTTCTAATCGCTTTTACTCTGGAAATTCCGTAAATCTTGCAGTCGCCAATATAAATTCAAAAATTGCACCGCTCTTGATTGGTAAAGAAATAGATCTGGTAAGTGTTGACCAGCAATTGAAAGAGCTTGACCCTTCTGAAACCCATGAGATTCTCGGCGCGAATGCCACGCTAGCAACTTCACTGGCCGCTGCAATCGCAAGCGCTCATGAAAAAAAGGTTTCACTAGCTAGATATTTCCAACCAACCGGCAAACTTCTAATACCGATGCCAATGGTAAACATTCTCTCGGGAGGCGCTCATGCAAATCGAACGCTAGATATTCAAGACATTTTAATTATCCCTAACGGCGCTGAATCATTCACAGAAGCGCTCTCTTGGATTGTTGCCGTTCGAGAGATGGCTGCAAAGCTAGGAAAGGAATCTGGAAAAGCAACGCATCTGGTTGCTGATGAGGGCGGGCTTGGAATCCCATTTGATTCCATTGAACTAGCTTGCGCATTTGTTTTAGAAAGTATTGAAAAAGTTGGTTTAAGAGTTGGTACTGACATTTCACTTGCGTTAGACATTGCATCTACTCAGTTTTTTGATGGCTCTCGTTACAACTTGACCACAATTAACAAGAGTTACTCAAGTTCAGAATTTGTTAATTACACAAATATTTTAGTTAATAATTTCCCGATTATTTCAATTGAAGATCCATTTGCCGAAGATGATTGGGAGGCATGGAGCGCTTTTGTGCAGGCAGCTCCCAAAACGTTGCAAATTTTAGGTGATGACTTATTAACAACTAACGCTCACCGATTAGAGAGAGCTATTAAAGATCAGTCTGCAAATTCCATCTTGATTAAAGCAAACCAGAATGGTCTAGTTACATCTACCCACCAAGTTCTACAACAAGCTCAATCCGCCAAATTTAACACCGTGGTTTCGGCCAGATCTGGCGAAACTGAAGATTCATGGTTAGCTGATCTAGCAACTGGTTGGCGGGCTGGCCAGATTAAAGTTGGTTCAACCCATGGAGCCGAGCGGAATGCTAAGTGGAATCGTTTGCTTGAATTAGAAGCTACCGAGGATTGTGAATTCAAAAACCCATTTCTAAACTGAACTAAATATTAAAGAAGTGTCTCCTTATAAGCCGAGAAAAATTAGAAAGAGCCCCGATCTCTCGAGGCTCCCTCTTGCATGCAATTGTTCAGCAATGTGGTTTGACCAATAACCTCCGCCCAATTGCAAGTCTGCGGAGCTGGTGACGGGAATCGAACCCGTACCTCTAACTTGGTAAGAGTTAATACGCTAGCCATTACGCCACACCAACATCGCAGGCTAAGAATGGCCGGTGGGTAGCAAATTGCAGGAAAAGGATTTGTAAAATGTGCAAGGTTAAATGTTGTGGAAAAGAAAGAAGTCCCAAGACGAATCTCAGGACTTCTAAATGTCACCAGCTCCAGCAAAGACTTCTTGTGAATGAGTTACCAGCTCGAGTCCCTGCATTTCATAATTTATCACATTATAAATTAGTAACTAGAAGAGTCGCCCTATAAGCCGGATTAAATCTATGTGAACAATTCTACTTCGCTTCAGCTGCTGCTTTAAGTAGAACTAAGGTCTTCGCCACAGCAGTTTGTGTGAACGGATATGCCTTGCGGAAGTTAAGCCATATTTGAGCTATTCCTGGAGCATAAGTGCCATCAAAGGATTCAGTTACCTGCGTAGAACCATTTCCAAGATCTGCTAACTCGTAGCGCCATCTCCACTGACCTAAATGCTTCCAAGCAATCAATTCATCTTTCTTATACTCAACCACGGTGTTTAGAATTCGATAGTCAATTCCAAGGTGCATCTTCATGCCAAATTTTGAGTTGAGAACCAATTCATCGGGGCCACTGATATTCTCAGTAATAGTTGCACTGCCATCAATCTCTTTATGTCGCTTAGGATTATTAAGGAACGCATAAATCGTCGATGGGCTTGCCTGGATGATAATTCGGGCAGATTTAATCTTAGGGTTACCAGTTTCCATAATCTCGGAGCGTACTTTTTCCTCAGACATACGCTGACTATAAGAGAAAGGTCGCCCTATAAGCCAGAGTAGAAAATAGAAAGAGCCCCGATTTCTCGAGGCTCTTTCCTGCAAAGCTATTGCAATTCTCTTGATCACTACCAATAGATCGAATTGCATAAGCCAAGACTGTGGTGGAGGCGACGGGATTTGAACCCGCTCCGGATGTTTGGTAAACGACCAGGCTGCCGATTACAACACGCCCCCATCACGGAAGCGAAGTTACGGTTGAATCGGAATTGGAAAATTAGAAAGTATCAACTCTGTTGAAACCCAATTGCTGTGGACAGCAAAAAGGACTTGGAATTATCCAAGTCCCAATTACTACCAAACATCCGTAGACGACAGTATGTCATAGAAATAAGTCATTTGCAGCAAAGCAAAAGGGAGTTGGCATGATGCCAACTCCCTTTTGCTACCAAACAAGTGTTCTGAAATTATTACATAATAACTTGATTACGCACAGTAGAAATTTGGAAGAAGAGTCGCCCTATAAGCCGGATGGTACAATTCACCCCATGATTTCAGTCGAAACTTCGATCAAACACCTAGCCTGGTCTAATCAAAAGTTCTTCTCATACTTTGCTACACAGCCAGAAGTGACCTTTTCTTTACGCGCAGCTGATGGTGAGTGGGGCATCGGCACCTTGCTTTCCCACATCGCAAATAGTGAATCTTGGTTTCGCTACTGCTTGACTGAGGTTGATTGGTCAGATTTTCAGGACATTACCTCAGGAGCCATGATCAAGGATTACCTACAGATAATGGCAGAGCTCGACTCTGTTTTGTTAAATGAGGCAAGCAAGCCAGATGGTGAGCTCGCAATTCAGGCTGGTGACAAAGTTTTTCATGCGACACGTTCTTTATTACTTTCTCAAGCCGTTATGCATGCGGCAGAGCACAAAGGACAGATTGCAACCATTCTTAAGCAGCATGGTCATCACATCGATTTGGATGCTCTAGATGTATGGAATTTCATTTCTGCAACAAAATGATAAAGAAGAGTCGCCCTACAAGCCAGACTTGAACTCCATAGGAATTTCTGCCCACGTTTTTGCCCACATGCCCAC
>DKNC01000027.1:0-429 GCA_002470135.1 Actinobacteria bacterium UBA7398 | reverse complement strand
GAGTCGCCCTATAAGCCGGAGAGACTTAAAGGTTCTTATCAGCCCAAATACACACAGCGTCGTAGTGATATTTACCAAGACCCTTAGCAACCTCTTCATAACTGTCCCTGTACTGAGATGGCAAGATATATGTCATCGCAAGGGATTTGTAGGCTTCCTTATTCGGAGTCCAAAACTGAAGAATAAAGTCGTAATGTCTCTTAACAAGATCTTGAACTGATTCATCCGAAGCATGCACTCCTTCAGCCATTTTGGCGGCAAATTCTGAGGTCAAATCACCAAATACCTGAGTGAATTTTTGCTCTTCCTCTTTTGAGTAGTTGTTCTGGTATTGCTCAGAGTGGATGCCAAACTTCATGCCTTAAGTATAAAGAAGAGTCGCGCTATTTCTTGCCCTAATTGCCCCAAGATTTACCCTTAAATGTAAAT
>DKNC01000065.1:9346-11042 GCA_002470135.1 Actinobacteria bacterium UBA7398 | reverse complement strand
TGTGGTTGTGGCTGTGGCTGTGGCTGTGGCTGTGGTTGTGGTTGTGGTTGTGCTACAGCCACTGGCTTGGTGGCTACTCCCTTATTCCAAATTAGTTTCTTCCCACTTTTAATGCAGGTGTACTTAAGGCCGCTATCTATTTTTGTTATTCCAGCTTTGCTACAACTTTTTCCAGCAATACTTGCAGAGCTTGCTACTTGTAATGGAGAGAGTGTGAATTGCAGGAGAATCAGGCTCAATATCGCGAGTGTTCGTTGCCGCATCCAGTAAAACTATCAATTATTAAAGATTTTAGGAAGGATGAAGACAAGATTATTAAATAATTACATACGTTTTGGTAGCTTCGCCATAGCGTTACGGTTCAGAAATGCCAAACATCGGCGATCTGTATGGCCCACTGCCCTGTGTAATAAGCTAATAATGTAATAGATCAAGCAGCGCACTCAGATATCTAAGAATCAAAACCCAATCCAACTCGATCCAAAATCCTTAACCAGATATTGCGATGCCCAGCATTTTGATCTGCTCGGTTAATTGACCATTGGGTAAGTCGAATGAATAAGAACCTAAAAGGTTCTGGTGGAAATGGAATTGGTTTATGTTTCACCATTTGCAATTCAGTGGCTTCAGTTTCAATTCCATCTAACAAATCCAACATCGTTGAAGCGCCAAACCTCGTAGAAGCAACACCAAGACCGGTATAGCCAAGTACATATGCAACGTTGCCACTAAACGCAGTTCCCCAGAATGGCGAGAAACGACTGCAGGTATCAATTGCACCGCCCCACCCATGAGTAAATTTAATTCCAGTCAATTGCGGAAATGTTTTTAAGAAGCTTTCAGCTAACTTTGCATAAGTTTCAGGCTGAAATTCATATTCCTGTCGAACTTTGCCGTGATAGTTATAAATGGCATCATAACCGCCCCAAAGAATTTCATTCTCTTTAGTTAAGCGGTAATAGTGGAATTGGTAACCAGCATCAGAAACACCTTCACGACCAATCCAACCAATACTTGCTAATTGTTCCGGGGTTAAAGGTTCAGTTACTAATTGAAAGTCATAAACCGCAACTACATACTTACGTAAACTTTTGATGAGTGGTGTAAAAATATTAGTGGCAAGTGCAACTTTATTTGCCCTAACTTTTCCATAGGCAGTATGAACAATTATTTGATCGCCATCTTCTTCAAGTTCTTCCACGCGCGAGTTTTCATAAATTTTCACACCGAGTGAAAGACAAGCCTTTTCTAAGCCCCAAACTAAACGAGCTGGATCAACTAGCGCAGTTCCATCGGCATCAAAAAGACCACCTTCGTACAATGGTGAATTAACGCGCTGGCGAATTTCTTTCTTAGTTAATACTTCAACATGGTCGCCGGTGTTGTTACGTTGGATTGCTTCTTCTTTAAGCCCTTCAAATTGCCATGGCGCAACCGCAACTCTTAATTCACCAGTCCGTTCAAAGTCACAATCAATGTTGTATCGCTTGATGGTTTCTTCAATAGCATCAAGGTTTTCTCGACCTAACTTATCAATCTTTGCCATCTCGTCTGGAAAACGCGTGTAACCGTTAACGAATCCATGAGTTAGTGACGCGTTGCAAAAACCACCGTTACGCCCAGAAGCGCCAGCGCCAGTTTCGCGTTGCTCGATAATTACAACTTCGCGATTAGGATTTTTTTCTTTTGCAAGGAG
>DKNC01000065.1:6640-9341 GCA_002470135.1 Actinobacteria bacterium UBA7398 | reverse complement strand
GGTTCGAGCGGATCAGCGTCCAACCAATAAAGCGCTGGTTGCAGATCGGCTAAATGTTTAAGAATGAATGGGTCGATGGGGGCCATCGAAATATCCGGCCTTGACCGGATTCACCCCTTTACTAAATCAATGAGTGGCCCGGGTCCTCCGGAGTCCGCCCCCATAACGCAGATCTTTATCTAGCAATCTGTGGTTCGTTATAGCTTCGGGGATAGGTTACCGCGAATGTAATGGAATAGCATTTCTTTACACACGGGAGGCGCGTTGAATACTAAAGTTTTATTGACGGGCTTCGAACCATTTGCCGGTTCTTCGCTTAACCCTTCGCAGAAAATCGTTAATGAAATAGCAAAGATAAATATTCCTGGGATCGAAATAATTACCGCGATACTCCCAGTTGTTTTTGGAAAATCTAGCGAAAAGTTATTGGAATTGATTGCAGCAGAAAAGCCAGATGTAGTTATTTCTTTGGGCCAAGCAGAAGGCAGAACTCAGATAACTCCAGAGCGAGTTGCAGTTAATTTAGATGACGCACGAATTGCTGATAATAGCGGCGCAATTCTGATAGATCGGCCAATTGTTAATGGTGGACCTGCTGCTTATTTTTCAACGCTTCCAGTAAAAGAAATAGTTGCTGCTATTTCTGCTAACGGCATTGCAGCAGCGCCTTCATTATCGGCCGGAACTTTTGTTTGCAACCATATTTTTTATAGTCTGCAGCACGCGCTCTTCAATGCCAATATAAAAAGCGGGTTCATCCACGTGCCTTTAATGAGAGAGCAGGCCGGCGAGTTTCCAAACCTATTTACCATGCCCTTATCGGAGATGGTAAAAGGAATTACTGTCGCGATAACTGTTGCTTGCGCTAAGTAAATTAGTTAGCCTCACACGATGCGCTATCAACCAGAACGAATTCCAATTACTGAAGGCCTAAAACGCGGTGAAGATTTCTATAAATTGATGGATGGCCGCCGTAGCGTCCGAATGTTCTCAGACGAACCGGTGCCTAAAGAGGTAATAGAAACAGCAGTTCTAACCGCTAACACTTCACCAAGTGGTGCGCATCAACAACCTTGGACTTTTGTCGCAACTAATGATCCAGAGGTAAAGCATAAAATTAGAGTCGCTGCCGAAATAGAAGAGCGCGAAAATTATGAAGGTGGACGATTACCACCAGCCTGGCGCCAAGCGTTGTCGCATATCGGGACTAATTCCGATAAAAGTTATTTAGATGTTGTGCCATGGATTGTGGTTGCGTTCGCGCAAAAATCCACACCACTACCTGATGGTTCATTACAGAAAAATTATTATGTTAGCGAATCAGTCGGAATTGCTTGCGGATTATTTATTGCAAGCCTGCATTCAATGGGACTATCTACGCTGACACATACGCCAAATCCGATGGGTTTCTTAAACGAAATATTTGAGCGCCCTGTAACAGAGCGCCCATATATTCTTTTTCCGGTTGGTTACCCAGCCGAAAATTGCGAAGTACCCGACTTGGTACGCAAACCACTTAATGAGATATTAATTCAGAAGTAGGTTTGCGAAAATTTATCAAGTAGCGTAAACGAAATTGCAATTGCTTGGCCTACAAAAAGCATTACCAATACTGTACCTAAGCCAATTTTCCCGCCAAGCAAGTATCCACTAGTTAGAGCAAAACATTCGATTACAAATCTTATTTTCCAAATTCGAATTCCGGTTCGTTCCAATAACCCAATCATCCAGCCATCTCTAGGGCCAGATCCAAGACCACACGATATGTAAAGCGCAGTACCAAAGCCAACTAGTGAAATTCCAGAAAGAACCATCAAGAGCGAAAGTTTAAAATTTTCTTGCGCTGGAATAATGGTTACACCTAATTGCAATGATGCGGCAAAGAAAACGGTATTTGCAATTGTGCCAAATCCTGGCGTTACTTTTAGTGGAAACCAAATTAAGAGCACTAAACAACTAACAATAAAGAAGGCCCAACCAAGTGAGATTCCTGCTTGTTTAGAAATACCTTGTGCTAAGACCGTCCATGGTGGATTGCCTAAATTAGATTGAACAGAAAGTGAACCGCCAATTCCCATCAAGAAAAGCCCGCTAATTAAAATTAAAAATGTTTTAGGTCGGATAGTCCAATAAGTTGGCGCACTCCAACTAGTTTTCGGCACAGCACGAGCTGGCGCAAAGAAATTAAGCGCTCTTGCTAATGATGCTGTGCTCATATATCCGATCCGCTAAAAGAAATTTGTTGCGATATACCGCAATGGCTTTATACTTCCACAATGTCGACAGTAAACCGAGTAGATCTTAACTCTAAGCAGATAGAAGAGTTGAAAGTTATTTTCGGCACACGTTTTTCAATGAATGAATCTGTTTTAGATCAACACAGCAGAGATGAATCAGCATTCCCTCCGGTTTTACCTTCGGCCGTTATATATCCACATAACACCAAAGAAGTTTCAGAGATTCTTGCTTACTGCAATAGAAACTTAATTCCGGTAGTGGCATTTGGTGCTGGCTCATCTTTGGAAGGCCATGTTCTACCGCTTAGAGGCGGAATAAGTATGGACATGACCGAGATGAATAAGATCATCGAAATTTCACCGGCAGATTTAGTTGTAAGAGTTGAGGCTGGCTTAACCCGAGTTGCGCTCAATAATCGACTTGCTAGCGAAGGCTTATTTTTCTCAGTTGATCCAGGAGCGGA
>DKNC01000065.1:6023-6582 GCA_002470135.1 Actinobacteria bacterium UBA7398 | reverse complement strand
CAATTGTAAAAACCGGGAGACCAACTAGAAAACTTTCAGCAGGTTATGACTTAACCCGGTTATTGGTTGGCTCAGAAGGAACGTTGGCAGTCATAACTGAAATAACTTTAAGAGTATTCGGTATTCCAGAAAAGATGTCAGCAGCGATAGTGCGCTTTGAAACCCTTGCTGATGGCGTAGCTGCTGCTGCGGCAATTGTGCAGATGGGTACCAATATTGCTCGCTGCGAATTCTTAGATGCGGCTAGCGTTAGAAATGCCAATAAACACAGCGGATTAACGCTCCCGGAGCAGCCAACACTTCTCTTTGAATTTCATGGCAGCCCAACAAATGTTGAATCCGATGCGCAAAGTGTTGCGGAGATTGTTGCTGAATTCGGCGGATCTAATTTTGAATGGACTAGCGATGAGAGCGCACGTCGGAAACTTTGGCAAGCTCGACATGATGCATATTGGTCAAACATACATATCTATCCTGGGAAGCGAATCGTAAGTACCGATATGGCAGTGCCACTTTCAGCGCTCGCCAAAGCGGTAGAAGCTTGTAATGAAATTTTAAG
>DKNC01000065.1:0-5995 GCA_002470135.1 Actinobacteria bacterium UBA7398 | reverse complement strand
CTAATCATTACCGATCCTTCAAATCCAAATGAGTTAACTGATATTCGCGAAATAACACATTCACTCGCTTCCAAAATTATTGCGATGAATGGAACTTGTACTGGTGAGCATGGAATTGGTATGGGGAAGATCGAATCCTTGGTTGAAGAAACCGGCGAGAACGCCGTAGCCCTAATGCGAAATATCAAAAACGCAATGGATCCAAACGGAATTTTAAATCCCGGTAAAGTTTTAGCGCAAAAATAACCGTTAGGAATCGAGAAAAATGGATCAGAACGTTGCCGGCATATGGTCCACGCCCAAGCTTGCGCCGATGTATCCACCGTTTCCAATTCGGTATAAGGATGTAACTATTCTGACCACGGTTTATCGCACCGATCCAGCGGCAATCGAAAAACATATCGATTTCCCAGTGGAAAGCTATGGCGATTTAGTAATGATTCATAACTATTACATGCCAATTGTTGAAGGCATGGGTGAAGTTGAAGAAACCAACGTAATGATTGGCGTAAAAGTTAATGCTGGCGGGGTAGAACATTTTGGCGGTTTCAGCACTAATTTATTGATTAGTTCCGAGGTTGGGCTAACCCAAGGACGTGAAATTCATGGCCAACCTAAGAAAATGGGTAGCACCAAAATTAAAACTGTAAATAATGAAATCGTTGCTGAAGTTTTTCGGGGCAACGCCTTAATTTCTAGGGTTGTTATGCCGGTAAGTAAACAAGCTGCGCAAGTGAGTGAACTTGAAAAGTATTTCCCGTTTCGCGAGAACATAAACCATAAAGTAATTCGGAACATTGATGGCACCCAGGGTATTAATCAGATAACTTCTAGAATTTTGGGGGATGTAGTTGTAAAGGAATGCTGGCGCGGTCCATCTAAATTAACAATTGAATTTAATGAGAGCGCGCCTTTTCATTTACTTCCAGTCCTTGAAACCATAGAATCTTTTTATTGGAAAGCTGACTTTGCACTTGTACCAGGAAGTATTTTGCATGACTATTTGAAAACGGGAGCGTAAATGGAAGCCACGTATATAAAGGGCCATCTAATTTTAGTAACTGGTGCTGCTAGCGGAATTGGAAAAGAGATTGCAACTTCATTCATTAAGCGTGGCGCTATTGTTGCGGCGTGCGATAAGAATATTTCGGCGCTGCAAGCAATTAAGAACGAAGTCAGCAATAAAGATTTTCACATTTTTGAAGTAGATTTTGTGAGCGAGAGTTCGATCGTGAGCTGTGTTAATAAAATTGAATCCGACCTTGGTCCCCTAAAAGCAGTAGTTAATTGCGTGGGAATTCTTGGTAAAAATGGTGAAAAAGTAGAGTCAGTTGATATCGCTGACTTTGATTTGGTTTATGCCATTAATTTAAGAGGGGCTTTAATTCTCACCAAAGCGGTAATCAAAGGAATGGCCGATCGTGGTTATGGTCGTATTCTCCATCTAGCTAGTATCTCCGGCAAAGAAGGAAATCCGTTATTGGTTGCATATTCTGCGACAAAAGCCGGGTTAATCGCGTTAGTTAAGAGCGTTGGGAAAGAGTATGCAACAACTGGGGTAACTGTTAATGCCATGGCACCCGCGCTAATTCAATCACCAATGAGTGACAGTTTTTCAGAAGCGCAGTTGACATCACTTAAATCGAGAATTCCAATGAACCGACTAGGGAAAACTAGCGAAGTTGCAGATATGGCAGCTTGGATAATTTCACCCGCTTGCAGTTTTACTACTGGTTTTGCTTTTGATTTAACTGGTGGTCGCGCTACTTACTAATTAGCGGCCGGTTTTTTAGGAATATAAGTTCCAGTTTCAATACTGGTTTCAGGTAAACCATTATCTAGTTCCGCAAATTCAGCGGCAGATAGATCAATTTCTGAACCCGATAGTGAATCTAAAATAGTTGCCGGTTGCGAAGATCCTGGAATCGGAATTGTTATCGGACTCTTTGCCAGGTGCCAAGCAATCGTAAGCGCAAATACCGAAACGTTCTTTCGATTAGCCATCTCATGGAGCGTTGCGTAACTATCTGATGTTACATTTTTAGGTTTACCAATTCCGCCAAGTGGTGACCATGGCAGAAATGCAATACCTAATTCAGTGCAGAGCTCCAAGACATCGCTATTAACTCTAAATCTTGGGCTGAATTCATTTTGTACCGAAACGACGCCACCATCTTTAGGCCCGCCAATAATACTTAAACCTACTTTTAGCTGTGCAACCGTCACATTGCTCAATCCGATATTTTCAACAATTCCATGTTCCTTTAAAGTATTTACATTTTCGTACTGTTCTTCAATTGTAAGTTTTGGATCAATCCGGTGGTGTTGCCAAAGTTTGATTTTATCCACGCCGAGTCGCGCCGCCGAGCCTTCAACTGCTCGGTATAAATAACTTCGAGTTGAGTTAAAGCCAAGTTCGCCATACCAAGTATCGTTTTTTTCGCGGGTTATTCCAGCTTTCGTCGCAACAATAATTTTTGCCTTCGCTGCTGCAGATCCGCTCCAACTTCTAATTCCTTCTGCAATCAATTTTTCATTATGACCGTAGGGATTCCAGGTGGGCGAGTACGAGTCACCGGTATCTAGAAAATTAATCCCAGCATCTAGCGCAGCATGAACAGTTTGGATAGCTTGGTCACGATTATCTAACATGAAACTTTTCTCAGGTGGGTAACCTGAAAGTGGCATGCAACCAAGCCCAATTGGTGAAACTTCCAATTTTCCAATGAAGCGGCGCTGATTGTTTTTCATAGTACGCGGAGTATAAGTTGAAATTTGGTTGATTGACAGGCGAGAGAGGTCTATCCTCACGAAAATGCGAGCGATTGCGGTAGTTGGAAGTTCCAATATAGATATGGTCACCTACACATCTCAGATCCCAGATAGTGGTGAAACTGTTATAGGTAAATCTTTTTCAACAAATTTCGGTGGGAAAGGCGCAAATCAAGCCTCAATGGCGAGCCGTTTTAATGCCACGGTTTATATGGTGACTGGTGTCGGCTCAGATATTTTTGGCGATCAAATTATTGAAAATATGAAACTAGCAGGTATAAATATAGAGCATCTTCAAAAGTTTTCTGAAAGTACCGGGGTGGCGCCAATTTGGGTAGATGAAACTGGTGCTAATCGGATAATTGTGGTTCCAGGTGCAAGTAATTTGCTTACGGCAAAAGATGCTGTAACGGCAATTCAAACGATTAAAGATTTAGGAGTTGTAGTCGGGCAACTAGAAATATTAGAAGAAGTGACGTTGGCAGCATTTAAAGCAGCTAAAAAATTAGGGTTGATAACGATTCTAAATCCGGCCCCAGCCAAGGAGCTTTCAAAGGAATTATTAGAAAATACCGATTGGTTAATTCCGAACGCCATTGAATTTCAAGCCATTTCAAAGAGTGAGCCAAACGAAGCTTCCATGAGCGATTTTGCTAAGAAACATGGGGTTGGGCTTGTGGTCACTTTGGGAGAGAGTGGCGCAGCACTAATTGACCGGAGTGGTAAATATTTCAAAATCGAAAGCGAAAAAGTCCCAGTTGTAGATACGACTGGTGCTGGTGATTGTTTTGTAGGCACTTTCGCGGCTGGCTTAAATGAAGGCTTGCGCCCGGAAATCGCCACAAAACTTGGAGTCGTATGCGCAACAACAAGTGTTACTAGAAAAGGTGCACAAATTTCTTACCCAGATAAAGTTACAGTTACAAAATACTTAAATAGCTTGGCTTTCTAACTCTTTTACTGCGCTCGCTAAATTCTTCAGCTCGGCATCAGTAGATCTAAGTGTTGGACATGGCAATCGCATATCACCAAGCTTTGTTGGGATTATTTGCGGTGCAGCGTTTTTCAAGCAACCAATAGCTTTTACAAAATCAAAACCTGGCTTTAAAATTGCATCAAAAACACCAACAGTTGCTTGAATTAGTGCTTCAGCCTCTGCGCTCTTTCCTTCATTGGCTAACTTATAAACTTTGACTAAGTGCTTAGGGAAGAAGTTGCCAAGACCACAAATACCACCAGAGGCGCCAAGTGCAATTCCTTTTGCAAGCAAGATATCGCTACCGAGTAGAACTTTGACACCGCCTTCTAGATAAGCTTTTGCCGAATTGATATCACCGCTGGAATCCTTCATGCCCCAAATTGGGATATTTTTAGCTACTTCAACATCTATTTTTAATGAACAAGCTGGGATGTTGTAAGCAACGATTTTATGTCGGGTTCGATCTGCCACCGCTTTGTAGAAGTCAATTAGGGATTGATTATCGATTGGTCGGAAATAACTTGGTGGGATTACCATGATCGCTTCGACCGGGATATCTTTAACAAAGTCTAAATATTCCCAAATATCGCCCAAGCTATTGGAGATAATTGTTGGGATCAGCGCGGAATTATGTGAGATGTCAGCTAATTGTTCGGTTATTTTCATTCTTTCCCGCAAACTAAGCGACGCACCTTCACCAAAAGTTCCAAACGGAACTAGCCCGCTTACGCCATTTGATAGCAACCATTTTGCGTGTTCAACAGTTGCGCCGTAATCAACGTTATTGTTCTTATCAAATGCGGTGAATTGTGGAATGAACAAACCTTGCATGAAATATCTCCTTAGTTACCGAAGCCAAGCTCGCGAGTTGTTAACTATTGACAATCCTAAGGTATCTGTAGCAGAGTTGCTAGTTATTGACAGATTATTTTCTAAGGGAGAGTAATGTCGTATCGAGGAATATTTGACCTATCTGGAAAGACTGCAGTTGTCACCGGAGCGCGCAAAGGAATTGGTTTTGCAATGGCCTCAATTCTTGCGGAGTTTGGGGCGAATATAATTGCGGTCAGCTCAAAACAAGAAGCCGATGATGATTTAAAAAAAGTTGTTACGAGCTTCGGAGTTGAATTTAGCGCGGTTGCTTGCGATCTACGCGAAAGATCTGAAACTAAATCTTTAATCTCAACTTTAAAAGATAGCAAAATTGATATTCTGGTAAACAACGCTGGCATTGCAAGTAGAGGCGTAGTTTTAGAACATACTGACGAGCAATGGGATCAAACCATTGAAATTGATTTGAATGCGCCGTTTTTTCTCTCTAGAGAATTCGCTCGCGGCATGGCAGCTCGCGGGAGTGGAAAAATAATTTTCACAGCCTCCATGTGGACGTTCCTAGGTGGGAAAAATGTTATTAGCTACACCGCCGCAAAAACCGCGCTCGGGGGATTAACTCGTGGACTTTCAAATGAACTCTCACCAATGGGAATCAATGTAAATGCAATCGCGCCGGGTTTTATTGAGACCGATATCAACAACGCAGTTCGACAAGATAAGGCGCGTTTTGAATTTCTAAGTAGTCGAATTCCGATGGGGCGCTGGGGCAAGCCCAGCGATTTGGCTGGCACCACCCTCTTCCTCGCCTCGGCGGCTTCGGATTATGTAACCGGCGTTGTCCTCCCAGTTGATGGCGGCTACCTAGCCAATTGAGCGTAAATGTTATAAAAAAGTAACGATTTAACGCTTGACCTACCACTCAGTACGGAGGAGTATGCGGGAACTGTTAACTAAATACAGTTCACAAAGTGTGGCCTATTTAGTTTGAGATTCCACCGGAGGGAATGCTTATGAGTAAGAAAGAAAATAAAACAGTAGATGCTCTCGAAATAACAAACGCGACTGTTGGTCGTCGTGGATTTATTAAGGGTGCAGGAGCTGTTGCAGGAACTGTTGCAGTCGGATCAGTTGCAGGAGCAACTACCGCTAAAGCAGCAAAGACTCAGTTAAACATCACAACATGGATGGGTGTAGAACCAGGCCGTAAAGAAGCTTGGGAATCTGTACTAGGAAAGTTCAATGCACAGAGCACAACTAGCGAAGTTAAATTAACTGGTTGGCCATTTGCGCAATATGTAAACCAAGTTCTAACTGGTTTAGAAGCTGGAACTCTTACCGACGATCTAATCATGTCAACACCTGACTTAGCTGTTCGTCTATTTAAGAGTGGCTACTTCTTGCCACTTACCG
>DKNC01000057.1 GCA_002470135.1 Actinobacteria bacterium UBA7398 | reverse complement strand
CCATCGGCATCCTTATCGGGATCAATTGCTTCTAAAACTTTCTGCGAATTAATGCCATTTGGTAACGGTAACTGCACGATATATCCGGTGCATTCGCTAGCGTTATTCAAATCTGAAATCACCTTTAAAACATCAGCTTCGGAGGCAGTTGCAGGTAAATCGATTCGAATCGATTTGATTCCAACTTCAGCGCAATCTCTATGTTTGCCACCTACATATGCATGCGAACCCGCATCATCACCAACTAGAACCGTTCCTAAGCCAGGCGCTAATTTTGCAGCTGAAATTCGTGCTTGCAATTCGCTTTTAATTAATTGGGCAACCGCTTTGCCATCAAGAATTTTCGCAGTTGTCATGGAAGCGAGCCTACCTAAAATAATCAAAAGATAAGGGCGGGCAGCGCCCTCGAGTCGCTACCCGCCCTTTTTTGCGTTAGGTTAGAAAGATTTTAAGAAAGTATTAACGGTTATGAACCGAATACCGTCTTCCAATCAGAAACGGTCATCAAGTAAAATGCGCCGCCTTCGATTGTGGCCTTATTTACTTTTGCAGCTCGGACTTGAGATTTGATTAATAAATCTGGGCGAGCAAGTGCGCCGCCAACAGTGTGGACTTGAGCATTGAAGAAAAAGTAATTATTTGTGTCGCCAGCTTTAGCAAATAAAGCTGTGGCATCAATAATTCCAGAAGATTCTTCATCAATTGTCATAAAGTTACTTGCGCCAGTTGCGAAGTAACTTTTATTAAACTCAGCAATGACCGCTAACTTTCCATCTTTTGGACGGAAAGCCACAATTCGCGCTACGTGACCATTGTTACCTGGATCTTCTTGAAGCAACACAATGCCATCCTTTGTTACTGCCAAGTTATCTGGCTTGCTCAGATATGGAGCTTCTGAACCATCTAACAAAAGTTCTAACTTCGCGCCAAGATCAGGATTTTGGCCATCAACAAAAGTTAAACGCCATAATCCACCACCATCACGGGAGAAGGTTGGCTCTGCTGGATTTGCTTTTGTTGCAGCAGCATCCTTATTTGATTCAGTTGTGTTGAAGTAGAAAACGTTTGGATTAGTTGGATCCCATTCGCCATCTTCAACTCTGGTCATTTCGGTACCTTGGGCGGCGTGATCAGCTTGTTGCAAAGCCATATTTCCGTCCCAAATTGTCTTCTTAAAGGTGACATCTACAGCCTTATTCTTTCCATATGCAGCACGGAAAGCGTTGTCATTAGCAATTCCTGGAATATTCATCACCATTAAATCACCATTTGTAAGGCCAGCTTTATCAGCAAAAGTTCCGGTTGTAGTTTTCTTTCCAACGTACATAAATAATTGGCTATCTGTTGCGGAACCATCTTCATTACCCATAACAACTGTGTTGATGCCAGGCTTTAGATTTGGCATTAAATTTTCCCAAGATGCAAGACCCATTCTTGGTAATTGAATACCGTGGCCATCCATATCGAAGGCGAAACCTCGGGCATAACCGCTATCGGCATCTTCTTCGCCACTTAGAAATACCGGACCTTCATAACCATAAGTGATGCTGCCGCTCTTAAATGAAAGACCGCCTGCTTGAACTAGCGTTGCCGAACAGAATCGGCTGATATTCCAATCAAGACCTTTGGTAGTACCAGCTGGCGCTGCGCCAATTGGAGAATCAACATAAGTTTTAGTGGTGTAATTATAAAATTTATAATCCTTAACAAAGTCAGTCGCTGAAGTTATAACTTTGGAATTTTTTGTGACATTAAATTTGGTAATTGAAACACCCCAAGGCGAAGTACTTGATTTAGATTGCTGTGCAATTGGGGAATAAGATGGAATTTCATGAACAGATAGCAGTGAGATTCCACCGTTGCCATTGTCGTATGCGCCCATACCATCTGGGATGCCTCGCACGACTACTCCATTTAATACATCGCCAGCGTAAGTAAGTGGCTTAATCTCAACTGCTGTATTTGTCGAAACTATGTAATCTGGTTTTGCCAAATTTGAATAAGCAACGGTTGCAGTTCCTACCATAGTTAATACGCTGATTACAGCGCCAATTTTATATTTAAGTTTCATTGAATATTTCGTCCAATTCTTTATATTAAATATTGGGAACACCCCAGCCGCAAATATATGAAGTTGTTAGTTAATTGATTGACTATGGACGGCAAACAGAAATTGAACAGAAGAAGAATTAAGTTAAATTACATTTTGTTATGAATGAGAAAAGTGGCGCACTCCCGTGAAAAACATTGCAATTCCGGCCTTAGTTGCAGCCGCAATTACCGCTTCATCGCGAACACTGCCGCCTGGTTGCACGACTGCAGTTACTCCAGCATCAATTAATATTTGTAGTCCATCTGCAAATGGAAAAAATGCATCGCTGGCTGCAACCGAATTTTTTACGCGATCCCCGGCGCGCGCTACGGCCAACCCGGCAGAATCGACTCGATTAACTTGGCCCATTCCAATTCCAACCGAAGCGCCTGCCTTAGCAAGCAGAATTGCGTTGCTCTTAACCGAGCGAATTGCCCGCCAAGCAAATTCCAAATCTGCTCTTATTGCATCCGAAATTTCACC
>DKNC01000016.1:22016-24388 GCA_002470135.1 Actinobacteria bacterium UBA7398 | reverse complement strand
AGTGTGTGGCGACATGTGTGACAAGAAAGTGAATAAAGCCAGAGTAGAACTGCGTTGTTTAACAGAACTAAGGTTCCGACGCTCATGTGGCCCCACTCGCCATCGGCATTTTTAAATGCCAAGAAAGCATCATAAGTAAGTAGTACATTAAAAACTAATCCCGCGTAAAAAAACCAGCGATGCCCGTTCTGTAAAATTAGTGGTGCACGAGTTTCGCCGGTGTATTTTGAATGTGGTTCTGCTACTGCACAAGCAGGTGGTGACATCCAAAATGCTCGATAATAAGATTTGCGATAGTAGTAACAAGTCATTCGGAATCCAAGTGGGAAAATCAAAATAAAGAGTGAGGGTGAGATACCGATTCCGAAATATTTATTGTTGAATGGTTGACCTAGCAGTGATGTGCCTTCAATACATGAACTCGAAAGGCATGGTGAATAAAAAGGCGAGACTAAAGGTTCTGCGAAATAATATTTGTTCTCAAATGCTCGGAAAGTTGCATAAATTACAAAACTAAAAAGGACTCCAAATGTAATTGCTGGCTGTAACCACCATCGATCGGTTCGGAGCGTGCGTTCTTTAATGGCTGCGCGAGATTGAGAAAATACGCCAGTATCCATAGCTACGGCTCCTCGTCCCAGTCCTAAAATCCCTGAGACCAGTTTCCTATCCTCATAGAGATCGCGCTAGGTAGATTAAGCGTATTTACTTATGAATTCGAGCACATGACCGATAGAACTTAAAAAATGGCGGAGGGCGTGGGATTTGAACCCACGAAACTTTCGTTTGCCGGTTTTCAAGACCGGTGCACTCGGCCGCTATGCGAGCCCTCCGTGGAGAAACTTACCTTCTAAACGAGGCTCTTCAAAATTACGCGGGAAGTTCTAGTAACTCCTCGATAACGATTGCGACACCATCTTCTTGGTGTGGCAACGCAACTGATTTCGCATATTTTCGAGCATCTGGATGACCATCGGCCATCGCCCAAGATCTGCTTGTCCATGAAAGCATTGAAAAATCGTTTGGATTATCGCCAAATGAAACGCAATCATCGGCGGTTAGCCCTAATCGCTCCGCAATTTTTGCAAGAGTTGCACCTTTACTAACGCCGTGCGCCGAGATTTCTAATAAAGATTCTTTGGGGTTTGAATGAGTAACGTTTACTAAATCGCCAACTTCTTTAGTTGCAATCTCCAACATCTCATCTGAGGTAAATTCATAATCTGAACAACGTGCCAACATCTTCATCATTGGCTCAGTCATGGCTTCTTCAATTTTCGTTACACCTTTATTATCTACACCGACATCCCATCTTGGAATATAAGCAACCTCGCGGTGAAAATTATCGTGTGTTTCGATGGCAAATGAGATTGGTGGGATTGCATTACGAAGTCTTTTTACGGTTTCTTTTTGAGCTTCGATTGGAATTAACCACTCTTCTAAAACTTTATGATTTTGAATATCAAAAAGTAGTGCGCCATTCCCGCAGATTCCAGTTCCAAAACCAAACGCTTCCTTTATTTCTGGCATCCATCGGGGTGGTCTTCCAGTTACGAAATAGATGTGAATCCCCATCTCATGCGCTCGACGAAATGCATTAATCGTCCGGTCAGTAATAGCGCCATAATGTGCAACCACGGTTCCATCTAAATCACTCGCGATTAATTTAGGTCGTTTTTGCAAACCGCTCAATTTTTCACCGGCAGGAATTTGTCGGTTCCTAAGAATGACTGCAGTGCTTTCGGAATTTTTACTGAGCCATCAGGTTGTTGATGGTTTTCTAATATCGCAACAATCATGCGCGGGATTGCCACCAAAGTGCCATTTAAAGTAGCAATTGCTTTTGTGCCTTCATTATCTTTCATTCGGATATTTAATCGGCGCGCTTGAAATTCAGTGCAATTAGAGGTGGAGGTAACTTCCCGATAAGTTCCTTGAGTGGGTATCCAAGCTTCACAGTCAAATTTACGAGCGGCGCTAGCGCCTAGATCACCGGAAGCTACATCAATAACTCGATAAGGAATCTCCATCGCATCTAGGAAATCTTTTTCCCATTGCAAAATTCTTAAATGTTCAGCCTTGGCATCTTCTGGTTTGCAGAATGAAAACATTTCAACTTTATCAAATTGGTGCACCCGGATAATGCCGCGGGTGTCCTTACCGTAGGTGCCAGCTTCGCGGCGGAAACAAGAAGAGTAACCGCTATAGCGAAGTGGTAATTTATTTGCGTCTAATGTTTCATCCATATGGTACGCAGCGAGTGGAACTTCACTTGTTCCTACTAGATAAAAATCGTCTTCTTTTAGATGGAAAACGTTTTCTGCCGCTTGACCGAGGAAGCCGGTTCCTTCCATCGCTGCCGGTTTAACAAG
>DKNC01000016.1:0-21963 GCA_002470135.1 Actinobacteria bacterium UBA7398 | reverse complement strand
AATTCCAACATTGCACCCATCCCGGTTAAATAATAAAAGCGCGAACCTGAAACTTTTGCACCGCGCTCAACATCAATAGCACCAAGGATTTTCCCAAGTTCGACATGGTCTTTTGCTTCAAATCCTTCTTTTTTAAAATCGCGCGGCGTTCCAACTTCTTCAATAACTTTGAAATCTGCTTCGCCGCCAACAGGTGCAATCGGATCAATAAAATTAGAAAGCCCCATTAGGGTGTCCTTGGCACGCACCTCTGCTTCGTTCTTCTTTGCTTCGGCGTTTTTCACAGATGCGGAAAGTGATTTGGCTTTCTCGAGCAATGCCGCCTTTTCGTCACCTTTTGCGGAAGCTACCGATTTAGAAATTACATTTTGTTCCGCTCGCAATAATTCGTATTCAGAAAGTGCGGCTCGGCGAGCATCATCCGCCGCAAGGACTGCGTCAACTAAATCTGGGTTTTCGCCACGTACGGTTTGCGATTTCTTCATAACTTCTGGGTTTTCGCGAAGAACCTTCAAATCAATCATGTTGTGAGCCTACCGACTAAATCTTTTTTCCTTGGCGAACTTCAACCAACCATGCCGATGCGCTTTGAAATGAAGTATCGGTTGTCGCTTTAGTAGTTGTTGGCGCAATTTTATCGGCGCGCGGATATGAACCTAAGAAACGAACATCTTCGCAAATTCGGCGCAACCCCATAAGAACATCGCCTACTCGCTCGTCATCTACATGTCCTTCGGCATCAATAATGAAATGGTAGCTTCCAAGTTCGCGGCCAGTAGGCCGTGATTGGATGAAAGTTAAGTTAACTCCACGAACTGAAAATTCGGTAAGGATTTCCAAAAGTGCGCCAGCGTGATCTGCGCCGATAAAAGCTGCTAACGATGTTCGGTCATGGCCAGTTTTAGCCGGAATTTTTCCAGGTTTACCTACAAGCACAAATCGCGTAACCGCTGCGGTGTTATCGCCAATATTCTCAGCAATTATTTCTAATCCGTAATGTGACGCCGCAATTGGTGCCGCGATCGCGGCATCATAATTTCCGTTAGCTAAACCCTCTGCTGCTGCTGCAGTAGACGCTGTCGTAATTACTTCCGCGCCAGGCATATTTTTTGCGATATACGCGCGGCATTGAGCTTCGGCATGTGGATGGGTAGCAACGGAATTAATTTTTTTACTTTTATTCCCGGCGAGAACCATTAACGAAAAACTTACTGGGAGTGTGGTTTCTTGGATTATCACAAGTGGTTCACCGATTGCCAATTCATCAAGCGTCCGCGCAACCACCCCTTCAACAGAATTTTCGATTGGGACAAGCGCGAACTCCGCTTTATTACTTCTAACCGCGTCTAGCGCTGCAGTTACATTGGCGAACGGAATTAATTGATCAGAGTTCTTACTGATTTTTTTGAGCGCGGCTTCAGTGAATGTCCCGGCCGGACCAAGATAGGCATACGTACTCATTGGTTAAGAATAGCCGAGCACATTCTTTGCTCGCGCCGGATTATCTGTAATTATCCCAGCAACACCGTTCCGTGCGCAGAACTCCATATCTTCCGCTTCATTTACTGTCCAAACATAGATTTTCTTGCCGCGTTTATGTGCTAACTCAATTAATTCTGGTTTCGCTTTAAGAAGGTTGATATATACACCATAAATTTCTGCGGGTAGGTATTTTATCTGTGGCGCCTTAGCGACTAAATATACTGGTGTGAATTGCTTAGAAATTACAATTCTTTGAGTGGCAAAAAATGAGAACGACATAATATTAATATTTATGCCACTTTTTTTAATATCTGATTTTCGTTTTTTTAACTCTTGTAAAACAAGTTTTTCAATTAATCCTTTATTTGGAACCGGATGTTTTGTCTCCACCAACAAATCCCTTCTAGAATCAATGGAGATTTGTAACAATTCTAAAAATGTTATCGGTCTGCCTAAGTTCCCTTCGTTTTTAATTTCTAGCTTTAAAAGATCTTTCATTGGTGTTTTTGAAATCAACCACTGTTTATCGGTAAGGCGATTGGTGTCGTCGTCGTGCCAGCAGATAATTTCGCGATCAGCAGTTAATTGCACATCGCATTCGAAACCGTCTGCGTTCTGTGAAATCGCGCCGGCGTAGCTCTCATAGGACTGTTCGGCAAAATCTGCACTAGCGCCGCGGTGCGCAAATATTTTTGGTCGCATCTGCCGTTGTTAAGCGCGGGGAACCCTAGCGCCAGTTCCTATCCGTTAAACGTCGCGTTAGGCTAGCCATATTAGGTTTTTCCATAACATAACCTTATCGAGAGAAGTCGGAGAAAGTTTTGCGTAACTTCAACTTCTCTCCTGTAATCGCAAGATCTGAACTTGGTTTAATCCGTGACGGTAATGAGGATTCCGGATTTGTTTCGCAAAATTTGATTGCGGTTGCCGATGGCATGGGTGGCCATGCCGGTGGCGAAGTTGCTTCGAAAACTGCAATTAAAACTCTGGCCGCGTTGCAATCTTTATTAGCAGCACCCGAGGTTGATTTGGATTCCAAAGAGGATTTATATCTAAATATGGTTCATGAGATGGATGGTGAAATCGCCGCCGTTTCTAGAGCTAATTTGGAATTAGAGGGAATGGGCACAACGATTACCGCTCTTGCTATTCTTAATGAAAATGTTTCGCTGCTACATGTCGGCGACTCGCGCTGTTATCGAATTCGCTCTGGGAAAATTGCACAAATCAGCACCGACCACACTTTGGTACAAGAATTGTTAAACCAAGGGCGCATCACACACGATGAGATTGCAGATCATCCGCAGCGCTCAATGCTCACACAAGCTTTGATGGGAAATGAAAACATCCAACCAGTACTCATTGAGTATCCGGCTATTGATGGCGACATATACCTTCTTTGTAGCGATGGCCTTTCTGGAGTACTTTCTGATTTAGAAATTTTGAACATTGTGAAGCAGAACCCCTTAGAAGTTGCTGTGGGTTTATTAATAGATGGTGCATACAAGAAGGGCGCGCCAGATAATGTGACTGTGATTCTCGCTCAAATAAGTGGTTCGGTTGAAAAGTTTGACGCAAAGTTTATTGGTGCCGCTAATGAATAAAAAACTTTTAGGTAACCGTTACGAATTAGGTGAAATGATCGGTACTGGCGGTATGGCTGATGTATATATTGCTGAAGATAAAAGATTATCAAGGCAAGTCGCGGTAAAAATATTGCGAAGTGATTTAGCACGCGACCCATCTTTTATCGCTCGGTTTAAAAAAGAAGCGTTAGCTGCGGCTGGGTTAAACCACCCCGGGATAGTTTCAGTATTTGACTCAGGCGAAGAAGTTAATGAAACCCAGAATACTTCTTACATAGTTATGGAATATGTAAAAGGCCATACTTTGCGCGCCATCTTGCAGAACGGTGATCGGCTCTCGTTTGAGAGGGCGATTGAGATAACAGAAGGAATTTTGGCAGCTTTAGATTATTCGCACCAACACGGAATAATCCATCGCGATATAAAGCCGGGAAACATCATGCTAACTAAATCAGGTGCAGTCAAAGTGATGGATTTTGGTATCGCAAGAGCGCTCGATGATGTCGGCGCAACCATGACTAGCACTTGGAATGTTGTGGGAACTGCGCAATACCTTTCACCCGAACAAGCAATTGGCGACCAAGCTGACTCCAGAAGCGATTTATATTCAGTTGGCTGTCTTTTTTACGAATTAATCTCTGGCAAACCGCCATTTACCGGCGATACACCTGTAGCAATTGCTTACCAACATGTTTCGGGTGTGGTTACTCCCGCAACCCAATTACAGCCAACTCTAAATTCGATGGTTGACAACTTTATTTCAGTTGCGCTAGCAAAGAATCCAGATGATCGATATCAAAGTGCAATCGCGATGTTGGATGATTTAAAGCGGTTAGCTCGCGGCGAAGCAATCACTCGGGAAATCCCAAGAACTAAAAAGCCCGCCAAGCGATTAAAGGTGGTTGCAACTATTTCCGCAATTTTGTTGGGGTTAGGTGTAATTGCGAACTTCACTATATTTTCTAAAACTAACTCATCATTAAGCGCTGGTCTGCCAAACGTAGTGGGTTTAACTGAAGCGCAAGCGCGCGAATTATTAGTTGGTTTCACAATCACAATTAATCGTGCACACGATCCTAGAATCCCAACAGATCGCGTGGTTTCACAACTGCCATTGGCGACTTCTAAAGTTT
This sequence comes from Actinobacteria bacterium UBA7398, assembly GCA_002470135.1. Lineage (GTDB taxonomy): Bacteria > Actinomycetota > Actinomycetes > Nanopelagicales > Nanopelagicaceae > UBA7398. The sequence goes on along the minus strand of DKNC01000016.1, from coordinate 17,762 downwards.
CGGCTGGAAGCAGCGTTACGTTGACGTTATCTGATGGCCCAGGTGATGCCATTGTTCCAGTTGGTTTAATCGGAAAATCACTTGAAGAAGCTCGGATACTTTTAGTTCAATCCGGTTTAGTTATATTGCGAACAAACCCAGTTGATTCAGAACAAGCGCCTGGCACAGTTTTAAGTGTGGCGCCAAAATCTGGGGAGAGCGTTAGGGCTGGTAGCGGTGTGGTTCTTGATATTGCGAGCGGAAATGTACAAGTTCCAAATCTTGTTGGGGTTAGCGAAATTCAAGCCCGTACATTATTAACCCAGGCTGGATTCCTGGTAAAAATTGTTGATGCTATCGATGCGAGCCAACCAGTTGGCGTTGTGTTGGCGCAGGCACCTGATGCTGGGCTAGTAAAAACGATTGGAAGTTCAGTAACTATCACGATTAATAGAGCGGCTACAAACTAACCTCTTGCAACTATTGGATTAAAGCCTTCAGATCTTTTTCTTGCGTCTTGATCACCACATTGGAGTAACCAATTGCCCATGATTTGATAACCGTGTTCGGTTAAAATTGCCTCTGGGTGAAATTGCACACCCTCTATTGGGAGCGTTCTATGTTTTATCGCCATAATTATTCCGGATTCACTTTTTGCAGTAACTTCTAATTCTTGCGGTAACGGATTACTTTTAATTATCAACGAGTGATACCTGGTAGCGGTAAAAGGTGAAGCAATGTTTTGGAGCACGCCCACATTGTTATGGGTTACTTCCGAAGTTTTTCCGTGCAACAACTCCGGTGCACGTTCCACAATCCCGCCGAACGCAACTCCGATTGCCTGATGGCCTAAACAAACACCAAGAAGTGGTTTTCTCAATTCAGCGCATTTTTTTACAACATCGATGCTTACTCCGGCGCCTTCTGGGGTTCCCGGGCCTGGAGAGATTAAGACTCCGTTGTAATTTTCGATTTCAGAGATATTAATTTGATCGTTATTCAAAACAGTGCAATCAGCACCTAAACGTTTTAAGTAGTCGACCAGGTTAAATACAAATGAGTCGAAGTTATTTACAACCAATATCTTCATTTGCACCCTTTCTGGCTATTTCTAACTACTCCCGCTACCCAAATCTAAAGATTCAGGTGTAATCTGAGCCCATGCCTACATCAAAAGTCCGCAAGAAGAAGAAAGATAACTACATTCCAGCTGAGATATTGGAACAGGAATCTGGTCCGGTCGAAAGCCCAGCTTGGTTAGCCCCTGTAATGGTCGCCGCCTTTTTGCTTGGATTGCTTTGGATTGTGGTCTTCTACATCTCGCAGACCGCCTACCCGATTCCTAATATCGGCGCTTGGAACATGTTGGTCGGTTTTGCATTTATTGGCGTTGGATTCTCGCTCGCCACTAAATGGCGCTAATACCTATTTATTAATTACACTGTTGTAATTCTCCACAGTGTGGATAAAGCTGTGTATAACTTTTAGCGCTTTCTCGTGTTCTGTAAAAGCCAAGTTACTGCTGCGCCGCCAAACAAGCCGCCTAGGTGTGCATGCCAATCAATTCCGCTCATCATAAATCCGAGTGCAAAGTTAATTACCACAATTGTCCCAATGCTTCGGAAATCTACGCCCATTCGTTTTCCACCGACTGCAAGCGCGCCAAATAACCCGAAGATCGCACCAGAGGCTCCGATTGAATAAACATAAGGTGGGTTAAATATGATTGAAGTTATTGAGGCGGCTATTAGTGATCCGATGAAAATCGCAAGGTAGCGACTTTTACCGAAAAATGCTTCAACTGGCGAGCCCAACAAATGTAGTGAGTAAAGGTTGAAACCTAAGTGAAGTAGTCCGCCATGTAATAGGGCAACGGTAAGAATTCGGTAGTACTCGCCGCTTAGAACTGGATCTTTAGCTAATAACAATGCGGCTTCATACCCGGGAATAATCATTTGCAATAAATAGCTGCCAGCAATAATTACAAGGATTAAATTTGTTAACGAATCTGTTGCAAATCGTTTCACGTTGTTAAATAACAAAATTAACTTAGTGAAACAGAATTAATCTTTACCGCTTCGATTGGTCGATCTTGTGCGCCAGTTGCGGTAGTAGCGATGGCGTCAACAATCGCTTGGCTTGCAACATCGGTGACTTCGCCAAATATGCTGTGTTTGCGGTTCAACCAAGCGGTTGGGGCAACTGTGATAAAGAATTGTGAGCCGTTGGTTCCGGGGCCGCTATTGGCCATTGCTAATAAGTATGGGCGATCAAAATTTAATTCTGGGTGAAATTCATCAGCAAATTTATAACCTGGTCCACCAGTTCCTTGACCAAGTGGATCGCCACCTTGAATCATGAAACCTTTAATAACGCGATGAAAAACTGTGCCGTCATAAAGTTTTTCTGAAGTTTTATATCCGGTTCGTGGATCTACCCATTCGCGAGAACCACTAGCTAGCTCGACAAAATTAGCTACGGTTTTTGGTGCATGGTTGGGAAATAAATCAACAACAATGTCACCTTTATTGGTGTGCAAAGTTGCTTTTGTGTTTGGTGTATTAGTCACGTGGAGACCAGGGGAATCGAACCCCTAACCCCCGCCTTGCAAAGGCGGTGCTCTACCAATTGAGCTAGGTCCCCAAACTGCATTAAGTACTTGCGTTCGGCAAAACTATTTCGTAGGAGTTTAAAATGCAAATCCTAAGAAACCTCGCAGTTAACGAGTGTGGGCCTAAGTGGACTCGAACCACTGACCTCTTCCTTATCAGGGAAGCGCTCTAACCAGGCTGAGCTATAGGCCCTTCTTTTCGCCCTGACCTAGATCAGTGCGAGGCGCAAGATTACCCGAACAATTGGTAGCGACCAAAAATCCGTTATTCCTCGCTTACTTTGGTTAACGAAACGACAGTTATCCCATCATTTAAATTCACCAAACGAACTCCCATTGTGTCGCGACCGGTTTCACGTACTTGTGAAACTTCAGTTCGCATAACGCTGCCACTTGATGTGATTGCTAAAATTTCATCAGTTTCATTAACAATTAAAGCTCCAACTAAAATACCGCGCGAGCCTTCATCAATTTTTGCGGCTTTTACACCTATTCCGCCACGCCCTTGAGAACGGTATTCAGCAAGTGGAGTTCGTTTCCCAAATCCGCCATCTGTAGCGGTTAATACATATTGTTTTGCGTCTTCGGTGTTTTTTGGAATCGAAACCATTGTTAATAATTCGTCGTCTTTTCGGAACTTCATTCCAATTACACCAGTTGCAGAACGTCCCATTGGCCGCAACGAATCATCATCTGCGGTAAAACGAAGTGCCATACCTTTTCGTGAGATTAATAAAATTTCATCGGATGAAGTAATTGCCGAAGCAGATACGACTTCATCGCCTTCTCGAAGTGAAATAGCAATAAGTCCGCCGGTCCGATTTGAGTCATATTCAACCAACGGACTTTTTTTAACAACACCACTTCTGGTAGCGATAACTAAATGCGGTAGCGATTGATAATCTCTAATTCCAATTACAGATGCGATGGTCTCGCCTGGTTTGAACGCTAATAAATTCGCGACATGTTGACCACGAGCATCTCTACCGGCGTCCGGTAATTCATGAACTTTTGCACGATAGACCCGGCCTTGGTTTGTTAAGAAGAGCAACCAATCATGGGTTGACGCGGTGAAAAAATGTTCAACAATGTCATCTTGTTTTAATGCAGCGCCACGAACACCTTTACCGCCGCGTTTTTGGGCTCGGTATGCGTCAGCTTTGGTTCGTTTTGAATAACCCCCGCGCGTAATAGTTACCACTACATCCTGGTCTGGGATTAAGTCTTCGACTGATAAATCAGTGTCACCTACGATAATTTGGGTACGACGATCGTCTCCATATTTCTCGGCAAGTTCAAGTAGTTCGTTTTTAATAATCGAACGTTGTTTGGTTGGGTTAACCAAAATTTCATTTAATTCAACAATGTCGGACATTAAACTGTCGTATTCGTCAATAATTTTTTGGCGTTCTAAAGCCGCAAGGCGGCGAAGTTGCATATCCAAAATTGCATTTGCTTGGATCTCATCAACTTCAAGAAGTTTCATTAAACCTTCGCGCGCAGCATCAGAGTTAGCGCTGGCGCGGATCAGCGCGATTACAACATCTAGCGCATCTAAGGCTTTTAGATAACCACTTAAAATATGTGCGCGTTTTTCTTTTTCACTTAATCGGTATTTAGTTCTACGGACAATAACTTCGATTTGATGGTCAATGTAATACCGGACAAATTCATTTAATTTAAGGGTTCGTGGCACGCCATCCACCAGCGCCAACATATTTGCTCCGAATGAATCCTGTAACTGGGTTTGTTTATAAAGATTATTAATTACAACTTTTGCAACTGCATCGTTGCGCAGCACAACTACTAAGCGTTGGCCAAGGCGTTCATTACCTTCATCTCGAACATCTGCAATTCCTTTGATTTTCCCATCTTTTACCAGTTCGGCAATTTTCAACGCTAAATTATCAGGGTTTACTTGATATGGGAGTTCAGTTACAACTAAACAGGTTCGTTTATTAATCTCCTCAACTTCAATAACGGCGCGCATGATTATGGAACCGCGACCAGTTCGGTAGGCATCTTCAATGCCTTTGCGGCCAACAATTAAACCTTTGGTTGGAAAATCTGGACCTTTAACGATTCCGAGCATTGCAGTTAAGGAATCTTCTGGTGTGGCATCTGGATTATCCAAAGCCCATTGCACAGCACCGCAAATTTCGCGCAGATTATGCGGTGGAATATTAGTAGCCATACCAACTGCAATTCCGGCAGATCCGTTAACTAATAAATTTGGAAAACGACTTGGAAGCACAACAGGTTCTTGTGATCTACCGTCGTAATTAGAAACAAAATCAACCGTGTCTTCATCAATATCTCGCATGATTTCCATGGCGAGTGGATCGAGCCGAGCTTCGGTGTAACGCATTGCCGCGGCTGGATCATTTCCAGGCGATCCGAAGTTTCCATTTCCATCAACAAGTGGGTAACGCAACGACCAATGTTGCGCTAACCGAACTAAAGTGTCATAAATCGCGCCGTCACCGTGTGGATGGTAATTACCCATGACGTCACCAACGATGCGTGAAGATTTGTAGTAACCCTTATCTGGGCGATAACCAGCGTCATACATTGCGTAAAGCACTCGGCGATGGACTGGTTTTAAACCATCTCGAATATCCGGGAGCGCGCGACCGACGATAACACTCATCGCATAATCGAGATAGGAACGTGCCATCTCGACTTGTAGATCAACTACCTCTACGCGATCAGTAACCGGTGCTTGCTCTTCCAATTTTTTCTCCTGGTTTCGTTTATTTAAATATCTAAGAAGCGAACATCTTTAGCGTTGCGTTGGATAAAATTACGGCGTTGTTCAACATCTTCNNTACTGAGAAGAGATCGTCGGCTGCGGCTGCATCTTGTAAAGTTACTTGCATTAACACGCGGTGCGCTGGATCCATTGTGGTATCCCAAAGTTCTTTTGCAGGCATTTCGCCTAAACCTTTAAAACGCTGGATGCCATCTTCTTTTGGTAAGCGTTTGCCAGCGTCAAGACCAATTTTAATTAAACCGTCGCGCTCTCTGTCGGAAAATGCATACTGGACTGGTTCTTTCCCACCCCATTTAATTTTATAAAGTGGTGGTTGTGCTAAGTAAACAAAACCTTGTTCGATTAATGGCCGCATAAATCTAAATAATAAAGTTAATAAAAGTGTACGAATGTGTTGTCCGTCGACATCAGCATCCGCCATTAAAATAATTTTATGGTAACGAAGTTTTGCAACATCAAAATCCTCATGGATGCCAGTTCCAAGTGCAGTAATTAAGGCCTGTACTTCGTTATTTTGCAACACTCGATCAATCCGTGCTTTTTCAACGTTTAGAATTTTCCCGCGGATTGGAAGTACTGCCTGGTTTCTTGAATCTCGTCCGCCTTTAGTTGAACCACCGGCTGAATCCCCTTCAACAATATAAAGTTCGCATTTTTCCGGTTCGGTCCATTGGCAATCCGCTAATTTTCCAGGCATTCCGCGGCCTTCTAATAAACCTTTACGGCTTCTTGATAAGTCTCGAGCTTTTCGCGCAGCTACTCGGGCTGCTGCGGCATCAATACATTTACGGACAATTTCTTTTCCTTCGGTTGGGTTTCGTTCAAACCATGAACCAAGGTTGTCGTTTAGTGATTTTTGAACGAAAGATTTCGCTTCAGTGTTTCCTAATTTAGTTTTTGTTTGGCCCTCGAATTGCGGCTCGGCCATTTTTATCGACACTATTGCGGTTAAACCTTCACGAACATCATCTCCGGTAAGACGATCTTCTTTCTTTTTAATATAACCCCAGTCTTCACCGAATTTATTTATTAGTGAGGTTAGTGAAGTTCGAAATCCTTCTTCGTGGGTTCCACCTTCTTGAGTGTTGATTGTGTTTGCAAATGTGTAGACCGACTCAGTAAATCCAGTGTTCCATTGCATTGATATTTCAAGCGACATTTTTTGTTTTAAATCTTCGCCGCCAAAAGAAATAATGGATTTATGGCCTTCGCCTTTTGTTAAATTTAAATGTTTTACAAAATCTGCGATTCCACCAGGGAAGTTAAATTTAATGAATAGTGGTTCGCCGTTTTCGTCCACATGGCTTGGGCGTTCGTCTTTTAAAGATAGCGTTAAACCTTTGTTTAAGAAAGACATTTCACGGAATCGTGCCGATAAAGTCTCAAAAGAAAAGTCAGTGGTTTCGAATATTTCTTCAGATGGCCAGAATGTAACTTGGGTTCCGGTTTTATCAGTGGCCTCACCTTTTTTGAGTGAGGCTTGTGGCACACCTAGTTTGTAATTTTGATTCCATATGAAGCCATCGCGTTTAACAATTACTTCTAAGTCTTGGCTAAGCGCATTTACTACCGAGACACCAACACCGTGTAAACCGCCTGAAACTGAGTAACCGCCATCGCCAAATTTTCCACCAGCGTGTAAAACTGTTAGCACAACTTCTAAAGCTGGTTTTTTTTCAATCGGATGCATGTCGACTGGGATGCCGCGTCCGTTATCAATTACTTGCACGCCGCCATTTGCTAAAAGTGTTACTGAAATTTCGTCGCAGTAACCAGCGAGAGCTTCATCAACTGAGTTATCAACGATTTCATAAACTAAATGGTGTAGCCCGCGCTCTCCAGTGGAGCCGATGTACATACCTGGCCGTTTGCGAACCGCTTCAAGCCCCTCAAGAACTGTGATCGCGCTAGCGTTATACGCTTTTGCGTTCTCTTTTTTTGGGGTTTGGGTTGGCACTTAAACGCCTTTCGTTCTGGTTCGCCGTGCAGGTGGTTTAGGGCTCAAACCTGTTATAGCCAAACCTCGTCAGTTTTGGCCGGGGTTCAACCCGTAATCCTAGTGGGTTTTTGAAACTGTGATAGCCCAAAAAAGCCTTCTGTGGTGGGTTAGGGCGATTAGTGAGCGAAAGGTGAGGTTCCCTACTTGGTGGTTAACCGTATGTGTCTCTTGGCCCTTTAGCTCCACGGATGGTGCGCAGCCCACGCTTCCAAGAAGGCGCGTGTGGGCCAATTACAACTAATTCTTCAACTAATGCGCCTGGCGCGCTTTGTTGGAGTGTTTTTAAAAGATCGTTTGAAATTAACCTAAGTTGAGTCGCCCAAGCAGTTGATGAAGTTTGAATGGTTAATTTTCCTTCTAGCAAAGTTATTGGAGTTGTGTGTTGTGCAATATCTTCGCCTACAACTTTTTCCCAATCACTAAATAAATTTCCTTCTGCGATTCCTTGGCGCCAATCTCGGTTTGTAATAATTTCATTAAAAACCGAACTTAGTGGTTGGGGGTCAGAAATATTTATTCGTTCTTCTGACTCAATAATTCTCTTGGGTTTTTTTATTTGAGTTTTATAAGATCTGAAAAGTTCACGAGCGATATCCCGTTTTGGTTTAGGCTCACTCATAATTTCTTTACCGTTCCAGATTTAACTAAATACCGAACCCCATTCAAGCTTTTTGGGAGATCACTTTCCACAGCTACTGTGATAAATGTTTGTTCTGCTTCCTCCGCTAATTGCACTAGTTTTTCTCGACGGGCCTCATCTAATTCTGAAAATACATCATCTAAAATTAAAATTGGTCGATTACCTTCTTCTTTTAATAATTGGAATGACGCTAATCTAAGAGCTAGTGCAATAGACCAAGATTCTCCATGACTGGCATAACCTTTTACTTGATGGTCTCCTAGTGATAGTAAAACATCATCGCGATGCGGTCCTACTAATGTGATGCCGCGATCTCGCTCTTGCTCTCTAACTTCTGTAAGTTTGGTTTTTAATAAGACTTGGTTTAATTCACGATTGTTTGAAAGCTTATCGATATTCGATTTATAGTTGATTCCTGCTGGTTTTTTCTCAGCTAAATTTTTGTAGGCGTTAATAAAATAAGGTTGTAGGACTTCTATTAATTCAATTCTGCTGGCTATTAGTTCTGAGCCAAATTTAATAAGATGTTCGTCCCAAGGTTCTAACGTTTGAAAAGAGGCTCGGCTTTTAAGTAGCGCGTTTCGTTGTTTTAAAGCTCGTTCATAATCGGTTATAACCCCAGACATTCGTGGGTTTCTTTGGATTAATAATTGGTCTATAAAAGCTCGGCGTTCATTTGGATCGCCTCGAACTAGATCTAAATCTTCTGGAGAGAAAGCTATTGCTTGGGTGATCCCAAGTATTTCTTTCTGACTTCGAACTGGGTTTTGATTAACTTTTGCGCGGTTTGCTTTATTTGAATTTATTTCCAACTCAATTAATTGGGTTCGTTCATCTTGTAAAACTTTTGCGCGGATATACGCTTGTTCTGCACCTAGTTTTATCAGTGGCACATCTTGTGAAACACGGTGGGAAGAAAGTAAAGACAAATACATAATCGCCTCAATAATATTAGTTTTGCCTTCGCCGTTCTCCCCGATAAAAATACTTTGTTTGGTTTCTAACGGTAACTCTAAAACTTTATAAGATCTAAAATCTTGTAAAGAGAGGTGTGTTATGTGCACGGTAAATTAAGTATGCGGGAGTTATGACGCGTAACGCATAGGCATTAACAAATACCGATAATTTTCGGTTGTTGGGCCATCTTTCTCGTGTTTGCCAGACAGCACTGCTGGTTTGTTTGATCCAGTAAATGCAATATGTACAAAAGGAGTTCCGACTGCGTGTAAACCGTCCATTAAAAAAGTTGGGTTAAAAGCAATATCAATAGCTTCACCGTTGTAAATAATGGTTAATTCCTCAGTTGCTTGCGCTTCTTCGCCCGCGCCTGCTTCTAGTTGCAGTTTGGAATCAGCAAATCGCAACCGGAGCGGCACGGTTTTGTCGGTCACTAACGCAACCCGGCGTACTGAATCTAAAAATGGCGCAACTTCTATGGTTGCTTGCGCAATGCTTTCTTTTGGAAGTAGGTGTCGGTAAGGCGGGAAAGTTCCATCCAACATTCTTGATGTCATAGTTTTCGCTTCACTGGCAAAACCAACAAGTCTTTCGGTTGCGGTGATTGGTGCAACCGCTAATGAAACTTGAGTTACACCCACAAGGGATTTTGCGGCGTCGGCAAGTGTTCGAGCCCGCAATAAAGCGGAGGTTGCAATATCAGTGTTGTTTGGTTGCCATTGAATTTCACGCACAGCTAATCGGTATCGATCGGTTGCGGCTAATGTGATGGTTTCCTTATTTATATCGACGTGAATTCCGGTAAGAGTTGGGAGTGAGTCATCTTTGCCGGCGGCGATGGCAACTTGGTTAATTGCGGTTGCGAAAACATCACTTGCAATAAATCCAGAATTTTCTGGCATAGTGGGTAGGTTTGGATATTCATTTATTGGTAAAGTTGGAAGTGTAAATTTTGCGGTGCCAGCTGTTACTAATACTCGGTTGTTATCTAACATAAATGAAACTGGTTTGTTTGGTAGCGATCTAGCTATCTCCGCCAATAACCGTCCTGGCACTAAAACTTTTCCTTTTTCTTTAATATCAGCATTAAATGAAGATTTTGCGGCAGTTTCTAAATCAGAGGCGGATAGTGTTATTTCATTACTTACATCTATAACAATTCCTAATAACGCCGTCATTATTGGTCGGGAGGAAAGGCTCCGTGAAACCCAATTAACACTCTCTGTTAATACATTGCTTTCAACTGTGAACTTCATAAAGTAAACCTAATGTGCGATGGTGGTTCGCGCACAACCCTTTCTCTATATATAAAGATATTCGTAGTAACCAGAGTAGATTTCTGTGGGTAACCCTAATAACCGCAGGTCAACCAAGATATCTTCACCGTTTTCACTTGTGGGTGGTGGGTGGATAAGAGGTGGATAACTATTCCGAAGCGGTTTCTTCGAAAAAACCCACCTAATACACACACCTAATAACTGCAGTTATCCACAGTTATCCACAAGTTACCCCCAGGTTGGGGGTATGCAGAGTTACCCCCGCGATTGCTGTTTAATCCGGTTAGTTAGTTCTGTAACCTGATTAAAAATTGAACGGCGCTCGGCCATTAACTGTCGGATTTTTCGATCAGCGTGCATAACCGTGGTGTGGTCACGGCCACCAAAAGCTTGTCCGATTTTAGGAAGCGAAAGTTCGGTTAATTCCCGACAGAGGTACATTGCGATTTGGCGGGCATTAACTAAAACCCGAGATCGGGAGCTACCACATAAATCCTCAACACTAAGGCTGAAGTAAGCCGCGGTCTGGGCCATAATCGTCGCGCCAGTTATTTCTGGGCCTCCCTCACTAGGAATTAAATCTTTTAACACAATCTCCGCAAGCGAAAGATCAACACCTTGTCGGTTCAAACTAGCAAAAGCCGTCACACGAATTAACGCGCCTTCTAACTCGCGAATGTTTGTTGAAATTTTACTAGCGATATATTCCAACACATCATCCGGCGCATTTAATTTATCTTGCGCGGCTTTTTTCCGAAGAATTGCAATTCTAGTTTCTAACTCCGGCGGTTGGATATCTGTAATTAAACCCCACTCAAACCGGCTACGCAGCCGATCTTCCAAAGTTGTTAATTGTTTCGGAGGCCGATCACTTGAAATTACGATTTGTTTATTAGCGTTATATAAAGTGTTAAAGGTATGGAAAAACTCTTCTTGAGTCCGCTCTTTATTTTCTAAAAACTGGATATCGTCAACCAATAAAATATCTAAATCACGGTAACGGCGTTGAAAGACCGAAGCTTTATCATCTCGAATCGAGTTAATAAAATCATTTGTAAATTCTTCACTAGAGACATAACGAACTCGAAGCCCGCCATATAATTCTTTTGCGTAAGCGCCAATAGCATGCAATAAATGGGTTTTTCCCAACCCAGATTCACCATAAATAAATAGCGGGTTATAAGCTTTTGCTGGCGCTTCCGCTACCGCTACCGCAGCCGCGTGCGCGAACCGGTTAGATGCACCGATTACAAAAGTTTCAAAAATATATCTAGGGTTTAATTGTGATTGTTCGTTAGTTTTATTTGGAGTGGCGTCAGTACGCCCAGTTCCAGCGCGAGGTGTAACTGGATCTAAATCAATCTCAACTTCTAACGGTTGAACCACATCCAAATTTTCCAACTCTTCATCTACGGTTACCGCGATACTGATTCGTTCACCAGTTTCATTTGAAAGAGCTTCATTCAAAACCACCCGGAGCCGGCTCTCTAAAACATCTTTAGCAAAAACATTCGGCGCAGCAAGTAATAAATTTGATCCACCATCACTTTTAATTAATCCGAGAGGTTTGGTAAGTGTTAAGAACGCCCGGTGTTGCGGTGCGTCGGTTGATATTTTTTCAATCACAGCACCCCATAAAGATTTAAGGTCTAATTCCATCTCTTGGCCCGTGCTTTGATTTGTGACCAACACCTAGCTACCTCGATATCCACATAGTTATCCACAGGCTGTGGTCTAAACCCAACCTTTACCCTTTATTAACCCTCAAAAACCACCCTTTTCAGCGGTTCCTGTGGATAGAGCCGAAAACTAGAGGGGAAACTGAATAAAAGCAAGTGGTTATCCACACCAATATTGGCGATCTGACCGAAACGCCCCAGTTTGACCATAGTTATCCACGACCTTTACCGTTACCCCCTGCTGTGGCCCCAAAAAAGGTCGGTGCATTTCGACCCGCTTGGAGTGGACGAAAGTCAGAAACTTTAGAGCTTTAAATTATCAAAGGAGCAAGAAATGACAAAGCGCACTTTTCAGCCGAACAATCGTCGGCGCGCAAAGAAGCATGGTTTCCGCGCACGTATGGCAACCCGTGGTGGTCGTGCAGTTCTTGCTGCTCGTCGAGCCAAAGGTCGCGTTCGCATCTCTGCATCTGCGTAACTCGTGCTTGCGTCATTAAACCGACTCACTTCTAGCACCGATTTCGCTCGCACTACAAAATCCGGAGCTAGAGCTTCTACGCGGACGCTCGCTGGTTACATTATTGCCGAGCCTACGCTACCTGAAACAAAAATAGGTTTTATCGTTTCTAAATCAATTGGTGGCTCAGTTTCACGCCATAGAGTAACTCGTCAACTTCGTCACCTTTCCAAAGAACAATTTCACCTACTTCCCCAAAAATCATTAGTTGTGGTCCGCGCTATCCAAAACACTAAAGACTATTCAAGCGACACAACACAGTTGTTTAATAAATTATCTGAGAAGTTCAATCCGGGTTCGGTGGTGAAATGAGACGCTCATTAATTTTTTTAATCACCGGTTATCAAAAATGGATCTCGCCCGCATTTGCGCCACGCTGTAAGTACTACCCTTCTTGCTCAACCTACACAATGAACGCAATCCAACAATTTGGCTTTAAAGGTTTATTTTTATCGTTATGGCGCTTTGTTCGGTGTAACCCATGGTCACACGGTGGCGTCGATTACGTACCAACCAATTTCACTTTTAAAACACACCACGAAAACCCGGCAAAAAACCTTGATTTATCAAGAGAATCAGCAGGAGTTAACTAATGGGATCAATTCTTAATCCACTTTACATCGCAGTATCTGCGGTAATTATGGCGATCCATAAAGTTTTAAGCCCAATTTTTGGAACTGACAGTGGTGTAACTTGGACGCTCGCAATTGTTGGTTTAGTTATTTTAATCCGTATTATTTTAATTCCATTGTTTGTTAAGCAAATTAAAAGTCAACGCGCACTCACAGCGCTACAACCACACATGAAGGCGATTCAAACAAAATATAAAGATGATCGTCAAAAACAATCTGAAGAGATGATGAAGCTTTATAAAGAACACAAAACAAACCCATTAGCTTCTTGTTTTCCAATACTTGCACAAGCCCCAATCTTTTTTGCGCTCTTTACAGTATTAAACGGAATTGGAAAAAATCCGCCACAAAAACATGGTGTACTAACCCAAGACGATGTGGTATCTGCGGCCGCTGCTAAATTCTTTGGCGCTCCAATCTCGCAAACATTTTTAGGATCAGATATCACAACCGTTAAGGTTGTTACTGTCATTTTAATTGCCTTTATGTCGGCAACAACATTCACAACCCAAAAACAGTTGATGACAAAAGGCATGCCAAAGATGTCAACCCAAAACAACATGATGTTGCAACAGCAAAAAATAATGCTCTATTTATTTCCAGTAATATTTGCGGTATCTGGTGTTAACTTTCCAGTCGGAGTTTTAATTTATTGGTCCACAACAAACCTTTGGACTTGGGCGCAACAATTTTATGTAATTAAACGAAACCCAACCCCAGGGTCACCGGCCTATGAAGAACTTCAAGCAAAAAAAGCTAAAAAATCTGGAATTACCCCAACCGAAGAGATTGGCGGCGGGGTAGCGGTTGAGGAACCTAAGAGCCAACGCCAGCAACCAAAACGAAGTAATAAAAAGAAGAAACGGAAGTAAAAGCGACAAATAGTATAAAAACTATCAAATCGCCCAGAGATTTAGTACCTAACGAAAGGTAAAACCATGGCACCAAATAAGGAAGCAGTAGTAGTAGATACAGCTGAAAAAACTGAGGAAAAAAGTTTAATTGCTCGTTTAGAAGAAGAGGGCGATGTCGCTGCGGATTATTTGGAAGGGTTGTTGGATATCGCCGACCTCGATGGCGATATCGAAATTGGGATGGAGAACGATCGCGCCACGCTTTCAATTGAAGGTGGCGAGTTAAACCACCTAGTTGGCCGCGAAGGTGAAGTTCTAGACTCAATCCAAGAGTTGACCCGGTTAGCAGTCCAAACAGCTACTGGCGAACGCTCTCGTTTAATGCTCGATATTGACGGCTTCCGCGTCAATAAAAAAGAAACCTTAGCCGAACTAGCGCTAAAGATCGCCGAAGAGGTCAAAGCTTCCGGGGAATCAGTGAAACTAGCCCCAATGAACGCTTTTGAGCGAAAAGTCATCCACGACACCATTCAAAAGACTGGGTTGAGCAGCGAATCCGAGGGCGAAGACCCAGATCGTTGCGTGGTAGTCCTTCCCGCTTGAGCGTTTCACGTGAAACTTTAACTCAGACCTATTTCCCAAAAAAAGGCCCTGAGTTAGCCCGTTACGCCGAACTCCTCGAAACCGTGGCGGTTGAGCGCGGGATCATTGGCCCAAGCGAAGGGCCAAAAGTATGGGAACGCCATATTGAAAACTGCGTTCCAATAACCACCCTTTTTACTGAAGGCGCAACAGTGGGGGATGTCGGCTCTGGTGCTGGGCTTCCTGGAATCATAATTGCGCTCGCTCGCCCAGATTTAAAAATTACCCTAATTGAACCGCTACAACGCCGGGTCGATTTTTTAAACGAGGTTATTGCAGAGCTTGGATTAGAGGTAACAGTCCATCGCGGTAAGGCCAAATCTTTAACAAAACCCTTTCATTACGTAACCGCCCGTGCAGTCGCACCCCTTGCCCGGCTAATTCCATCCACTTGGCACCTGGTTCGACCCAATGGCGCACTTTTGGCGATCAAAGGGGAGTCAGCGGCGGCCGAATTGAGTGAATCGATCCTGCCAAAGGGTGCGACCGCACGAATAATTGAGTTAAATATCGGAGAACTGCCCGTCAGCCGCATAGCTGAGGTCATAAAGGCTGGTTAACTACCGCCGTGGCTGATTCACGTGAAACAAATTCCGAAAAGCGCGTAATCGGAATCAAACGCCTCAAAGAGCCGATGCCAAAACCGATTAAAACTCGGATTTTCACTGTCGCCAACCAGAAAGGCGGGGTCGGCAAAACTACCTCCGCAGTCAATATTGCCGCCGCGCTTTCGATGGGTGGCCTCCGCACTTTAGTGATTGATTTAGACCCACAAGGAAATGCAAGCACTGCGTTTTCAATTGCGCGCGATGATGTTGCTGGAATGTTTGAAGTAATTACACGCGATCTTCCAATGAGTGAAGTTGTAATTAAAGTTGCTGGCTATCCGCATCTTGAATGCGCACCAGCAACACAATCGTTAGCAAACGCAGAAGTTGAACTTGTCCCAATGGTTGCGCGCGAACTTAGATTAAAAAAAGCGTTACAAACATTATTACTAGAACGCGCAAATAAAGGCGAACGTATTGATTATGTAATTATTGATTGCCCACCAAGTTTAGGTTTATTAACTATTAATGCACTTGTAGCAGCAGAAGAGTTAATGATTCCAATTCAATGCGAATATTATTCTTTAGAAGGTTTAGCGTTATTACTTCACACTGTTTCATTAGTACAAGAACATTTAAATCAAAATATCAAACTAACTACAATTGTTTTAACAATGTTTGACGGTAGAACTAGATTAGCAAATGATGTGGCCGACAGTGTGCGCGCACATTATCCAAAAGAATTAATTGATATTCCAATTCCACGAGCGGTTAGAATTTCAGAAGCGCCTTCATATGGCCAAACTGTTATGACTTACGATCCACTTTCCATCGGCGCGCAGTCATACATGGCCGTTGCGCGCGAAATCGCGGTTCGTGGCAGCGCGGTCAATCCAATTCAACAACAGGAGATTAGTTAATGAACGCGCGCAAAGGCGGGCTTGGCCGGAATTTAGATTCATTAATTCCAACCGCCATCAAACTTCCAGGAAACGAAACTGTAATTGCGGACCGAGATGAAGTTTTATTATCTGCAATTAAACCAAACCCGAAACAACCAAGAACAGTTTTTGATGAAGATGCTTTAAAAGAATTAGCTGCTTCCATAAAAGAGGTTGGAGTATTACAACCACCCGTGGTTAGAAAAAGTGGCGCAGATACTTATGAATTAATCATGGGTGAACGCCGAGTTCGCGCTGCAAAACTAGCCGGCTTAACTTCAATCCCGGTGATTATTCGCCAAACTCCCGATAACGAATTACTCCGCGAAGCAATCTTAGAAAACATTCATCGCAGCCAACTAAATGCGCTAGAAGAAGCGGCTGCATACAACCAACTACTTACAGATTTTGGTTATACCCACGAAGAGTTGGCCACAAAACTTGGAAAATCACGTCCGTTAATTTCTAACACAATTCGTTTATTAAATTTACCGCCATCAGTACAACGCCGGGTGGCTGCCGGAACAATTTCAGCTGGCCACGCGCGTGCGCTACTTGGATTGGCTGATCAACATGAAATCGAAAAACTCGCGAACCGAATTGTCGCCGAAGGATTAAGTGTTCGGGCGGTTGAAGAGATTATTTCACTCGGTAGTAAGAGCAAAACCACTACGACTAAAAATAAAACAACCACATCACCTGAAATTAAAGAACTCGGGGTCAGGTTGTCAGATGCGCTAGATACGCGGGTAAATATTGAGATGACTCAAAAACGTGGCAAAATTGTTATTGAATTTGGATCTCTGGAAGACTTACATCGAATTATTGATGTTATAGATTAATTAAACGCAATCCCACCACTACGTCGTTCCATCTCCTGCTCAACCACACTACCCAAAGATTTAATACCTTCACGAATTCTTTCTGGGGTTGGATGGCAATAAGAAAGCCGCATCGACCATGAACCCAAACCGTCAGCATAAAACGCAGTTCCTGGAACATAAGCAACTTTTGCAACAATCGCTTTTGGCATCATCGCTTTAGTATCAATCTCTGGCGGCAAATTAACCCAAACATAAAAACCACCTTGCGGTTTTGTCCAAGTCGCGCCTTTAGGAAAATATTGATCCAAACTCTCTAACATCGCATCTCTTCGAACTTTATAAAGCTTGCAAAATGCGGTGATTTGATCACGCCATGGTTGGTCAGCCAAATAGCTAGAAATCGCCATCTGGGTGAAGTTCGAAGGGCAGAGAATCGATGATTCACTCGCGATTACTAACTTTTCCCGCAACGCCGCCGGCGCCAACACCCACCCAACTCGAAGTCCGGGCGCAATCGTTTTTGAAAACGATCCTAAGTAAATAACATTTTCAGAATCTTCTGCCCGCATTGCATTTGGCGATGGCCGCTCAAAACCTAAAAGGCCGTACGGGTTATCTTCCACCACCATAATCTTTTCTTTCCGGCATATTTCTAGGATTTCAGTGCGGCGATCTGCTGGAAGCAATACACCGGCCGGGTTTTGGTAGTTGGGAATCAAATATAAAAATTTAATTTTTCGACCAGAAAACCGAATTGTCTTAATCGCCTCACGTAACGACTCGGGAACTATGCCGTCTTGATCTAACTCGACATGGACCACTTGCGCTTCATATTGTTTGAAAGTTCCGAGCGCCCCAACATAAGAAGGTGCTTCAACTAAAACCACAT
>DKNC01000042.1:1957-3616 GCA_002470135.1 Actinobacteria bacterium UBA7398 | reverse complement strand
CACTACCACTTTGGCAAGGCGCCTGGATTGCTGCACTTGTCGTCGGAGCTTTTACCGCAGGTCTTATTTTTTGGGCGATGATATTTCACCGTAAGAAAGATGAAAATTTTCCAAAACAGACTCGTTACAACATTCCAACTGAAATTGCTTACACAGTAATTCCATTTTTGATTGTTGCAGTTCTTTTTGGTTATACCGCAGTAGCCGAAACAAATATCACCAAAATTTCGCCAGCCACCTCTACGGCTGTTCACGATATAAATGTGAATGCTATTCAATGGTCGTGGCAGTTTAATTACAAAGAGGCTGGCCCAGGTACAACTATTACTGGCACTCCTGCTAACCCGCCTGTGCTTTACATGCCACTTGGCGAACGGGTTCGTTTCTCATTAACTTCTAGCGATGTCGACCATGGTTTCTGGATTCCAGCATTCATGATTCAAATGATGAACTTACCCGGTGTAGAAAATCATCTTGAATTTTCGGCAAATAAATTGGGAACATTCCCTGGTCGTTGCAACATGCTTTGTGGGCGGAACCATTCACAGATGTTGTTCACTGTAAAAGTAGTTACGCCATCAGAGTACGCAACTTATATTGCTAATTTGAAAGTAGGACAAAAATGACCACTTACGCAACCAAACCTATGGCGGCCTCGTCAGGACCAACAAGAATTCCAAGCACAAGCAAAGGTAAGTTACTAGTTAAGTGGCTGACTTCTACTGATCATAAAACAATCGGTTATTTATATTTGATTACGGCTTTTACCTGGTTTTTGATTGCCGGTGTGCTTGCTTTAATTTTACGGAGCGAGCTAGCTAGGCCTGGACTGCAATTTGTAAGTTCTGAGCAATACAATCAAGTATTTACGATGCATGGCACCATCATGTTGTTGATGTTTGCAACGCCACTGTTCGTTGGCTTCACAAACGTGATCATGCCGTTGCAAATTGGTGCAGCAGATGTTGCATTCCCAAGGCTAAATATGCTCTCTTATTGGTTATATTTATTTGGCGGCCTAATGGCATTTGGCGGATTTTTATCACCAGGTGGCGCGGCATCATTTGGTTGGACTGCCTATGCACCGCTATCTAATTCACAGTACTCACCAGGAATTGGTGCTGACTTATGGGTTATCGGATTAGCAATTGGTGGTCTTGGCACAATCATGGGCGGCGTTAACTTTGTAACGACAATTTTTACGATGAGAGCTCCTGGAATGACAATGTTCCGGATGTCCATCTTTACTTGGAACGCCCTGCTCACATCAATCCTAGTTTTAATCGCATTCCCGCCCTTAGCTGCCGCTTTGTTAGGACTTGAGTCGGACCGAATATTTGGGTCGCATATATTTGATCCCGCTAATGGCGGAGCGATGCTTTGGCAACATCTATTTTGGTTTTTTGGCCATCCCGAGGTTTATATCTTGGCCCTTCCATTTTTTGGAATTGCAACTGAAATCTTGCCAGTATTTAGCCGTAAACCAATTTTTGGTTATAAAGGTTTAATTGCCGCAACAATCGGAATCGCAGCGCTCTCAGTCGCAGTTTGGGCACACCACATGTTTGCATCCGGCCAAGTTCTATTGCCGTTCTTCTCCTTTATGACATTTTTAATTGGCGTTCCTACTGGAGTTAAATTCTTTAACTGGATCGGAAC
>DKNC01000042.1:1026-1908 GCA_002470135.1 Actinobacteria bacterium UBA7398 | reverse complement strand
ACATTCTTATTCGGTGGTTTGACCGGAATCATTTTGGCTAGCCCACCGTTGGATTTCAGCGTTTCGGCTTCCTATTTCGTGGTTGCACATTTTCATTATGTTTTGTTTGGAACTGTAGTTTTCGCAATGTTCGGCGGCTTTTATTTCTGGTGGCCAAAAATGACTGGACATATGTTGAACGAACGATTAGGAAAAATTCATTTCTGGACGCTATTTTTTGGCTTCCACATAACATTCCTAATCCAACACTGGTTAGGTATAAAAGGTTTCCCTCGACGTTATGCGGACTACCTCGCAACTGATGGATTCACCGGGATGAACATGATTTCTACAGCTGGTTCATTCTTATTAGCTTTATCGATGATCCCATTTGCAATTAATATTTGGATTTCCAGAAAGAGTCCAAAAGTATTAGTTGATGATCCATGGGGTTATGGCGCTTCACTTGAGTGGGCTACTTCTTGCCCACCACCACGACACAACTTCACGTCGATGCCTCGTATTCGAAGTGAACGACCAGCATTTGATTTACATCACCCACACATGGCACATACCGATGGTGGTCACTAATGAAAGTTGGTTGGAAACTTTTTGCAGTGTTAACTGCATTTTATGCAGTGCTTGATGCGGTTTACTTCTTTGTAGGTGGCGAAGAGTTAGGCGTCATAGCGATTGGTTTAAGTGCGCTATTAGCGCTACTAATCGGCTATTACTTATGGTTCATTGACCGGCGATCTGGTGGAGTGCTGCCAGAAGATAATGACCTTGGCGAAATTTCTGACTCTGCTGGTGAACTTGGCTTTTACAGCCCACATTCATGGTGGCCACTTCCGCTTGGGCTTTCGATTTGCACGGCTGGATTAGGTTTAATAATTGGTTGGT
>DKNC01000042.1:0-1021 GCA_002470135.1 Actinobacteria bacterium UBA7398 | reverse complement strand
TCGTTAGAGTATGAAAAGCCAAGCATTAGCACTCATTAACTAGAATATTGCAAAAGAAATAGCTATTTACTAACTTCTGCAAGGCGAGCTTTAACAATTGCGTGCAGCAATTTTTCATCCACATCCCAATCGTTTGGTACGCCAATCGTCTTCTTTTTGACATCTAAATTTTTCATTTTGGGCGTAAATTTCTCAATTACCTCCTTGCTCCAAGGCGCAAAAAGAATATGGTTCTTAGCAGCCGAAACCCCAATTATGTACTTCCCATTGAATTGCAACATCGGTTGATTCCAAGCAATCACTAGCTCTAATTTCGGGTACTTACTCGTTATCGATTTAAATATTGCCCGCACCGTTTTCGCTTGCTTTCGATCTAACGTTTTGAAATATTCGGTTGGGGTGTTAAATCGCTTCGAAGATGTCGATCCGCGCGAGAACATAACGAGGGCATTTGCATGCGCCTGCGAAAAACCGTAGCCCTCTCGTAAGTGAGCTATCTGCTCAGGGTATTTTTTTCCGGCTAATTTAGCCATGATCTTGAACCAATAATCCATCGATTCGCCATATCGTTTCTCAATCGCGGGGAAGTGCGACTCTCGGCTCGAATCCTTGGCATTCATATTCAAAGACTACTACGCTCGATCTATGCCGCTTTCAAAGGAATTTGCCGAACATCTAGCGCTCCGTGAAAAAATGGCGATGCCATTCCCATGGGAAATGTCTATGGCGGAGTATCGATTCCGCACTCTTCCCAATCCTGATTTCATTGGCAAACCAGAACCAATATTTAGCGTTGAACAAAAAATTATCTCTGGGCCAAATGGTTATCTACCAATAAGGATTTATCGACCAAGCGATGAACCAAATCTACCGATCATGCTTTATTTACATGGTGGCGGTTGGGTTATTGGAAATATGGATGGCTTCGAACCCACGGTCCGTTCGCTATCTAATAAAGGAAAGTTCGTAGTTGTGCAGGTGCAATATCAAAAAGCACCGGAACATCCTTTTCCAACGCCAT
>DKNC01000024.1:3178-3789 GCA_002470135.1 Actinobacteria bacterium UBA7398 | reverse complement strand
CTAAATATCGAACGTAATCGATTAATAGCGCTGATAGCTGCTTCCGCAATATTAGCCGCCGCAATTGGTGCCGGATTAGCAAAAGTTGGAAGTGGTTTTGCAACTCGTGCTGGTGATGGAATATCAGTTACTGGAAGTGCAAAGGTAAGCGCAACCTCGGATAAAGTTGTTTGGACACTTTCATCACAAGAATCTGCACAAACTCAATCTGCATCAGTAAAAAAAGTTGAAGCGGGGATTATTGCGTTACAAGATTATTTAATTAAAGGTGGGGTTCCGGCAGATGCGATTTCACTCGGTGCGGTTTCAACTTACCCAAATAATGAATATGTAAATGGCAATCCCACCGGCAGAGTAATTAGCTATCAAGGTTCTCGAACACTTACGGTACGAAGCGCAGATGTAGAATTGGTTAAGAAACTTAGCGATGGCATTGGATCTTTACTTCAAACCGGAGTAAATGTCTCTAACTACGGTCCAAGTTATTATGTCTCAAACCTTGCCGAACTCCGTCCTGATTTGCTGGCGCAAGCGATGAAAGATGCCAAGCTTCGAGCTGAAGCCATCATGGCTGCAACCGGCGGAAAAGTTGGTTCGGTAATTGCCGTGAA
>DKNC01000024.1:2215-3080 GCA_002470135.1 Actinobacteria bacterium UBA7398 | reverse complement strand
TGGGCGATTGCGCTACGAGTTAAATTAGGTTGAATTATTTCATCAACTACGCCAATTTCAATGGCACGTTCCACGCCGCCAGAAATTTTTTCGTGTTCTGCAGCTAACTCAAGTTCCATCGCATCGCGTTGGTCATCAGGAACATCGGCCAAAATTCTTCTATGTAATACTCGGATTGCAGCTACTGCNNACCCATAACTGCAACTTCTGCAGTCGGCCAAGCAAATACTTTAGTTGCGCCAAGTGATCTGGAATTCATAGCAATATATGCGCCGCCATATGCTTTGCGAGTAACTAGAGTTACGCGAGGAACTACGGCTTCGCCAAATGCGTGGAGCAACTTTGCGCCGCGGCGTACAACGCCATCCCATTCTTGGCCGACGCCAGGTAAATAACCAGGTACATCAACCAATACAACAAGCGGAATTCCAAATGAATCGCAGAGTCTGACAAAGCGAGCAGCCTTTTCTGCAGATGATGAATCTAAACAACCACCAAGTCGAAGTGGATTATTTGCGACAACACCAACGGTTCGACCACCTAATCGACCAAGCGCAATAGTGATATTTGGCGCCCATTTTGGGAAAAGCTCTTGAGATTCTGAATCTTTATCTAATAAGCCTGCAATCAGCGGATGCACGTCATAGGCACGCTTTCCAGATTCTGGTAATAATTTAGCTAAATCAAGTTCTGGAATTTCGGTTGCAATCTTGCCTTGATTTCCGAAAAGTGATGTTAATTTTCGGATCGCTTCGTAAGATTCAATTTCTGTTTCGGCGACTATATGTACAACACCGCTTCTGCGACCATGAGGTTCTGGACCGCCAAGGCGAGCCATATCCACATTCTCACCAGTGACGCTACG
>DKNC01000024.1:1704-2189 GCA_002470135.1 Actinobacteria bacterium UBA7398 | reverse complement strand
GCGCCGCCACCAGCAGCTGGTCCTACTACTAATGAAAATTGTGGAATCTTTCCGCTAGCTTGAATCATCGCTTGAAAAACTCGACCAAATGCATCTAATGAAAGCACGCCCTCACGTAATCGCGCGCCGCCCGAGTGCCATATTCCAACAATTGGCGTGTTATTTTTACGGGCGTAGTCATAAGCTGCACAAATTACTTTCGCGCCATCATTTCCCATGGCGCCACCTTGAATTGTGGCATCGCAGGCAAAAACTGTTACTGCAACGCCGTCAACGCTGCCGTGAGCTGCCAACATTCCAGATTTATCTCGCTCTGAAAGTAATTTAATGGTTCCGCTATCTAAAATTCGTTCAATTCTTAATTGCGGATCGCGTGGATCGATCGCCGCTTCGCTCATTTACTTGCCTTCATAAGATTTAACAGCGAGCACAACGTTATGCCCACCGAAACCAAATGAATCATTAAGCGCTGCAATCGGTCCGGC
>DKNC01000024.1:0-1647 GCA_002470135.1 Actinobacteria bacterium UBA7398 | reverse complement strand
AAGTGTCCAGTCATTGATTTTGTTGCAGAAACTGTTACATGTGAAATCTCATCACCGAATGCGCCAACTAACGCGGAAGCTTCGGCGACATCACCAGCAGGTGTTGAAGTAGCGTGCGCATTTAAGTGCACAATATCTTTGGTAGTTAGGCCGGCATCGGCAAGTGCAATTTCAATAGCGCGTTTAACGCCGCTGCCTTCAGGATCTGGTGCGGCTATGTGATAACCATCTGAAGTTAAACCTTGTCCCGCAATCTCAGCATAAATTTTTGCACCGCGTGCAATTGCATGTTCATACTCTTCTAGAACTAATACGCCGCCACCTTCACCAAGCACAAAACCATCACGATTAATATCGTATGGCCGCGAAGCTTTTTCGGGTTCATCATTGCGAGTCGAAAGTGCTTTCATGGAAGCAAAACCAGCCATTGGGAGCGCATGTATTGCTGCTTCAACGCCACCAGCAAGAACTACATCAGCTCGATTATTTCGAATCATTTCTAACGCGTAACCAATTGCTTCAGCGCCAGATGCACATGCGCTAACTGGAGTGTGCACGCCAGCTTTAGCACCGAGTTCAAGACCAACATTTGCCGCAGGTCCATTTGGCATCAACATTGGAACCGTATGTGGACTTATCAATCGTGCGCCTTTAGTTTTCAATACATCGTACGCATCAAGAAGAGTGATTACGCCACCTATTCCAGATGCAATCACTACACCAAGCCGCTCTTTATCAATTTCAGGTTTACCAGCATCTTGCCAAGCTTCGCGCGAAGCAATCAGCGCAAATTGTTCTGAGCGATCTAACCGCCGCGTTTCTACGCGATCCATAACTTCAATTGGTTCAACCGCGATTGGTGCGCCTATCGAAACTGGAATTGAAGAAACCCATTCACCTTGCAATGTGCGCACGCCACTTTTGCCCGCAATTAGCGCAGCCCAAGTAGATTCGACATCTCCACCAAGTGGAGTAGTAGCACCAAGACCGGTGACTACTACACGACGTTTATTCATCTCGGTTATCTAAAACCTAGTAAATAGAGCGTTACTTTGCTGCGTTAACAATAAAGTTAACGGCATCGCCAACTGTTGCAAGTTCAGTAACTTTGTCATCTGGAATCTTTACGCCAAAACGCTCTTCAGCAGCGACTACAACTTCAACCATGCTGAGGGAGTCGACATCAAGATCATCGGTAAAGTTCTTACCAAGTTCGATTGATGCTGCAGGAATACCTGCGACCTCTTCAACAATCTCTTTAAGTCCGGCTAGTACTGCATCTGGTGATAGTGACATTTTTACATTCTCCTTATTTATTAGTAATTACTTATTACTACTTGCAGCCGGAAGTTCTATTGCCTGGGCGGCATAGACCAATCCTGCTCCAAATCCGATTATTAGTGCAGTTTTGCCATGTAAATCTGGGCGTTCGGCTAGTAATGAATCCATTGCAATTGGTACTGATGCGGCTGAAGTATTCCCTGAAACCCTAACATCGCGCGCTATCGCCACGGTATCTGGCAGCTTCATAGATTTCGCCATCGAATCAATGATTCGCATATTGGCTTGATGCGGAATAAATGCATCGAGCGTTTCTGGCGTTAACCCAGCGGCTGCCAGAGCTTGCAAGCCAATTGGCGCCATTTG
>DKNC01000048.1:12735-27773 GCA_002470135.1 Actinobacteria bacterium UBA7398 | reverse complement strand
CTCTAGCGCAAGTTCTTTATTACTCTCGTGCTCCGCGGCGAGCCATATCTCGCCAGCCTCTTCAATTATTTTTTTACCGATCGCATGTACACCAGCGTCCAATTCAGCCACGGTCTTCGAACCCTCTGGGCGGTCAATCGCAATTTGATTTAATTCCGCCCAGAGATTTTCGAAGCTTTTCATCTCTCTATTTTGCTAGAGCGTTACCTGCTCTCGCTTGGATATTTTGAGCCACGATATGAATCCCCAGAGCACGAATGGTAGATAAATGGCGTATAAAGTCCCAGTTGGGTAGTAACCATTTTTAAATGCAAATGGCACACCTACTAAATCAACTGCAACCCAGACCAGCCAAAACTCTACATACCCGCGACTCATGCCAAATGTCGCAAGAGCAGTGCCAGTAAAAATCCAGGTATCAACTAAGAGCCACGTACCGCTTTCGCCGAGCGCCTTGAAAATTTGATAAGCAATCAGGTAGAAGAAGACAACTCCAGGAATCAAGATGGTTCTCTCCTTCGTTGTACTCCATCGCGGCTGAACTGCTGGTTTTTGAGAACCGCCTTGATTTCGGGTTGCGTTCCATTTAACCCAACCATAAACGCTGACCACAATCAGGAGCAGGTTTCTACCAGCTTGACCATAAAAATTTGCATGCTCTTTATTGTCACCGAAAGAAAATACTGCGCCGAGGAAAACAGTGAAAAGCAGCGCATCCCCAATTATTCCTACTGGCCAAGCGCTGATTTTTCGTCGCATACCGAGAACTGCGCTAGTTAGCCCAAGTGTGCCACCAATAATTTCGCGCCAAGCAATAGATTTAGATCCAAAATGAATTTGGGCTTCAAACAACCATTTCAACATCGACATACTTGCTCCCTTATATAAGCCGAGGGAGAGCAAACCGAACTTATGACTAAAAATAAATAGCCAAAAGCTCCGCGTTTTCCTTTATCCAGACTTTAACTGTCGGTCTCGGAATTTCACCAAGTCAACCGATCTATGGTTTAGATCGGGTCGCGGACTTTAACCGCCGGTTCGGATTTACACCGACCCCCGGAAACGTGTGGCAAAAGTATCGCAGTTCTAAGATAAAAACGCATCTTGAGCTAGTTGCCGTAACTTGGTAACCATTTGCGCAGGCTCATTAGACTTATAGATCGCGCTACCGGCAACAAAAGTGTCTGCGCCAGCTGCGCTGGCTAATGCGATTGTTTCCGTTGAGATTCCACCATCGACTTGTAGCCAGATATCGGTAAAACTATTGCTACGTAACCAATTTCTAGCAAGCTCAACTTTGGGCATCATTTCGCGCATGAAACTCTGACCGCCAAAACCCGGTTCAACTGTCATAACTAATATCATGTCGATCAAATTTAGGTAAGGTTTCAATACTTCGAGCGAAGTTCCAGGCTTGATCGCTAAGCCGGCCCTAGTACCGGTTTCTTTTATTGCAGTTAAAGTTTTTGCAACGTTCTCGGTCGCTTCGTAATGGATGGTTACGCTGAATGCTTTAGTGGTCGCATATCTTGGACCCGCAATATCGGCTTTTTCAACCATCAAATGTACATCTATAGGTAATTTGCTGCTTTCAATAATTTCTGCTGATGCATCGAAATCAAAAGTGAAATTTGGTACAAAAATGTTATCCATTACATCTAAGTGAATTAGGTCAGCTGTTGTTGCCACTCGCGCAATCTCATTTGGAAGATCGTCAAAATTCGCATTGAGGATACTCGGACATATCCGAATCATAAATTTTTCACCTTGCTTTCCTTCCGCTGCAGCAGCGCAAGAAACATAGCATCCGTTCCATGCGTGTGGGTCCATAGCTGGAACATGCCATCAGCTTGGATAGCAGAGGCATATTTGCCAGTCGCGATTCCGGTTGGAATTGTGGCAAGTTCAAAATCTCGGTGAGTGCGCAGAAATTCTTTAACTTGAAATCTGGTTTCATTCAAATGCGGCGAGCACGTTACGTATGCAATCAAACCGTTATCGAGTAAAATCTCACTGGCGCTATGTAGTAATTCTTTTTGCAGTTGCATCAAAGATTTCAAATCGTTAATAGAACGACGCCACCGAGTTTCTGGGCGCCGGCGCAACGCTCCTAAACCGGTGCAAGGTGCATCTATCAAGATCCGATCAAACGCATTTTCCGGTTTAGCAAAACCATTACTGGCTAACTCTCGACCATCAAAGGAAACCACTTCGCCATTTTTAATAACTTGACGAACTAGATCTGCCCGAACTTCGGATATTTCATTTGCCAGGAAATAATCATCGCGGGTGGAGATAAGGGCAGTTAATAACGCGCTCTTACCGCCCGGTCCTGCACACATATCTAGCCATCGTAATTTCTTGGTAATGCCCGCTGCTGTGGCATGAAATATTTCAGTCACCAATTGGGAACCATAATCTTGAACGCCGGCTTTCCGCGACTTTATCTCCGATAACGATCCAGGATTTCCCGCAAAATTCGCGGCGTACTTGGCCTCTGGAACTGCGACCGCGCCACTGGCAACTAATTCAGAGACCGATGAAAAATTTGGCCAAGCAACCAAAGTTGGTTGGGCTGGAACATTATTTGCTGCAAGTAGCTCTGCAACCTTTTCATAATCTTTTAAATGATCTAAGTAGGCGGAAATAATCCAATCTGGGTGCGAAAATTCGTTTGCTAAATAAGTATTTTTATCGGTTTGATTAGCTAAATCTAATGAAACTGCATCCTGCGGAATCAAATTGGTCATATTGCGCAACACCGCATTCACAAAGGAACCGCTCGACTCCCCCGCTACTTTGCGGGCAAGTTCTACAGTTGCGGAAACGGCTGCATGGTCCGGGATTCGCATTTCATAAATTTGGTGGACGCCAAGCCTTAAGCAGAGCAATACCTTTGGATCAATCTGCGCCAATGTTCTTGCAGAACTTTTAGCTATTCTAAAATCGTGTTTGCCTTGCATTCGTAAGGTGCCGTAGACCAGTTCAGTTACAAAGGATCGATCTCGGGGATCCAATTCGCTCTTTTCTAACCGTTTCGGCAGTAATAAATTGCTATATCCACCTTCAAAGGTAACTTCATAGAGCGTTTCATAGGCCATTAGGCGGGGCAAATCTGGGTTTGGTTTTGTGAAATTACGGCCAGGCGTTTTATTCACAGATACTTCCAATTTCTATGCGGGCGCCGCGAAACCACTCCGCACCGCTCATTAAACGTTTACCTTCAGGAGTAACCTCCGCTAATTCCATCGCGCCATCAGAAGTGCCAATCACAATTGCGTTACCTATTTTGCTAAGTTCGCCCGCTCTATATTCTCCGTTGATGATCCGAGCGCTATTAATAACTAATCGAACCCCGCCAACTCTGGTCCAAGCACCGGGCTTACTAACCATCGCGCGAATATGAGAATCAACTTCTCTGCAGGTTGAAGACCAGTTAATCGCTGCATCTATTTTGGAAATTTTAGGCGCTATCGAACCCGCCAAAATCTGTTTAACCGGAGCGATATTACTTAGAATCGAATCAATCGCCGTTAAAACAGCGGCGCTTCCCAGTACTGAAAGTTCGGTAAGCAATGAGTCGGTGGTGGCAGATTCAGAAATTTTCAATTCTCTTATTGCATAGATTGGACCGGTATCCATCCCTTTATCTAGCTGGAAAACCGTTACTCCGGTTGTGTTATCGCCAGATTTAAGAGCCCATTGCACTGGCGCAGCGCCGCGCCACTTTGGTAAAAGTGAAAAATGTAGATTCAACCAACCATATTTAACTTGCGATAACAATTGTTCTGGGATCAATTTTCCGTAAGCAATTGTAATAATTAAATCGGGGTCCATCTCTGCTACCAGAGCGGTCATCTCAGCAAAATCAATGGGCTTAGCTACATTGCGGCCAGTATCGCTCGCCCACTTCGCGAACTCATTTGGTGTTAAAACTCGACCTCTGCCAGCAGGTGCGTCCGGCGTAGTGATGAAACCAATTAATTCGTGCTCGCTATTTTCAATTGCTTCGATTGTAGGTAAGGAAACTCGAGATGAAGATGCAATCGCAATTCGCAATGTAATTACAGCCCTAAGCCATTAGTCTGGTGTGGCGAAACTTTGAATTGCGGTGATATACCGCGCTCAGAAGCGGAGATAAACCATTCACTTTCGCGGATCTCTTTCATTGCTTGTTTTCTTAAATCTTTAGATAAACGATCAATAAATAGAATCCCATCTAAATGATCAGTTTCATGTTGGAGCGCTCGGGCTAGCAATTCACTACCCGCTACAACGATAGGTTCACCGTGCATATTGAAACCTTTGGCAACTGCGCGGAGCGATCTTGGAGTTTGATAATTCAATTCCGGAAAAGATAGACAGCCTTCCTCACCATCTTGCATTTCGTCACTTAAATCTAGGGATGGATTGATTAAATGACCAAATACATCGTCCACATGCCAAACGAAAACCCGTAATGGGACTCCGATCTGTGGTGCCGCTAGACCAGCTCCGGGGGCTTCGAGCATGGTTTCGGTTAAATCCGCAACTAAATTGCGTAGTTCTTTATCAAAATCTAAAACGGCGCTTGCTGGGGTCGCAAGAATTGGATCACCAAATAAACGGATCGGTTGCAGCGCCATGTGCGAAGTCTATCTGGTATCAAATCGTAAACGGGTCAACTTGAACGCGTAGCGCAGACATTGCTCTAGCGCTTCGGTAACGCTTCAAATCATAAACAATCTCGCCTAACTTTGCACTGTCAGCAATTGAAACTTTTAGGATAATTTTACTCTCGATTTTATCGATTTGAGTTGGCCCCAATACTTCACATTGAATTGATTCTTCGCGACGGAATTGCTCCGCGATCAAATTAATTTCTTTGCTAGCGCTTTGTATCTCAATAAACCTTGCGTAGGGAGGAAATGATAAATCCTTTCGATTTTCTAACTCAGTTCGACTAGATTTCAATGGGATTGGTTGTAGCAACGCTTGCACTTCCGGATGAGTATCTGGTAACGAAAGATAAACTTGACCATCTGATCGGAGCAGGGTTAGAGCGTTCAACCAACGGTAACGAGCTTCTTCTTCGCTACGCAAAAACGGACGGTTGAATATCGATCTACCATCTAGTAAAACTATTGCAGCATAACCATCTTCACAGGCTGGTTCACAACCGGGTGTTGAAATCACTATTGCGGGTTCATTGCCAATTCTAAATTTTGCTAATTTCGCATTTGATGAAGTTATTGAAATTTTTGGGAAAGCCTTACCAAATTCTTCGAGGTGGCGTTCATCGCCTTTCTGAAATCGATAGAATTTTGCCGAGTTACACCAATTACAGTTCCATTCCGGATACCTTGTTGCGCAAAGCACACACTCCGGAGAGCTAAGAGCCTTGCCCAATAACAGCTTGCCGCCGCATTTACATAACGCTTGATTCTTGCACTGGTCACAAATTGCAGCATTGAAATATCCGCGCTCGGCAACCACAATCAAAACTGGCCCCCGCTCTAATCCATGTCGAATTACTGAGAAAACATTCTTTCGGGTGCGCTCTTGATTTTCGGAAATAACCAACCATTTTCGCTCCCGGATAAAGTCACTCGTGGGAGTGAAAAATGCTAACCATTTAGTTTCTACCAATCGGAGTAGCTCAAGCGACGGTGATGTATCTAAGAACCAAAGCGATATTTTCTCGTTATTAGATCGGAGCAGCGCTAAATCGCGGGTATTTGTGTATGGCGATCTGCGCTCAAAATTTGAAGGATCCGATTCATTCAAAATAATTATGCTCTGCAAATTAGGTATTGGCGCAAAAATTGCAGATCTATTGCCAATAACTAACTGATATTCACCCTGCAAGATTTGTAAGAAAGCTAAATATCGAGCGCTCTTATCTAACGAAGAATCGAAGCGCAAAAAATCCAATTGGCCGTGTTCTGATAATTTTTCTACTAATCGAACGGTATCTTTGACATCAGGAACAATAACTAATACCGGGCCAAGCGCTAATTTTCGCAAAATCATTTCAAGCAAGAGATTGAAATTATCGACTGCGGTTGGCGCTAAAATTGCTCCACTTTTTTTACTCGCTATTGCAGAGATCTTGGAACCATATATTGCTTCCAATAAACCACTACTTGGATTAGTAACCGATTTGGAGCTGCTAGCATTTTTGGGAAGCGTTAGCAACATTTTCTCGGAGCTTGCCACTCTTGGTGGAATCGCAAATCGAATCAATTCATTAGGATTGGTGCAGTACCTAGTGGCAGCATTTTGTATTAGCGCCCAAATATTTGGTTGTAATAACGCACGGCTAGAAATTATCGAAACAATGGCCTTAAGCGCGATATCGCTAGTGGTACGAGCACGGATATTTACCACATAACCAGTGGTAAGAGTTTTTCCGAATGGAACTTTAACGAATGCACCAATTTCGCAAATTTCATGATCCAAATCCGTTAACGCATAGGTATAGAGACCATCGAGATGTATGACTGGAGTATCTACAACAACATCAGCTACATAGGAACTATCAACTGTAGCTTCGTAGCTACTTTTAGCCCGTTGCGAGATAAGGCGAAGTGGTCGCAATTGCGCCACGAGAAACTATCCTTTAATCTGAGATTGCAACGCAGCTACGCGATCAGCTTTCTCCCAAGTAAAGTTTGGAAGTTCCCGACCGAAATGTCCGTATGCCGCAGTTTCTAAATAAATCGGGCGCAATAATTGCAAATCACGAATGATTGCAGCTGGGCGCAAATCAAAGACCGCTAAAACTGCATCAGATATTTGATTAACTGGAACTTTTTCAGTTCCAAAAGTTTCGACAAATAAACCCACCGGTTGCGCTTTACCAATTGCGTAAGCGACTTGTACTTCGCAGCGAGTAGCCAATCCAGCCGCCACGACGTTTTTCGCTACCCAACGCATCGCATACGCCGCAGAGCGATCTACTTTTGAAGGATCTTTTCCGCTAAATGCGCCACCGCCATGTCGGGCCATGCCACCGTAGGTATCCACAATAATTTTTCGACCGGTTAAGCCAGCATCTCCCATGGGTCCGCCGGTTACAAAACGCCCAGTTGGGTTGATCAGAATTCGCAAATCCTTGAAAGGTAGGTTAATTTCTTTTAGAACTGGATCAATTACTTTAGCTTTTACTTCCGGTGCTAGTTGTTTCTCTATATCGATATTAGCAGCATGTTGACTTGAAATAACCACGGTATTTAACGAGATCGGCTTGTCGCCATCGTATTCGATAGTTACTTGAGTCTTACCATCGGGGCGAAGATAAGCGAGCTCGCCAGATTTACGCACGGCCGTTAATTTCTCAGCTAATTTGTGCGCTAACCAAATCGGGAGCGGCATCAACTCTGGAGTATCGGTAGTGGCGTATCCAAACATTAAACCTTGATCGCCTGCACCTTGTAAATCTAAAGGATCAACCGATTGCGAAACGCGCTCTTCAAATGCATGATCTACACCGGCTGCGATATCCCCTGATTGTTGACCAATCGAGATTGATACGCCACAAGAATTACCATCGAATCCTTTATCGGAAGAGTCGTATCCAATTCCCAATACTGTATCTCGCACCAACCCCATAACATCGGCATAGCCATTGGTTGTAACTTCACCAGCAACATGTACTTGTCCAGTTGTTAGTAAAGTTTCTACTGCTACCCGAGAATTTTTGTCTTGGCTTAATAATGAATCCAGAATTGCATCTGAAATTTGATCCGCCATTTTATCTGGATGGCCTTCAGTTACAGATTCAGAAGTAAATAGACGCTTAGACATTGGCATACCTTAACCGTTCCACAACGCTATCTAGCAATATCTCAGATAGCGTGTCTTTTGATACTGCTTCTACTTTGGCAACGCTGCCTTCGCGATCCAATATGTACCCAGATGTGAGATCAGATCCAAAGATTGCTCCTTGGCTAACTTGATTGACGTATAGGAAATCCACGCCTTTCGCAAGCAATTTTGCTTTTCCAGAAGTTAGCAAATCCGAATCAGTTTCAGCTGCAAAACCCAATAGAACTTGATTACTTCTACGTTTTTTTGCAATATTAGCCAAAATATCCGGATTGGTAGTTAATTCAATTTGCGATAGCGCAGATTTTTTTATTTTACTATCGGAGTATTGGTTGGGTTTAGCGTCGGCTACAGCCGCACACATCAATAGCGCATCATTATCTGGAAATCTATCCTGCACCACTAAATCAAGTTCATCTGCACTCTCGACATGAATCGTTGTAATGCCTTCAATATCTGGAATCGCACTATTCGCCGCTATTAACTCTACGATAGCGCCGCGTTTAGCTGCTGCAAATGCAAGCGCATAACCTTGTTTGCCACTTGATCTGTTACCGATATAACGGACCGGATCAATTGCCTCCCTAGTTCCGCCAGCAGTTATTAAAATCTTTTTACCTAACAGATCGCAATTGCTCTGCGAGATTTCTAAAAACTTGGCAATAATCTCAGAAGTCTCGGGAAATCTGCCAACTCCGATATCGTTACCAGTTAATCTGCCAACCGCAGGTTCTAACACGTGAATTCCACGGGCGCGCAATAACGCAACATTTGCAACTGTAGCTTGGTTTTGCCACATTTGTGGATGCATGGCGGGCACCAAAATTATTGGAGCCAGCGTAGTTAAAACCGTGTTGGTTAATAAATCATCAGCTCGCCCCACTGCAATTCGTGCAATCAAATCTGCAGTCGCAGGAGCAATAATTAAAAAGTCGGCTTTAGCGCCAAGTGCAACGTGTGGCACTGCTGGAATATTTTCCCAAACATCGGTATTAACTGTTCGCCCAGAAAGTGCTTCCCAGGTTGCTTTGCCAACAAAATGCAAACTTGATGGCGTAGGTATGACGGTCACCAAGAAGCCATGGTCTTGAAGGCGACGTAATAGATCGCAAGATTTATAGGCAGCGATTCCAGCGCCGATACCAAGGACGATTTCTCTACCTCGAGGGAAGGTAATCTCTTTCATTTTAAAGTTTCCTTTAAAGGTGAGTTAAAAGCTTGAATTAATTCTGAGCGGTTGGCTCAAGATTTTCGATAGTCAGCAAGCCGTCATTTATTTCACGGAGCGCAATTGAAAGTGGCTTCTCATGAACATGTGTTTCTACCAATGGGCCAACGTATTCGAGTAAACCTTCACCAAGTTGGGAGTAATAGGCATTGATTTGACGCGCTCGCTTAGCAGCGTAAAGCACCAAGCTATATTTTGAACCAGCTTTATCTAGCAGTTCATCGATTGGTGGATTGGTGATGCCATCTACGTTTGCCACAAATTGCTCCTCAGGAAATTATTTCGGTGGTTGCGCCGAGCCTAAATCACTCAACCGCAGTCGCCAAGGTTACCAGCCCGGCGACCACCTTATCGACCTCATGATTTACCAATATATGGTCAAATTCCGACGCAGTAGCCATTTCAGCCGCCGCAATTTCCAGTCTTGCCGCAATCCGTTCTGGATGATCGGTCCCACGCGCTGTTATTCGCGCCGACAATTCTTCAAAAGAAGGTGGCATTAAGAAAATCAAAATCGCGTTTGGAAACCGATTTCTAACCTGTCGAGCGCCCGAGATTTCAATTTCTAATAAGACATGTTTTCCAGAATTTAACGCAGCTTCAACTTCAGCCCGCGGCGTTCCATATTTTGCACCCGCAAAAGCTGCATGTTCTAAGAAAGCATCAGCGGCAATTAATTCATCAAATTTTGCAGTAGAGATAAAATGATAATCCAACCCATCAATTTCGTTTGCTCTTGCTGGACGCGTTGTACATGAAATACTTAACCAAAACCGAGAATCTTTTCGAACTTCTTTACTAATCGTGCTTTTGCCAACGCCGCCCGGACCTGAAAGAACTAGCAATTTTCCAATCATCTGTCGATTCCTAATTCGGTTTTAAGCGCGGCTAATTGTTGTGAGCCTAAACCTTTTATTCTACGTTTTTCAGAAATTCCGATTCGTTCCATGATTGCGACCGCCCGCACCACACCCACGCCTGGTATTGCTTCCAACATCGCTTTGACTCGCATTTTTAATATCGCCGGATTTTGACTCAGCAAAACTTCAATTAGCGCAATCTCGCCTTGTTTTATTTCTTCTTTAGCTCTGGCACGTACTTGCCTGGCAGCGGCGGCTTTTGCCAACGCAGCTTTTCGTTCTGCTGGCGTTAAAGTTGGTGGCGCTCCCATGGCTTAATTAAACCTTAAAGCGAAGCAAGAATTGCCGCTGCCGCCTCGCCTGGATCTTCTGATTGTGTAATTGGGCGACCAATTACTAAATAATCCGCACCACTTTGAATTGCTAGCGCGGGGGTCATTACTCGTGCTTGATCACCACTGCCGCTACCTATTGGTCTTACTCCTGGCGTAATCAAGAGAATATCTTTTGGAATCGCCTTTCGGATTGCGGAAACTTCTAATGGTGAACAAACCACCGCTTTTGCCCCACCTGCAACCGCAATTCTTGCAAGATTAACCGCACTTTCTAAAGCCGCATCTCTGTATCCAATTGCTTGAACATCGCTCTCCTCTAACGAAGTCAAAATAGTTACTCCGGTAATCCTGGAATTTGGTAAAGCAGTAGCGGCTGCGTTCACCATTTTTGTACCGCCTGCAGCATGTACTGTTAGGAAAAATGGATCAAGTGGCTGCAAAGAACGTGCTGCGCCAGCTACAGTATTCGGAATGTCGTGCAATTTTAAATCTAAAAAGAGCTCAAATTCAAATTCTTCACGTAATTGGTGAATGCCATTCGATCCGAATTTTAAAAAGAATTCTAAACCAATTTTATAAATCGAAATCGACTCTTGGGTAGCGGTGATCCATTTTTTTGCCACATCTAAGTCGGTCGTATCAATCGCTAATATAATTGGAGATTTTCTAGACATCCGCACTCCGATGAGCAAAACCAACCGCTTCTTTAAAGTTAGTGAAACCACGCTCTATCAATAAATTAGCTAACTCATCTTTTACTTTTAAGACGGCGTTTGGATTTCCAAAAGTTGCTGTACCGACCGAGACTCCACTAGCGCCAGCGAAAACCAATTCCAGCGCATCTCTGCCACTGGCAATTCCGCCCATTCCCAAGATTGGAATCTTAGGAAATGCTTGATGGACTTGATAAATTGCACGTACCGCAACTGGTCGAATCGCTGGTCCGGAGAGGCCGCCAGTTTTCCCACCCAATTTTGGTCGCATCGTATCGATATCAATTACCATTCCTAGCAAGGTGTTGATTAAAGCTAAACCATCCGCACCTGCCGCAATAACTTCGTTAGCAATTGAAACAATATCGGTTACATCAGGCGATAATTTTACGATGATTGGGAGTTCACCACCCAAAACTCGACGTACTACTTCAACCACAGAGCGCGATGCGATTGGGTCGCAGGCAAAAACCTGCCCGCGATTTTCTACATTGGGGCAGGAAATATTTACTTCCAAAGCAGATAAGCCCGGCACCCCGCGAAGCCGTCGTGCTAGCGAACCATAATCATCAACGCTCTCCCCTGCGATTGAAACAATTATTCGAGCGCCAGCTTTTTGCAAAAATGGAATATCTTCTGCAAGAAATTGATCGATTCCCGGACCTTGCAATCCGATCGAATTAAGCATCCCAGAAGGAGTTTCTGCCATTCTCGGAGTCGGCCTACCAGATCTTGCTTTCACCATTATTGATTTAGTTACTACCGCACCGATCTCCGTCAAAGGAAAAAATTGGGCAAGTTCTTTACCTGATCCGGCACAACCACTCGCGGTGAAGATCGGATTAGGGAAAACCGCGTTTTGAAAACTCGTACTGTAATTGAAATTAGACATTTGGCGCACCGAAAGTTCCATCAGGAATTTTTCCACTTGAATTCCAAAGTACGCTCGCACCATCCATTACAGGTCCATCTATACAACTACGCGACATTTTTACCAGACCAGTTTCATCACGCAACGGCACAACGCAGGTCATACAAACGCCTATGCCGCAAGCCATCGCTTCTTCAACGGCACACTGATGCATAATTCCAGTTTGAGTTGCGATATCTTGGATAGCAGCCAACATCGCCATCGGTCCACAAGAATAAATAATATCTACGTCATAACGCTCGATCAGCCCAGCCAGAACTGAAACTACTTGTCCTTTAGTGCCAGCGCTGCCATCGTCAGTAGTGATTGTCATGGAGTTGACTGCGCGCTTTCCTTCAAGTGGAGCATAAATTTTTCCAGCTGACGAAGCGCCAAGCACCATATCTACCCGCGAACCGCCATCTTTTAGCAGTTCCGCGAGACCAAATAAGGGTGCGGAACCATAACCGCCTCCAACTAATAACGCATTTACTGGTTCGGTTGGGATACCAAAACTAGTACCAAGTGGTCCAACCATGTCAACCGTTGCATGCATTGGTAACGCGGTTAACCATTTGCTTCCTTGACCATGCGGCGCCACCACGAGTTCTAAAGTACCGCCGTAATTGCCGCGATCATGGGTTCGATAAATCGCAAAAGCTCTCCGAAGCACCATCGCGCTACCAGGACCACCCACGCTGATCGCAACGAAATTGCCCGGCAACGCATGTAGAGCCATATCCCCTACGGCAAAAATCATATGATGGTAAGCGCCGACTCTCTTATTACTAACTATTTCGACAGTGCGTTGTTGAGCTCGACGATTAATTTTCATGATAACCAACTCTGCAAGGAGCGAACCGCAAGTTGGTCGCTTCGAAGCGATTGAATTCCAGCAACCGCGGCTTTGAACCCAGGGATTGTTGTGATGCACGGTAACGACCGTTGGATCGCAGCCGTTCTGATTAACCATCCATCTTGCCTAGTGCCACGACCTAACGGGGTATTTATAATTAAATCTACTTTGCCCGAAGTAATTATTTCAACCGCTGATTCATCATTCGCGCTTCGTTCATCCTCGGAATGTTTGCGAACAGAGGTAGATGCAACTCCGTTTGCAGCTAAATAGGTATGCGTACCTGACGTGGCATAAATTTTGAAGCCCATTGCAAATAATTCTTTCGCGGAAGGAAGCGCCGCGGATTTATCTTTTTCCGAGAGCGATAAGAAGACCGAACCACTTTGTGGTAACGGCCCAAAAGATGCGATCTGACTTTTCGCATAAGCAGCGCCAAAATTGTCGGCGATTCCCATAACTTCACCGGTGGAACGCATCTCTGGACCTAGTACCGAATCAACACCCTTTCCATCAGTTCTGCGGAATCTATTCCAAGGCAGTACCGCTTCTTTAACTGAAATCCCGTGCGCGCTCCCAACTTCAAGGTTTGGCAGCATTTCGAGTTCTCGTAATTGCGCGAGCGTAGCTCCTAAGCAAATCCGTGCTGCTGCTTTAGCAAGTTGAACGCCGGTCGCTTTCGATACATATGGAACGGTTCTAGAAGCACGTGGATTTGCTTCTAATACATATAGTTGATTTTCCGCTACTGCGTATTGAATATTAATTAGACCACGAACTCCGACACCACGTGCAATCTTTTCGGTCGCACCCCTAATTTCAATCAATTGAGTCGGCGTTAGCGACATGCTCGGTAGCACACATGCAGAATCTCCAGAATGAATCCCAGCTTCTTCAATGTGCTCCATAACCCCTGCAAGATATAGCGTTTCACCATCAAAGAGCGCATCCACATCAATCTCAATTGCATCATCCAAGAAACGATCAATGAGTACTGGATGATTAGGCGTTATCTCGGTAGCTTTAACAATAAAAGATTTCAATGATTCATCATCGTAAACAATTTCCATGCCTCGGCCGCCGAGTACAAAGGATGGTCTAACTAATACTGGATATTTGATTCGGGTTGCCACGGCAACGGCTTCTTCAAAAGAGAACGCCATCCCGTACTCCGGCGCGCGTAATCCAGCTTCATTTAAAATTCGTCCGAATTCGCCCCGATCCTCAGCAAGGTTAATCGCGGTCGGGCTAGTACCAAGAATTGTTACACCGGCATCCAGTAAACCTTGAGCTAACCCAAGTGGAGTTTGACCACCTAATTGTGCGATTACTCCTAGTACCGGTCCCGCTAGAGTCTCAGCGTTAATAATTTCCAGAACATCTTCTAAAGTTAGCGGTTCAAAATAGAGGCGATCCGAAGTGTCGTAATCGGTCGAGACTGTTTCTGGATTGCAATTGACCATAATAGTTTCGTAGCCGGCTTCACTTAATGTGAACGAAGCATGCACACAAGAGTAATCAAATTCAATTCCTTGGCCTATTCGATTCGGTCCGGAACCTAAAATTATTACTGCTGGTTTTGTCCGCGGCTTAACTTCACTCTCTTCCTCATAACTTGAATAGTGGTAAGGCGTGAAAGCTTCAAATTCTGCAGCGCAAGTATCTACAGTTTTATAAACCGGGCGCAGCTCTAGCCGATGGCGCAACCTACGAACTTCATCTTCTGATATCGCTCGCAGTTTTGAAATTTGCTGATCAGAAAAACCCATCCGTTTTGCTTGTAATAATAATGGACGATCTAAATCTGCCGCAGCAGAAATACTCTTCGCCATCTCGTTTATCAAATGAATTTGGGTTAAAAACCAAATATCAATTTTAGTTGCGCTATGTACTTCTGCTATTGAAGCGCCGATCGCAAGAGCTTGCTGGACTTGGCGCAACCTGAATTCAGTTGGAGTTTTCATCAATTCTAAAAGCGTTGCCACATCTTGACCTGGGGCCTCCCAGGAGAAACTACTTCCCTTTTTCTCCAAAGAGCGGAGCGCCTTTTGCAAAGCTTCTGGAAAACTTCTACCAATCGCCATAGCTTCACCAACGCTCTTCATCGTTGTGGTGAGCCGTGGATCAGCTTCTGGGAATTTCT
Source organism: Actinobacteria bacterium UBA7398 (assembly GCA_002470135.1). Taxonomy (GTDB): domain Bacteria; phylum Actinomycetota; class Actinomycetes; order Nanopelagicales; family Nanopelagicaceae; genus UBA7398. The sequence continues at coordinate 12,919 of DKNC01000048.1, read as the reverse complement.
CAAAAGCAAATCTCGGAACTTTGACCACGATGTAATCCAAAGTTGGTTCAAAAGATGCTGGTGTCATCTTCGTGATGTCGTTCTTTATCTCATCTAAAGAATAACCGATCGCTAATTTAGTAGCGATTTTTGCGATTGGAAAACCAGTTGCTTTAGATGCTAAAGCGCTGGAACGAGAAACTCT
>DKNC01000048.1:0-12685 GCA_002470135.1 Actinobacteria bacterium UBA7398 | reverse complement strand
ACGCCAACTTCACGGATGATCTCTATTGATAAATTGCGGAGGTTTTGGAACTCAACATCGGTCAAAGTTAAGGCAGGGGCAACTGTTATCGAATCCCCAGTATGTACTCCCATCGGATCAATATTTTCGATACTGCAAACTATTACTACGTTATCATTATGATCTCGCATTACTTCCAATTCAAATTCTTTCCAACCTAGAATAGATTCTTCTAGCAATACTTCAGAGGTGGGGCTGTGCCGTAATCCAGCTCCGGCAATCAAATCTAAATCTTCGCGATTAAATGCAATGCCAGACCCAAGCCCGCCCATCGTGAAAGAGGGCCGAACAACTACCGGATAATTTAATTCCATTACTGCGTTATAACAATCGGTGATTGTGTGACAAACCACAGACTTAGCGGATTCACCGCCAACTTTTGCCACAATACTCCGGAAAATTTCGCGATTTTCGCCACGTTCAATCGCATCAACATCAGCCCCAATTAACTTAGTTTTATATTTTTCTAACAAACCAGCGTTATGTAAACCAATCGCAGCATTGAGCGCGGTTTGACCGCCTAAGGTAGCTAAGATCGCATCTGGACGTTCTTTCGCGATGATTTCTTCAAGAAATTGGGTAGTTATCGGTTCTATATAAGTTGCATCCGCGAATTCTGGATCAGTCATGATGGTGGCGGGATTAGAGTTCACTAAAATAACGCGGATTCCTTCGGCTCGCAATACTCGGCAAGCTTGAGTTCCGGAATAATCAAATTCGCAAGCTTGTCCAATAACAATCGGTCCGCTACCAATAACTAAAACGCTCTTAATCGTAGGATCTTTAGGCACGTGCGCTCCGCATTAAATCTGCAAAATCATCAAATAAGTAGTTAGCATCATGTGGACCAGCTGCCGCTTCTGGATGGTATTGCACGCTAAATGCTGGTCGATCAATTAAACGCAAACCTTCTACAACGCCATCGTTGAGCGAGATATGGGTTACTTCACCAGCCCCATAAACAGTTGTGAACCTGGCATCAGTTGGAGCCTCGACTGCGAAACCATGATTATGTGCGGTGATTTCAACCCGACCACTTATTTTATTTAGAACTGGTTGATTGATTCCACGATGACCAAATTGCAATTTATACGTTTCAAAACCTAAGGCACGACCCAAAATTTGTTGGCCAAAACAGATTCCGAAAATAGGAATTTTTCGTTCCAAAATTTCGCGCACTAGCTCAACTACGCCGTGCATTGTGGCAGGATCTCCCGGCCCATTTGATAAGAAAACACCATGTGGCTTAAGCGCTTCGATATCTGCGATGGTAGTAGCGATCGGAAGTACATGAACTTCCATGCCGCGAGCAGCCATATTTCTTGGTGTAGCAGCTTTAATACCCAGATCAATCGCAGCAACTTTGAATTCTTTTAAAGTGCCTGCAGGTGGCGAAATAACATATGGTTTTGCGGTTGAAACATCTTCTGATAAAAAAGCACCGCTCATCGCTGGTGCTTGTCGAACGCGAATCACCATCTCTTCGCGGGTTAATTCCATTTTTGAAAAAATACCGACGCGCATCGCGCCACGATCTCGGATATGTTTGGTTAACGCTCTGGTATCTATCCCGCTAATCCCGACAACGCTAGCCTTAATTAAGTCGCTCTCTAAATCCGAAGTAGCACGCCAATTTGATGTGACTGGCGAAGGATTTCGCACCACAAAACCAGAAACCCAAATTTTTTTTGACTCCTCGTCGATCTTATTCATTCCGGTGTTACCAATATGCGGTGCGGTCATAATCACAACTTGCTTGTGGTAAGACGGGTCCGTAAGAGTTTCTTGGTAACCCGTCATGCCAGTAGTGAAAACTGCTTCTCCGAAAGTTTCACCGGTCGCCGCCCAAGAATCTCCTTCAAAGATCCGACCATCATCCAGAACCAGAAAAGCTGACATCAAGAGCCACTAACTATTTTAGTATCACGCAAAACTTGTTTTCCCTTGTAAAAAACATCAGTTACAACTCCGGGAAGTTCCATCCCGTGAAAGGGAGTATTACGGCTCTTGGACATAGCCAAATCTTTATTCACAGTCCAGCTTTTATTCGGATTAAACACTGTGATGTTTGCGGGATTACCGACTTCTAAAGCGTTCCCTTGATCGGGATAGCCCGCAATTTTCGCGGGGGCTATTGAAAATCTATCTATTAGATCACTCCAACTCATCAATTTACTGGAGATCATTGTTTGGACCACGATTGAAAGTGCAGTTTCTAATCCAAGCATCCCGAATGACGCAGCGGACCATTCACACTCTTTGCTCTCGGTTGGATGCGGTGCATGATCAGTTGCGACTATATCGATAGTGCCATCGGCTAAACCTTCCCGGAGCGCTTCCACATCGCGAGCAGTTCTTAATGGTGGATTCACTTTATAAACTGGATCGTAGCTTTGCGCCAATTCATCAGTTAACAATAGGTGATGCGGTGTCACTTCTGCGGTCACATTGATTCCACGAGCCTTGGCCCATCTAATTAATTCCACACCGCCGGCAGTTGTAACATGGCAAACATGCAACCTTGATTGAACATGATCTGTCAGTAAAATGTCGCGAGCGATAATCGCTTCCTCTGCGACTGCGGGCCAACCTTTTAACCCGAGTTTTGCTGAAATTTCGCCTTCATTCATTTGAGCGTCAATAGTAAGACGTGGGTCTTGTGCATGTTGAGCGATAACACCGTTGAACATTTTTACGTATTCAAGTGCCCGGCGCATAACTAACGGGTCGAAAACGCAATGCCCATCATCGCTAAACATTCGTACTTTCGCCGCCGATTCGTGCATCGCTAAAATTTCAGCCAATTGTTTTCCAGCTTGACCTTGAGTTACCGCTCCAATTGGGAAGACATCACAGAGGCCAGCGGCTTTACCTAAACTAAATACTTGTTCAACGACTCCGGCATTATCTGCAACTGGATCAGTATTTGGCATTGCCGAGATCGCAGTGAAACCACCAGCAACCGCAGCGCGGGCCCCGCTTGCAACAGTCTCAGCATCTTCTTTGCCAGGTTCACGAAGGTGCGTATGCAGATCTACCAATCCCGGAATTACTATCGAACCAGAGATATCAAGAACGTTAGCGCCTGGTCCCGGAACCTTGCTCGAGATATCGGAAATTTTTTGATCAGTTATCGTGAAATTCATTTTTGCACCAGCGGCGTTTTGGCCGCCTACTAACGAAATCTCTCTCATTTACATTCCTACCTTCTCGTTACTTTCAACATTCGCCCCCGCCGCTAACGGCGCGCCACCCAAAAGTAGATAAAGCACAGCCATTCTCACGCTTACTCCGTTGGTAACTTGTTCAACAATCACAGATTGCAAACTATCCGCACTGTCAGCTGAAATTTCCAAACCGCGATTCATCGGACCAGGATGCATGACTAGTGCCGTTGGTTTTATTTTCCTTAAGCGATCACTATTCAATCCAAATTGTCGTGAATATTCGCGTTCGCTCGGGAAGAAGAGCTCTGCCATACGCTCTCGTTGGATTCGCAGCATCATCACTACATCTGAATCCGCAATAACTGCGTCCAATCCAAAGGCTATCTTTACCGGCCATTTTTCGACACCAACTGGAAGTAAAGTTGGTGGCGCAACTAAAGTTATTTCTGCACCTAGTTTACCTAAGAGCAATACGTTACTGCGCGCGACTCGAGAATGTAGTACATCACCCACGATCGAAACTTTTACACCCGTTAGATCCTTATTTTCTGGCCGTAAATGTTTTCGGATAGTAAATGCATCTAATAGCGCTTGTGTGGGATGTTCATGCGTACCATCGCCAGCGTTAATTACCGATCCAGTCATCCATTGCTGATCAGCTAATCGCGCTGGCGCGCCAGATGCGTTATGTCTAATAATTACCGCATCCGCCCCCATGGCTTGTAAAGTCAAAGCAGTATCTTTTAAACTTTCGCCTTTACTGAGGCTAGATCCTTTAGCAGAAAAATTAATTACATCAGCTGATAATCGTTTCGCTGCTGCTTCGAAGGAAATCCGCGTTCTAGTTGAATCTTCAAAAAATAAATTCACGACAGTACGACCGCGTAAAGTTGGTAACTTTTTGACCGGCGCATCGGATATTTTTGCCAATTCTGCTGCGGTATCGAGAATTAAAACCGCATCATCGTAAGTAAGGTCATTGATGCTTAGAAGATGTCGCTTCATGCGTTACCTTCAATCAGCACTTCATCCAGACCATCAATTTCGGCAAGATGAACTTTCACAATCTCTTCTCGAGAAGTTGGAATATTTTTACCCACAAAATCAGCACGGATCGGGAGTTCTCGGTGTCCGCGATCAACTAATACCGCGAGTTGGACGCTATTTGGTCGACCCAATTCCCCAAGAGCATCTAACGCAGCTCGGATGGTACGACCGGAGAAAAAGACATCATCAACCAAAATCACATCGGTATTTTCTATTCCGCCAGGAGGGATTTCAGTAGGCAATAACGGTTTAGGTGCGCGCATTCTTAAGTCATCTCGAAACATGGTGATATCCAAAGTGCCACGTCGGATTGATTTTCCTTCAATTTGCGATATTAGTTCTGCAACTCGGGCGGATAGAAATGCGCCCCTCGTTGGGATACCAAGGACTACTAAATTTTCACTGCCGCGATTACGTTCAATAATTTCATGGGCGATGCGTCGTAAAGCGCGCGTGATATCGCCTTCATTCATGACGTTAGTCATTTTTTGCTCCTTCGCCGCCTCACAGGACGGATCGTTAAAGGTTGGCCGAGGTTACCACTTAGCTGTGGATGAACAAAATTACCCGCATCCGCGCGCAGTACCGTGTCGCTATGGTTCAAAATGAAACTGTAGATGTAGCAATTACCTGGCCAGAAATCGGAGCTAACCTCCGAAAAATCCGGCTCGTTAAAGGATTAACGCTAAAAGATGTTGAGCAGAAATCAAAAGGAAAATGGAAGGCAGTAGTCATCGGCTCCTATGAACGGAGTAATCGGGCGTTAACTATAAAGAAAGCGATTGCGCTGGCAGATTTTTATCAAGTCCCGCTCGGCCATCTTCTTGGCATAACTCAAAATATTAAAACCAATGACCCAACTCGGATTCGCTTAGATTTGCGCAAGGTTGCTAAAGGTGCAAATACTTCTCAGATCAAACTCTTTGCTGCCTGGATTACCGGGTCAAGACAGGATTGGAATGGTGAAATACTCAGCATTCGTCATACTGATTTATTGCCGTTAGCCATAACCTTGAATCTGGCTGAGAGTGAAGTCCTTACAATGCTAGATAATGCAAATCTAATTTACAAAGAAATTAAGAAATAACAATATCTTCTTTAATCGAAGCAATTCTGCCTAGAATTCCATTCACATATCCAGCCGATTCATCGGTTGAAAGAGTTTTAGCTAATTCCAAAGCTTCATTGATCGCTACCGAATCTGGAACTTCGGTAGACCATAACAACTCATAAATACCAATCCGCAATATATTTCGATCTACCGCGGGCATTCGGTCCATATCCCATCCTTCGGCATATGTAGAAATCAATTCATCAATTTTTCGACGATTATCTGATATCCCTTGCAAAAGAAGTGAGGTGTAATCTCTAATAAGCACATCGCTCTCACTCTTGCGCGCATCATGAATAACTATTGCAGATTGGTTGCGAATATCAGCTTCGTAAAGCAGATCCAACGCACCTTTTCGGGACTTAGAGCGTGCGCTCACTTATGCTCGACCCAAATACGCACCATTACGAGTATCTACCAAAATCTTTTCATCTTGTTTGATAAATAATGGCACCGCAACTTCAATTCCGGTTTCAACAGTTGCAGGTTTAGAACCAGCGGAAGATCGATCACCTTGCATACCGGGCTCGGTATAAGTAATAGTCAGCGCGACTGAAGCAGGTAGCTCGATATAAAGCGGATTGCCTTCATGGATCGCTACTACTGCATCGGTATTTTCCAACATGTAATTAGCGGCATCTCCAACCGTAACTGCTTGAATAGTCATCTGATCATAAGTAGCGCTATCCATGAACACAAAATCTTCGCCATCTTTATACAGGAATTGCATATCGCGTTTCTCGAGAATAGCCACATCAATTTTGATACCTGCGTTAAAAGTTCGATCCACAACTTTCCCAGAGAGAACAGAGCGCAATTTGGTTCGAACAAAGGCTGGACCCTTGCCCGGTTTGACGTGCTGGAAATCAACAACTGTCCATAGTTGGCCATCTATGGTTAAGGTCATACCGTTCTTTAAATCATTGGTCGATGCCACGTTCGCTATCCCATCATCTCTTTTTGCGGATTAAAATCTAATTACGATAAGGGCTAAGGATACCCTGTTATTTAACTAAATTTATCAACGCCAAAATCGCTAACCGATATGAATCTAAGCCAAAACCAGCGATAGTTCCGTTTACTACACCAGAAATTACCGAAGTATGCCTAAATTCTTCACGCGAAAGTGGATTAGAAATATGCACTTCAATGATAGGAGCTTTTAACATTACAACTGCGTCACGGATAGCATACGAATAATGTGTGAAAGCCGCTGGGTTGAAGATAACCGGAGTTTTACTATCTGCTGCCTTATGTAAAATTTGAATCAGCTCGGTTTCGCTATCGCTTTGCAAAATTTCGACAGTAACGCCAGAATCCTTTGCAAATCTAGTAACTGTTTCTTCCAGTTCCGCATAAGAGAAATCCCCGTAAATAGATTTTTCACGCAAATCTAATCGGGCCAAGTTCGGGCCGTTTAATACCAGGATTTTCATTAGCTAATTCTCTCATATATCTCTCGAAGCAAGTTTTCCGAAACTACTTCCAATCGGTCGGTAAGACCGGGAGCTTTGAGTGTTACAAACCTAATCTTGCCGCCCCGATTCTTTTTATCTCGGGTTAGATTCGAATAAACCTCGCTCCATGCCGCGCGTGGATATTGGATGGGAAGGTCGAATTTACTTGCCAATTCACGGTGCAGCGCAACATCTTTCGCATTTAACGTACCGTGCACATTACTTAATTCCGCGGCAAAAACCATTCCAATCGCCACTGCTTCGCCATGTCTTAATTTGTAATCCGAGTGCATCTCAATTGCATGACCAACGGTATGACCGTAATTGAGAATTTCGCGAGCGAAAGACTCCCTAAAATCGTTAGACACTACTGCGCCCTTAACTGCTACAGATTTCATAATCAACTTCGCATAGTCAATTGCAGGCGTATTTAAATCCTGCAAAATCGAAGGATCAGCTATGAATCCGCATTTGATCACTTCTGCTAAGCCAGCGCTCTGATCGCGCTTGGATAATGATTGCAAAAAATCCAAATCTACAATTACTTCAATTGGGGAATGGAATGCGCCCACCAAATTCTTACCGTGTTCCGAATTAATACCAGTTTTCCCACCAATGGCTGCATCCACCATTCCAGCTAGCGTTGTTGGTACCGCTAGCCAATCCAAACCACGTAACCAAGTAGCTGCCACAAAGCCAGCTAAATCGGTGGTCGCTCCCCCGCCGATGCCAATTACTAAATCACTCCGGCTCAAATTTATTCTGCCGCAAATTTCAATAATGCTTTGAAAGACCTGGAAACTTTTCTGGGTTTCACCATTGGGTAACCGCACGATTTCATACTTACTGCCTAAAGCTTGTAAAGATTTTGCAATACCCGATTCCCGATCAAACTCTTCTGGAATTAAAACCAATACTAAATTCCGTGCTTCTGCGATGACTTGGATTCGTTCTAACCAATTTTCATCAATTAGAACAGTATATGTACGTTCAGCGTTGACAATAATTTGCGATTTAGCCATTATTGCAACCCTATTTTTTCTAATATCTGAGCCGCAACTTCATCTGGCTTCTTATTATCAGTATCTACTTCTAGAGTCGCTAAAGATTGATAGATTGGTCGACGATCTGACATCAATTTCTGCCATTGCTGTCTTGGATTAGCTAATAGTAGCGGCCGATCTTTATTGAAACCTATCCGTGGCGCTGCGTTAGAAATGGAAACATCCAGAAAAATTCGATTTGGGATTGCTGATATTGCAGCGACGCTCTCCTCACGGAGAATGGCACCACCGCCTAAAGCAACTACATCCGCATCGCTTGCGCAAGCGGCTAGCACTGCAGCCACTTCCAAGTTACGGAAATGCGGTTCGCCATCTTCTATAAAGATTTCAGATATCTTTTTTCCAGCATTTTGTTCAACTAACGAATCAGTATCTATCGATGTACTGAGCAATTTTCGCGCCAGCGCTTTTGCGATAGAAGATTTACCGGCACCAGGCGGACCTAATAGAACGATTCGTGGGGACATCAAATTATCGCTATTTAATTCTTAGCGCTGCGAGATAAGATTCAAAATTTCTACGAGTTTCTGAAACGCTGTCGCCACCAAATTTTTCTAAAACAACTTCAGCTAGAACCAGTGCAACCATAGCTTCCGCAACAATTCCAGCTGCTGGTACTGCGCAAACATCCGAGCGTTGGTTTATCGCCTTTGCAGCTTCGCCAGTCGCAGTATCGATTGTGTCCAGCGCTTTTGGCACCGTCGAAATTGGTTTCATAGCGGCTCGCACTCGCAAAATTTCACCATTACTCATCCCGCCTTCAGTACCACCAGCTCGATCGCTTCTTCGTACTATTTGCCCCTGCGAATTTTTTTCGATTTCATCGTGCGCAACTGAGCCACGTCGCTTAGCCGTAGTAAATCCATCTCCGATTTCAACGCCTTTAATGGCTTGAATTCCCATGATTGCACCAGCTAACTTTGAATCTAATCGGCGATCCCAATGCACATGTGAGCCAAGCCCAGGCGGCATGTTGTATGCCAAAACTTCCACAACTCCGCCTAAGGTGTCACCATCTCCATGCGCTGCATCAATCTCGGCAATCATTTTTTTACTAGTTTCTGGATCAGCACATCGAACTGGATCAGCATCCACTAAATCGCGTTCTACTGGAAGCGGTAACTTCGCGCTTTCTGGTGTTGTTACCGCGCCTATCGATAACACATGGCTGAGAATTTCAATACCAACCGTTTGCTTTAAAAATTGTCGGGCTACTGCACCTAGCGCAACCCGAGTAGCAGTTTCTCGAGCGGAGGCTCGTTCTAATATTGGCCGGGCGTCTTCAAAATTATATTTTTGCATCCCAACTAAATCAGCATGACCCGGTCTTGGTCTAGTTAATGGAGCATTCCTCGCTAAGTTAGCAATCTCGGTTTGCGCGATTGGATCCGCTGCCATAACTTTTTCCCATTTTGGCCACTCTGAATTAGCTATCTCAATTGCGATTGGGCCACCTTGCGAAATTCCATGGCGGATACCGCCCAGAATCGAAACTTTGTCTGCTTCAAAAGTTTGCCGAGCGCCGCGACCAAAACCTAACCGCCGTCGTTGCAGATCGCGATCAATATCAGCAGTCGAAATTTCAATTGCCGATGGCAAGCCTTCAATAATTCCGACCAAAGCTGGGCCATGTGATTCGCCCGCTGTAAGCCAACGCATTATCCAACCCCTTTAATAACGTTAAAACCTGCTCCTATTCTCGCAGATAGATAGCCGATACTGCGCGTTAATTAGCTCTTCCTAGAAAAAAGCCGTTATCAATGCTGATATCGACCCAAGAAAAAGTGCGGGAGCCATTGGAATGGCGTTTTGGCTGCGCCGAAAAATCCATTCTCCGATCACGATTAACCCGGCGCCGCCCCAAGCAACAATTATGGCGATTTGGTTGGCCATTACAATTTTACTCACTGGAAGCGTTACAACTAGGAAAAACGAAATTACCAGCGCATACTTAAAATCGCCAGCGCCAACCTTGAATTTAGATAATATCGTTAGCACGAAATAGAAAACCGCGACCATAAAGAAGGTTCTAATTCTTTCGTTGATTGTGCCAGGGAAGAAAGGATCTGTGAATAGCTTGATTATCACCAGTACCAAAATGGCGGCGCTCAACTTTATTAAGACAGAATTTTGGATCAAGTGCGTGAAATAGTCGTAAATTGAAAGATAGATTCCAAAGCATACAAAGACAAGTATTTCGATTACAACCACGTTAAATAATAGCGGCGATATATCTAGCTTAATTACCGGTTGTTGATAACTGCCATTACATGAGTGCGCAACTCTTCATACATCAGATCCGATTCAAAATTGGTTCGCGTCATTAAGCGAATCTGTTCCAAAGCCTGTCGAATCAATAGTTCTACTCCATCGATCAGAGCTCCACCAGCTTTCTGCCACGCTATTGCAGGCGTACTTGGAAAAGGCGAATAAGCAACATCGAGTAAAACTTGGCTCTCTCGCACCTTGGGGGGTATTGCGGCAATCAAAACTTCTGATGCAGTGTTGGGAAGTGTGCTGACAATTAAAGAGTGATCGAGAACATCATTAAGTTTATTCAAGCCGTGGAAATTGATAGCACTCAAGGAAGCTGCGCCTCTTACTAGATTGTTACGTTTTTCGGATCTTTGATAAACATTAATATTGCTCACCAATCCATCGAGTGCGGACACCGCAGCTCTTGCGGTACCACCACCACCAATTATTGCAACCGAACTATCTTGATTTATGGTTATTCGATCAAAAATGGTGCGAAATCCCAATACATCAGTTGAGAGTATTTTTACATTGACTTCTTGGCTATTTCGATCTATCAAGATGGTATTGGCGGAAGAAATTCGTTTCGCTAACGGATCAACTCCGATCAAAGAATTGGTAACTATCTCTTTTAGCGGCATAGTTAATGAGAACCCACGCCAATCCACGCTGGCATCTAGCGCAGTTGCCTCTGCAAAGAATTGCGGAAACTCTACTTCTGAAAGTTCAATAGCTTCGTACTTACCAGAAATACCTAAAATTTCGTATGCGCGATTATGCAGGGTTGGCGAAAGTGAATGTGAAATTGGCGATCCCAATACAGCCGCTCTAATCATGGCTTAATCTTAAACAAACCGGCCGAAACGTTCCTCTTATATTCGACTTTCCATCGTAAAAATTCTTCGCTGGATTTCGTGAAACGGGTATCCCCGGGTTTAACTGTAATGAAATATAGCCAATCCCCTAATTCCGGATTTAGAGCAGCCTCTAACGCAGCCAAAGTTGGACTACCAATCGGAGCTGGTGGTAGTCCATAGTTTTGATAAGTGTTGTATTTGCTTTTAACTTTTGTATCCTTTATCGCTAACGTTATCTCGCCACGGCGTTGCAAAAGGTATTGGACTGTAGTGTCAAGTTGTAGCGGCATTCGAATCTTTAACCGATTGTAAATAACGCGAGAAACTTTTGCATAATCTTGAGCATCTCCTTCTGCTTGAATTAACGATGCAATCACCAGCAATTCGTAACCGGTATAACCTGCCACAACGCTCGTGAAATCAATTGGTGCAGTGTTATGGTTAAATGCTTCCAACATCTTTAGAAGTACTTCTTCTATTTGGGTATCTTTAACGAACGAGTAATTGGCCGGATATAAAAAACCTTCTGGATTACCAGGTTTTACTCCAAGAGGTAACTCCAAATTTCTCAGCGCAGTTTTCACTTCATCTTTTCCGTAACCGGCGGCTACTAGCGATGTAATAACCTCAGCCAGTCGAGCTCCATCCTTAACAATAATTAACCCAACAATTCTTTTGCTGTCGAGCAATTGCATAAGCGCCGTTTTTGCCGGAATATTCCGCTCCAATAAATGATCACCCGGTGCGATTCGGGATGCACGCTGATCTCCCACAGCAACTCTAAAAAACGCATCGATTGATTTGACTACGCCCGAATCAAAAAGCGATTTCGCAATTTCGGAACCACTTTCGCCATTGGTGATTGTGATTAATACCTGCGCGCCAGCAATCCCCGCGGCATAATCCGGCGCGGATTTTGGTCCACTATGGATAAAACGCAATCCCGAAGTTACAAGAAGTACCACTAATATCGGCAGAAACAGGGTGCGAATTACTTTCATAATGGAACGCCAGCTGGTTTATTTTGACCTTTCTCAATTTGTAAGGCGAACTCTAAAATATTCGCAGCCGCAAACTGGTCGATAATGCCGCGATTTCGTGATGGTGCTTTGCTAAGAGATTGGAGTTGTCGTTCCGCACTCTTTGTCGAAAAGCGTTCGTCGATCAAAAAAACTTTGAAACCAAAATTATCGCGAATCATTTCTCCAAAGAGTTTCGCTTTATCACTACTTGCCCCCGCGGCCCCAGAAAGATGAGTTGGTAAACCTATATATACATGGATCGGAGCAATGTCATAAAATAATTCGGATAATTCACGTTGCAAGGTAACAACTTCGTTCTTAAGCGTAGTTAATGGTGCGGCTAAAATCGCTTCTTGATCCGAAACCGCGACGCCAATCCGCACATCACCATAATCGAAAGCTATCCGCTTGCCACGCTCCATATTATTTACCAGCAGCGGCTGCAATTAATTCTTTAATGGCAATAAATGCGGCATCAATTTTTGTAAGCTCAACGCCACCGCCTTGTGCAAAATCATCTTTTCCGCCACCGCCACCGCCCAAAATTACGCTAGCCGCTTTCACGAGCGCTCCGGCTTTAATTCCGAGCGTCCGCACTTTCTCATCGGCCGCTGCAACCAGGACAACTTTGCCATCTTGGATACTTGCTAAAGCCACAACTGAAT
>DKNC01000072.1:11281-16094 GCA_002470135.1 Actinobacteria bacterium UBA7398 | reverse complement strand
GACATAGTTCCAGCTCGTTGTGAAATTCGTTCCCGAAGTCTTGGGAAAAGATTCAATACCCGCTCACGATCGGCAGCGACTGCATCTTTATCGGTTCTAAGGAATGCACCTAAATCTAAATTTTCACTCACTGTCATACGAGGAAAAATTCTTCGACCTTCTGGGGATTGGCAAATTCCAAGCTTTACAACCTCGTGACCTTCTTTGCCATCAATTCGATTACCTTCGAATAGGATTTCGCCCGATTTTGGTTTCAAAAGTCCGGAAATAGTGCGAAGTGTTGTTGATTTACCAGCTCCATTTGAGCCGATCAAAGTAACGATTTCACCTTGATTAACCGTGATAGAAATGTCCTTAACGGCAATGATCTTGCCATAGCCGACTTTAAGATTTTTAACTTCTAATAGCGCGGACATTATTTGCCTCCCTTAGCTTTACCTAGGTAAGCCTCGATAACACGTTGGTTTGATTTGATATCAGCCGGTGAGCCTTCAGCAATTTTTTCGCCTTGGTCTAAAACAGTAACTCGCTCCGAAACGCTCATTACAACCTTCATATCGTGTTCAATTAACAAAATCGCCACATCACGTTCGGCACGAACTTTGTAAACGAAATCGATGAAAATTTGAGATTCTTGTGGGTTCATACCTGCAGTAGGTTCGTCCAGAAGCAATACTTTTGGATTTAATGCTAACGCGCGTGCTACTTCTAATCGGCGTTGATCACCATATGAAAGATTGCGAGCGTATTCGCCAGCCCATTTACCTATTCCCACGAAGTCGAGAATTTCGCGAGCCCGATCCAGAGCCTCTTTCTCCTCTTTGCGTTGGTTTGGTGTACCAAAAATTGTGGCGAGAATTCCCGATTTTAAATGGGAGTGCATCGCTACCAATAAATTCTCCTCGGCGGTCATCAAACCAAAGAGTCGAATATTCTGGAATGTCCGAGCCATACCAAGTTCAGCAATTTTATGTGGCGGCAAATCAGTTGTATCAGTGCCATCGTATGTAACAGTTCCAGCAGATGGTTTATAGAGGCCAGTTAAAACATTGAAGAAAGTAGTTTTGCCGGCGCCGTTAGGACCGATTAGTGAGACCACAGATTTCTCTGGAACATCAAAAGAGATGTCATTAACAGCTAGCAAACCGCCAAATGCCACGCTGATATTTGAGGCTTGTAAGACTTTTACTGGTGAGAGCGCCATGATTATTTACTCTCCTTTGCTGATAAATCTTCTTCTGCGTCACCTTCATGAAGAATTAAACGAAGGCGTGACTCTGGAATTAAACCTTCGCGTTTATATAACATCATCAAAATTAGAACTAAACCAAATAGTAAGAATGTGAATGATGGGAAATTGATTTCAGTTCCAAATCTGCTATTGAATGTCTGACCAAATGCGGGCAATCCAGTGGAGTTAATCCAGGAGAGCAAGAGCGCGCCGAGAATGACACCCCAGACGTTACCCATACCGCCTAACACCACCATTGCGAGTAAGAAGATAGAGATTGAAAAGTTAAATCGCTCTGCGTAAACACCATCAACGTGGGTTGCGAAAGCCACGCCGCCTAGTCCGCCAGCAAATGCGCCTACTGCATAAGCAGCCAATTTAGTCTGCATCAGTGGAACGCCCATCATGCTTGCCGCTAACTCGTCTTCACGAATAGCTAGCCAGGCACGACCTAGTCGACCTTTTCGCAAACGAAGCGAGATAAAGATCATCACAAATGCCAAGAAAACGAAAATAATGAACTTGTAACCAAAATCAAATGGTCCAATATTTTTAATACCTGCAGGAATAGGATCGAGAATTGTTATTCCTTTAGTTCCATTTGAAAGGTTAAAGCCACCGATGTTATCTCCGTTGAAGAATACTTGCGGAATAATTTCCCCGAAACCCAAGGTAACAATCGCAAGATAATCGCTCTTAAGTCGAAGCGTTGGCGCACCAATTAATATTCCAAAGAATGCACAGACTAAGCCACCGATTAGTAATACGCCCCAAAAATTGACGTGAATTCCAGGCGCAGCTTTAGCGACCGAACCAAAGAAGTGAAGGTTTACCATGTAGAAGAACTCCGACATAAACCAGCCAGCACAATATCCGCCAATTGCCCAGAACGCTACGTACCCAAGATCTAATAATCCGGCATAACCAACCACGATATTCAAACCTAGAGCACAAATTACATAAACAAGTGACTCGTTAACTGCCATAGGTGGCAACCAAAGTTGAAGGAAATCATAAATTCCCGTTGGCAAGCCATCCCATGGGAATAAGAATTGGTAGGTAATAAAGAGAAGTACTACAGCGATTAAATATCCAGTAGCCCACTTACGTTGTGAGGAAACAGCCATCGTCACACCTTTTCCGTAGTTGCTTTACCTAGTAAGCCAGCCGGCTTCAATACAAGAATCAAAATTAAAATAGTAAATACAACAGTTTGGGACCATCTCTGACCGAGCGCAATAGGTAGACCATCATTAAGTCCTTGAACAACTCCAATTAGCAACGCGCCAAGAACCGCGCCATTTAGGTTTCCAATTCCACCCAAAACTGCAGAGGTGAATGCGATCAAACCAAGCTGGAAACCTAAGTTGTAGTTAGTTGTACCTACCGATTGTTGATATAGCAGGCCGGCCGCACCAGCAAGGGCGCCACCAATTGCGAAAGTGAAAGAAATGGTCTTGTTAACGTCGATACCCATAAGACGGGCAGCATCTTGATCTTGCGCTGTTGCACGCATTGCTTTGCCGCGCTTAGTTTTATTTACGACGAACGTTAGAAGCGTCAATAGTGGAGCCGCAACCAAAATCAAAATTATGGTTACTTGGCTAATAATTACACCAAACCAAACATATTCACCATGTGGAATCACGGTTGGCCATTGACGTGGCGTTGAACCGTTCCATTTAATGCCGATAAATTGTAATAAGAATGACATACCGACCGCGGTAATCAGCGGAGCTAGTTTCGGAGCTCGACGCAATTTTCGATAGGCCAAACGTTCAATTAAAACATTTATGGTGCCGCAGAATAGCATTGCTGCAATCAGGGCTAGCAAGAAAGTTACCCAGCCAGCTAAATTTGAATTTTCTTGATGGAACCAAATCGTGATGAAGTATGAGGAAAAGAGCGCACCTAACATAAATAGATCACCGTGGGCAAAATTAATCAATTCAATAATTCCATAAACCAAGGTATATCCAAGGGCGATCAAGGCATATAACAAACCATTGCGAAGACCTAGAACTGTGACTTGCGCGAATTGCGTTGGCGCTTTGATTAGGTTTGCGCCTAACCAAACAACTAACAATAATCCAATAATAGCTGCGCCAGATAACTCAATTCTTTTACGTCTTACTTGGCCGCGAGTGCCTGTAAATTTTTTGGCTTCAACTGTGGCTTTCAATTTACCCGCCCTTATTTTGATTGCGAATGTTTAATCAAATAATTTAAAAAATAAATTTAATAAGTGGGTGGCTTTGGAATAATCCAAAACCACCCACTCTGTAAATAAGTACTACTTAACTGTGAGCTTCTTGAGCGTTGTTTCTGTGTTGTTCTTCACTACAAGGATGGTGATGTCGTGATAGATAGTATCGCCAGCATCATCAAATTGAATTGAAGTTCCAACAACAGACTTAGCTGCAGGAATATTTACAGATTTCATCTTTTGGAATACATCTTTGCGAGTTCCGTTTGAACGTGAAATCGCATCAAGGATTGCCTGCATAGCTGCTCCACCGTAAACGGAGAATGAGCTTGTAGGTGCCTTGCCGTATGCCTTTAGATAATCTTTCTGGAATGTTGCAGCCTTGCCATTCTTAGGGAATAGGTCAATTGAAAGACCTGTGAATGATAGGAATGCGCCATCGGCTTCTTTGAGAGCCAAGAAGTCTGGGTATCCAGTGAATCCATCTGGTGCCATCAACTTAACTTTGGTGTTATCGCCAAGAACTTTTACTTTGTCCTTAACAAGTTGGCCACCATTTAGGTCGAAGATTCCGCCAATGTAGATCATGTCTGGGTTAAGAGCTTTGATCTTTGTGAACAAAGCTTCGTAGTTAGGTTGCTTAGCATCCCAACCTTCGCCAGCAGTTCCAGCAGAAAGAACCTTCAAGCCAATTTTGTTAGCTTCAGTTGTGAAAGCTTGTGCCACACCTTGACCGTAAGTCTGAGTGTCGTTAAGTACGTAAACTGACTTTACGCCTTGGCTCTGTGCGAATTGTGCAGCAGCTGAACCTTGGAAGTCATCAGTTGTTACAACACGGAAGTAGTTACGGAAACCGGTTGGATAGTACTTAGTTGGTTCGCCTGGATTCCAAGCCTTGGTTAGACCAGGGTTTGTGTTCGCATTTGAAACCATAACCATTGGACCCTTTGGATCTTGGTTTAGTACTGGAACGATAATTTTTGCGCAACCTGAGTTGTATGTACCCATAACGGCAACTTCGCTCTTGTTAGCAACGTGTGCCTGTGCATTTGCTGCGCACTGTGCATCGTCCCATGAACCTTTAGCTGCGGTTGAGTCGTCATACTCCTTGAACTTGATTGCATACTTTCCAGCTTTGTTGCCCATTTGCTTAAGCAGCAACTTAATAACGTTGTTTGTCGATTCGCTTTGGTCAGCTGATCCACCCTGCAGAGGTAGGTCAGAAGAAACAGTCAAAGTGACTGGTGCAGATTGAGCCATTGTTGAACCAACGATGCTCATTGCCAAAGTTACGACACCAAGCGCTACGAGAGCCTTGTTGTTTTTTTTCATGTAACAGTGTTCCCTTCATTCGAATGTAAGAAGACCGGGATAGG
>DKNC01000072.1:0-11256 GCA_002470135.1 Actinobacteria bacterium UBA7398 | reverse complement strand
GGTAACCCTTTTCCCAATTTTCAGCGGGAATTTCGGCTAATTATCTGGTACCGCATCTGGGGAGATAACTGCCTGGGCCACTTCCTTCATGGAAATTCGCCGGTCCATCGCAGCCCGTTGGATCCAAGTAAAAGACTCAGGTTCAGAGAGGTTTAGGGCTTGCATCAAAATCCCCTTGGCGCGGTCGATGAGCTTTCTGGTCTCTAACCGGTCGTACAAATTTGCCACTTCAGCTTCAAGTGCTTTTAGTTGGCGATGGCGGCTAATTGCAATTTCAATCGCTGGCGTTAAATCAGAGATTGAAAATGGCTTTACAACATATGCCATTGCGCCGGCATCTCTTGCCCGTTCCACTAAATCTCGCTGGCTGAATGCGGTCAACATTAAAACCGGTGAGATTGCGATTATTTTTTCAGCGGCTGAGATACCGTCAAGAATCGGCATTTTCACATCGAGAATTGCTAAATCTGGTTTATGTTTTTCTGCTAACGCAATTGCCTCTTCGCCATTACTTGCTTCGCCAACAACTTCATATCCTGCTTCAACTAACATCTCAACCAGATCTAATCTAATTAGCGCTTCATCTTCGGCGACCAATATTCGACCGCGAGATTTTTCGACGCTTGGTTGCAACTCTGGGTCCATGTGCCTCGAGTCGGATTTGAACCGACACTATGCAGTGTTTGAGACTGCCCTCTCTACCGTTGGAGTACCGAGGCTTTAACTTTAAAAGCTATGCGCAAGTATAAGGAAGTCGCGCCTTTGTGCGAATACGAAAACGTTAATTACCGATAAGCGGGAGCTGCGCCGCCAACGGCATCACCAATCTTATGAACCCGCATCGCATTTGTTGAGCCCGGAATTCCGGGAGGTGAGCCAGCAACAATCATTACTTGTTCGCCAATTTTCACGCGACCGGTTGCTATTAATAAGGTATCGCACTGTTTGACCATCGCATCGGTCGTCGCGACAACCGGTGTAATCATCGGTTCAATCCCCCACGAAAGTGCCATCTGGTTATATGTCCCAATTTCAGGGGTAAAAGCCATAATTGGAATTGGCGAGCGGAGCCGCGACATTCGACGAGCTGAATCCCCACTTTGCGTAAAAGTTACGAGAAACCGAGCTCCGATGATCGCACCCACATCAGCTGCCGCCTTAGTGATTGCGCCACCCTTGGTTCGAGGGTTGTGCTTCAAAGCTGGAATTAGATCTAGCGCATCTGTTTCAGTCTTTTCAATAATTCGCGACATAGTTTCAACCGCTTCAATTGCGAATTCCCCCACGCTAGTTTCACCAGAAAGCATTAATGCATCAGCGCCATCTAGTACTGCATTCGCGCAATCGGATGCTTCAGCCCTGGTAGGTCTTGAATTAAGAATCATTGAGTCCAACATTTGAGTTGCGACGATTACTGGCTTAGCTGACTCGCGGGCTAAGGTGATGCATCGCTTTTGCACCATCGGAACATCTTCAATTGGCATCTCAACACCGAGATCACCGCGTGCCACCATGATGCCATCAAAAGCTGCAACTATCTCTTCCAAATTTGCGACAGCTTGCGGTTTTTCAATTTTTGCGATTACCGGAATTCGTCTCCCTACTTCATCCATAATTTTATGTACATCGAAGATATCTTTTGCGGATCGTACAAATGAGAGCGCAATAAAATCCGCACCCATTTTCAAACCCCATTTTAAATCGTCGACATCCTTTTCAGACATTGCTGGGACCGAGACTGCTACACCGGGGAGATTAATGCCTTTATTGTTACTAACAACGCCAGCTTCGATTACTTTGGTTACGACGTTGTTTCCATCAACTTTAATAACTTCTACCGTAACCTTGCCATCGTCAATTAAAATTCGATCGCCAGGTTTGCAATCTCCGGGCAGGTTTTTGAAAGTAGTCCCTACCAATTCTTTGGTGCCTTCAACATCATCGGTGGTGATCGTAAAAATATCACCGCGCGCTAGTAAGTGTGGGCCATCTTTAAATTTTGCCAATCGTATTTTTGGCCCTTGTAAATCCACCAGGATTGCGACTGGTTGACCAGCTTTTAGCGCCGCAGCTCTAACTAAATCGTAAGCGCTCTTATGCTCTTCATAGCCGCCATGCGAAAGATTTAACCTAGCCACATTCATTCCGGCCTGAATTAGCGCTGTGATTTTATCCGGGGTTGAAACTGCGGGTCCCATCGTGCAAACAATTTTGGCTCGACGCATGGTAGCTATTCTATCTTTAATAATTGACTAAATAGTCAGCGAACGATCGGTTGGCGCAATTGGAGCAGGTAATTGCGTTCGACCTACCAAGAATTCATCTACTGCAGCGGCGGCGCTGCGCCCCTCAGCAATTGCCCAAACAATTAGCGATTGCCCTCTGCCGGCATCGCCACAAACAAATACGCCATCGACATCGCTGGCGAACTTTGCATCTCTTTTAATGTTTCCACGATCATCAATAGTCACGTGTAAATCTTTTATAAATTCGTTCTGCTCTGGCCCAGTAAAGCCCATCGCTAAGAACACTAAATCAGCTTTCAAGTCACGTTCAGTGCCTGGAATTTTTTCAAATTTTCCATCTACAAATTTAGTTTCCACAATTTTTAACGCAGTTAAATTGCCGCTTTGGTCACCGATAAATGCTTCAGTAGAAATTGCATACAGTCGTTCGCCCGCTTCTTCGTGTGCGCTACTAACTCGGTAAATCATTGGGTAGGTTGGCCATGGTTGTGATGATGGGCGTTCTTCGGTTGGACGCGCCATAATTTCTATTTGGGTAACGCTAGCTGCGCCTTGGCGAATTGCGGTTCCTAAGCAATCTGCGCCAGTATCGCCACCACCTAAAATAATTACATTCTTACCTGCAGCATTTATTAAAGGTGTCTCGGCTAATTCGTTTAACGCTTGTTTATTTCCCCATGGTAAAAATTCCATAGCTTGGTGAATGCCGCTTAACTCCCGACCTGGAATTGCCAAATCTCGCCATTTAGTTGCGCCGACGGCAATCACGATTGCATCGTATTTTGACCGCATCGAAGCTGCAGTAACATCTACCCCGACATTTACGCCGGTACGAAATCGAGTGCCCTCTTTCTCCATCTGCGAAATTCTCCGGTCAATTACAGATTTTTCCATTTTGAATTCTGGAATTCCATAACGTAGCAACCCACCAACTTTTTCGGCTCGTTCGTAGACAACTACAGTGTGGCCAGCCCTGGTTAGCTGTTGCGCGGCGGCTAATCCTGCTGGTCCAGAGCCGATTACCGCGACGGTTTTACCGCTTAAGCGATCTGGTGCGAGCGGTTTAACTATTCCATTACCAAATGCTTCTTCGACAATGCGTAATTCCACTTGTTTAATCGTTACTGGATCCGCATTTATTCCTAATACACACGCAGTTTCGCAGGGTGCTGGGCATAATCTCCCGGTAAATTCTGGAAAGTTATTTGTTGCGTGTAAGCGATCCATCGCTTCGGATTTTTCATCCCGCCAAATTAAATCATTCCACTCTGGAATTAGATTCCCAAGTGGGCAACCTTCATGACAGAAAGGTATCCCGCAATCCATACATCGACTCGCTTGTTTTTGTAGTACCGCAAAATCTTGGGCTTCGTAAACTTCACGCCAATCTTGAATCCGAACATCGATTGGTCTGCGTTTTGGAGTTTCGCGTGCTGTCTTTAAAAATCCCCGTGGATCACCCATTAACCGCCTCCATCACTAATTCATCTGCAGGTAAACCTTCACGTTCAGCCCGCGCAATAACTGCCAAAATCCGGGCATAGTCGCGCGGCAATACCATCGAGATTCGCACATAGTTTTCATCCCAATTTTCTAAAAGTTCGGCTGCAACTTTAGATTCAGTTTCCAAACTGAAATTTGTAATTAATTTCTTTATTTCCAATGCACGATCAGCTGGGAGTGAGAGCACATCAACCATTTCTGGATTTACATTTAATGGATCCAAGTCCAAAACATAAGCGATGCCACCAGACATACCAGCACCAAAGTTTCTGCCAGTTTTGCCAAGTACAATAACGGTGCCACCAGTCATGTACTCGCAACCATGATCACCAACACCTTCAACTACTGCAGTTGCACCCGAGTTTCGCACGCAGAAACGTTCGCCAACTACCCCGCTTATAAAGATTTCTCCGGTAGTAGCGCCGTATCCGATCACGTTTCCGGCAATAACATTTTCATTGGAATTGAAAGAAGATTTCTCATCCGGGCGGAGAATAATTCGCCCGCCGGATAAGCCTTTACCCAGATAATCATTTGAATCTCCAAAAAGTCTAATTGTTAAACCATTAGGGATAAATGCGCCAAGTGATTGACCTGCTGAGCCATGAAACGTTATATCAATTGTGTTTTCTGGTAATCCGTTATTGCCAAAACGACGCGTGATTTCTGAGCCCAACATAGTTCCGACAGTTCGATTACCGTTCTTAATCGGTGAACTAATTTTTGTTGGAGTTTTTCTTTCTAGCGCTGGCATTGCTTTAACTATTAATTCATTATCAAGTGCAGCCGCTATTCCATGATCTTGAGTAGTGGTATTCCGCCGAATCGCATTTGGTGAAACTTCTGGGAATTTTAGTAGCGGCGCAAGATCTAACCCACTTGCTTTCCAATGATCTACTGCCGCTTTAGTTTCCAAAACTTCAACTTGCCCAACAGCTTCTGCCAAACTCTTGAAACCTAACGTTGCTAGAATTTCGCGCACTTCTTCAGCGATATATTCAAAAAAAGTCTCGACGAATTCTGGTTTTCCAGTAAATTTCTTTCTCAATTCAGGATTTTGAGTAGCAACACCAACTGGGCAGGTATCAAGATGACATACCCGCATCATCACACAACCCGAAACAACTAGCGGCGCCGTAGCAAACCCAAATTCTTCTGCGCCTAATAAAGTGGCAATTATTACATCGCGCCCAGTTTTCATCTGGCCATCTGCCTGTACAACTATTCGGTCACGCAATCCGTTAAGCATCAAAGTTTGTTGGGTTTCGGCTAAACCTAACTCCCATGGAGCGCCAGCATGTTTTAACGATGTAAGTGGTGAAGCGCCCGTTCCGCCATCATGCCCAGAAATTAAAACTACATCCGCATGCGCCTTACTTACGCCAGCAGCAACTGTGCCTACCCCTATTTCAGCTACTAACTTCACATGAATCCGTGCCTCTTTATTTGAATTCTTTAAATCATGAATCAATTGCGCCAGATCTTCGATGGAGTAGATGTCGTGATGAGGCGGTGGCGAAATTAATCCAACGCCTGGAGTTGAGTGACGAACTTTTGCAATCCATGGATAAACCTTGTTGCCTGGCAATTGGCCACCTTCACCGGGTTTTGCTCCTTGTGCCATTTTTATTTGAATATCATCAGAATTGACTAGGTATTCGCTAGTTACGCCAAAACGTCCGCTAGCTACTTGCTTAATTGCGGAACGCTTTGAATCACCGTTCGCCATTGGGATAAAACGATCCGCGTCTTCGCCACCTTCGCCAGTGTTTGATTTTCCACCAATTCGATTCATTGCGATTGCTAAAGTTTCATGAGCCTCTTTGGAAATCGATCCGTATGACATTGCGCCGGTTGAGAATCGCTTTAAAATTTCGGTAACTGGTTCCACTTCATCAATCGAAATTGGTTTTCGTATGCCTGCTTTGAATTCAAAAAGCCCACGAAGTGTCATTAAATTAGCGCTTTGATCATCAACTTTCTTTGTGTATCTCTTAAAAATGTCGTAGCGCTTATTCTTAGTTGCATGCTGCAACATGAAAACCGTTTCAGGGTTGAATAGATGTGGTTCGCCTTCACGGCGCCATTGGTATTCGCCACCAATAGTTAAGCGACGCGCACCCGGAATTTCGCCACCTGGTGGGTATGCAACATGGTGTCGCCTGATGGTTTCTTCCGCGATCACATCTAGCCCGACTCCCCCTAACCGAGAAGTTGCGCCAACAAAGTATTCATCAATAATTTCTTGGGATAAACCAATCGCCTCAAATACTTGAGCACCGGTATAAGAAGCTATTGTTGAGATTCCCATCTTTGACATAACTTTAAGCACGCCTTTGCCAAGAGCTTTGATTAGATTGCGAACCGCTTTTTCTGGTGCGATGCCAGTGATCACACCTTGCAAAACTAAATCTTCAGCGCTTTCCATTGCTAAGTAAGGATTGACCGCGGCCGCACCAAACCCGACAAGTAGCGCAACATGATGCACTTCCCTAACATCGCCGCTTTCTACAACTAGTCCAACTTTAGTTCGAGTTTTTTCCCGAATTAAATGATGATGGACTGCGGCCGTGAGTAAAAGTGACGGAATCGGAGCGTTTTCCGCGTCGCCATCGCGATCAGATAGCACAATCAATCGTGCGCCTTCATTAATTGCGTTGGTAACTTCTTCTCTAATCTCAGTTAATCGTGCTGCTAATGATTCGCCACCACCTGCAATCGGAAAAAGTCCACTAACACTATGTGTGATAAAACCTGGGTGATCGCCATCAGCATTTACGTGAATAATTTTTGCAAGTTCATCATTATCAATTACTGGGAACGGCAGTGAAATTTGACGGCAGGATGCTGGACCGGGATCCAGCAAATTATGTTCTGGCCCGATGGAACCACCAAGTGAAGTCACTAATTCCTCACGAATCGCATCTAGCGGCGGATTAGTTACTTGCGCAAATAGTTGTGCGAAATAATCAAAGAGCAATCGTGGCTTATCCGAGAGCGCAGCGATTGGAGTATCGGTTCCCATTGAACCTAACGGTTCGCCACCAGATTTGGCCATCGGCGCAATTATGATTCGAAGTTCTTCTTCGGTATATCCAAAAGCTCGCTGTCTTCGCAGAACTGAAGAGTGCGGGTAGACAATATGTTCACGTGCTGGTAATTCTTCTAACTTAATTAATCCAGCATGCAGCCAATCACTATACGGCGCGCCGTTAGCAAGCCCGTCTTTAATTTCATCATCTTCAATGATTCGCCCTTCATCGATATCAACTAAAAACATTCGTCCAGGTTGCAATCTTCCTTTTCGCGCTATCCGCTCTTGTGCGATATCTAAAACTCCAACTTCGCTAGCAAGAACTACTAACCCATCTTTAGTTACCCAATATCGTGATGGCCGTAACCCATTTCGATCTAAAACTGCACCAATCTGCTTTCCGTCAGTAAAAGTTACACATGCTGGTCCATCCCAAGGTTCCATAAGTGATGCATGGAATTGATAAAAATCACGACGTTTTTCGCTCATCGATGCATGATTTTCCCAAGCTTCCGGAATCATCATCAACATGGCATGCGGTAAAGATCGACCGCTTAAATAGAGTAATTCCAACACTTCATCTAGCGATGCGGAATCGCTGCCATGTGGATCAACAATTGGAAACAACCTAGATATTTCGCCAGGAATCAATTTGCTTTCTAATAGCGTTTCACGCGCGGCCATCCAATTGCGATTTCCTTTTACAGTATTAATTTCACCATTATGTGCGATGTACCGGTATGGGTGAGCTAACGGCCATGATGGAAAAGTATTTGTTGAGAATCTAGAGTGCACCAGTGCTAGCGGCGAAACTACTCGAGAATCAGATAAGTCTGGGAAGAATTCTTCAAGTTGGCCTGTGGTTAACATGCCTTTGTAAACAATGGTCCGTGATGAAAGCGATGGAAAATAGATGGGTAGTTCGTGTTCTACTCTTTTTCTGAAGCAAAATGCTTTCCGTTCCAGCGCCAAATTAAGTGAGTTATCTTTAGCAGTCAAAAATATCTGCTCAAAGTTTGGCATCACCGAAAGCGCCGTCTTTCCAAGCGATTTAGAGTCGGTAGGCAAATCCCGCCAGCCAAGAATGGTTAACCCTTCTTCATCTGCAATTTGACCAATTCTTGTTTTATCTGCAAAATCTTTCGGTAGAAAAACTAATCCAGTTGCATAACTTCCTGGAGCGCCAATTTCAAAACCAACTACTTCTCGGTAGAAAGCATCCGGTACTCTGATTAAAATTCCGGCGCCATCACCGCTATTTACTTCTGCACCAGAAGCGCCACGGTGTTCAAGATTGCGTAGCGCAATTAAACCTTTTTGCACAATTTCATGTGTTGCAACTTTATTTAGAGTCGCCACCATAGCTACGCCGCATGCGTCATGCTCTTGCGCAGGGTCATACAAACCCTGTTTCGCAGGTAAGGCAGAGAAAAGCGGCACTAGTTATCTCCAGAAAATTAACCATCTGTAAAAGATGTTTTTGAGGTCTGGGACAACAATGGCCCGAATGAGAGCGTTACTGTAGCAAATACCCGGATAAGTATGGAGTGGCTAAAACCTTAAATTCCGGAGATATGAACTAGGTGGCCGATTCCAGCGGTAATTGCCATACCAATTGAACCCCCGATAAATATCCGAGTGGTGGTTTTTAGTACTGGAGCTCCCGCAGTTCGCGCGCTGATAATTCCGGTTCCAATTAACCCAAAGAGAGTAATGACCACAATGCTCCAAGCCTTCGCACCAAGCGTTGGCGCAAAAGCTCCGAGGAATGGCACGAAGCCGCCAACAGTGAAACTTATCGCGGAAGCAATAGCAGCTTGTAAGGGTCTGGCTTTTGTATGTTCAAATTGCCCAAGTTCATCTCTTAAATGCGCTTCAAGCGGATCTCGATCATGCATATGTTTTGCAACTTGCAGTGCTAATTCTTTTGGTAAGCCACGATTTTCATAAATGTGCGCAAGCTCTTCTAATTCACCTTCGGGATCTACTGTTAAATGTTCCATTTCTAATCGCATATCCGCATCTTCAATATCATTTTGGGAACGGACTGAAACATATTCACCAACCGCCATTGACATAGCCCCAGCAGCAATACCAGCAAGACCAGCTGTGATAATAAAATTATCAGCCCGAGCTGTTGCGACACCAATCATCAAACTCGCAGTGGAAACTAAGCCGTCATTTGCGCCTAGTACCGCAGCACGTAACCAGCCGCTGCGATGCGTTAAATGGTGTTCGTTTCGTTGGTGTACATCAGTTAATGGCATAGCTAAATCCTATCCCCTAGTCGCGATTTTCCAACGCTTTATCAGAGTGGCGCTCGATACAGCGCACACTAATATCCCAACCCAGATGTTTAGCCTTAAACCTAATATCAAATTAGCATCATCAATCCGCAGACTCTCGATAAAAATTCGCCCAAATGAATATAAGGCTACGTAGGCGATAAATATTGAGCCAGGTGCCATTCTAAATTTTTCAAAACGTAATAATATAAATGCCACGATTAAGCACCAGATTGATTCATAAATAAAAGTTGGATGAAATGTAGCGAACTCGGTAAACCCGTCAGGTCGAAATCGCATTGGTACTTCTAACCCCCACGGCAACGTTGTTGGCCGGCCGAATAATTCAACGTTGAACCAATTTCCCCAACGGCCAATCGCTTGCGCAACCACAACTCCGGGCGCTAGCGCATCTGCAAAAACTCCAAATGTTAGAGAGTTTGCCGCGCTAATTTTATTTCTTTTAAAACTCCACCAGGCCGCAGCCAACCCAAGCGAAATCGCGCCCCAAATTCCAAGCCCACCTTGCCAGATATAAAAAATCTCAATTGGTCTGCCATTGTCACCAAAATATCCTTGCGGTGATGAGATGACATGATAAATCCGCCCACCAATTACGCCCATCGGAACTGCAATGATGGCAACCTCTGCGACTCTGCCCGGCGCACCGCCCGCTGCGACGAATCGCGCATTACCCCAATAAATTGCAACGGCGATTCCAGTGAGAATTGCAATAGCGTAAAAATGAATCGTTAACGGACCCAACTCTATAAAAGCGCGAGTCGGTGACGGAATAAATTGGTGAAAGCTGCCCACTATCCCTTTAGTCCAGCAGTCACTAACGCAGCTTTGAAAGCTTCAAGATTAAAATATTGGGTATTTCGATCAATTTCGACACCGTTTATAAATACCGTTGGCGTTGAATTTACGTTTTTCTTTGCGCCATCGCTAGCAACGTTAGCAACCCATTGGGCATAAGTTCCATCTTTTACGCAAGCAGTGAATTTATCGGAAGTCGCTCCGACTTGAGCTCCTAAATCTTGTAAAGATTTTGCGTTCCACAGTCCAGAATTCTCTTTTGCGGATTGAGTCTGATAGAGCAGCGCATGGAACGGTAGGAACTTATCTTCATCAGAGGCACAAGCTGCTGCATTTGCTGCAAGAATGGATTCATCACCAATAAATGAAAGCGTATGGAAAATTACATTAACTTTCTTCTCCACGATTAATTGGTTGAGGTATTCGCCAACTACTGCCTCAAAATTCTTACAGACCGGACATTGGAAATCTTCCCAAATATCTATGACTGGTTTTATTCCGGAGTTAAATGAAATACCGTAGCCATCACTTTGCTTAACTGTTGAAGGCAGCGTCGCTGCGGTATTTGTTCGGTTACTAAATAACGAAAACGCAACAGCTACCACTACAACTAAACCAACCATGCCAGCAACTAACCAGCGCGTGAAATTATCGCCACCGCCTGACTTGCTGCCCGATGAATCTTTAGTTTTTGGTGCCTTTGCCATTACTTACTCCGCTCAGGTTTAGTTAGAAATTTTGATTTTAAACTATTGTCGATCTAATCCAAATTTACCACCTGGGAATTTGGTGAGCGCTAGCGCAATTGCCAATAAACCAACATCTCGGAATATCTCCGCCAGATACTTAGTCTGGCCAGCCGCTACTTGGCCACCACCGCCGAAACAACCGCAATCGATCGACAACCCTCTGATCCCAGCTTGTGCGATTCCTAAAATAAAGATAAACATCAAAGCACCGCTTGCCATCGCAGATTGTTTTACAAAAACTCCCAAAATTAAGAAAATTGCGAGCCCCACCTCAATCCAAGGGAGCGAATAGCCGATCACATTTGCAACCGAAATTGGTAGGACTTCATATGCTCTTACCGCCATCGCTGACTTTTGCAAATGCCCAACTTTTAATCCACCCGCAGCTAATAAAACGCCGCCTAAAATTAATCTAAATAAGAGTGTTATCCAAGGTTGCAAAAGCCAGAATCTATTCTTCATTTTTCAACTCGATTCATCTCGTCAGTTGGGTCTAATTCTGCATCCAAAGCGCTCCAGGCAGTTAACGGTTTGCGTTCGTACCGTTTATTAGCTTTCTTTGTGAAAACACCTTTTACAAATAAGAAAACTGCGAAAGAGCCACTTAAAAATGCCAAAAC
>DKNC01000015.1 GCA_002470135.1 Actinobacteria bacterium UBA7398 | reverse complement strand
AAGTGGACTAGCGGGCCATTAACCACCACTTGTTGTGTAACTATTAAAAAACCGATGCACAATAGGCCAGACCATTCCAGAGCTTTAACCATCTGGCGGCGGCGACTTTCAATTGCAGCTTGCGGGCTCACTTATTCAACCGTTACAGATTTAGCTAGGTTTCTTGGTTGGTCCACATCGCTACCGCGCGCAACTGCCATTTCATAGGCGAAAATTTGGAGTGGCACGATTGCAAGTATTGGTTGTAATAATTGATTAGAAGTAGGAATTCGAATTACATGTGCCACATCTGGAATTGCAGTTTCAGAATCAGCGATTACGATTACATTTGCGCCGCGGGCGCGAACTTCTTGAATATTGCTCGCCATCTTCTCTCGAATTTCACTTCGTTGTGGTGGCATGATTGCAATCACCGGAGTTCCGGATTCAATTAACGCAATCGGTCCATGCTTTAATTCGCCGCCGGCAAAACCTTCGGCATGCATATACGCCAACTCTTTCAATTTCAAAGCTCCTTCAAGCGCCGCCGGAAAACCCACGTGTCTTCCTAAGAATAAAACTGAAGTTGCATCTTTAAAACCGCGAGACATCTCTCGAAGTGGTTCGGCAGTTTCCAAAATTTGCTCAACTTTTGCAGGTAAAGCTAATAACTCTTCTATTAATCCGTTAACTTCACTTGGCTTTAGCGCACCGTTTTTATCACCGATATAAAGTGCAATCAAAGCGGTTGCAATTATTTGGGTGATTAAAGCTTTAGTTGAAGCTACCGCAATCTCTGGGCCAGCATGGGTATAAATAACCGCATCTGATTCACGTGGAATCGTCGAACCATTTGTATTGCAAATCGAAATAACTTTTGCACCTAGCGATTTAGCGTGTCGCATCGCCATTAATGTATCCATCGTCTCGCCAGATTGTGAAATTGTAATAACTACAGTTTTCTTGGTGAGAACAGGTTGGCGATATCTAAATTCTGATGCAAGTTCAACATCAACTGGAATTTTTGCCCAAGTTTCAATCCCGTATTTACCGATTAATCCAGCGTGGTAAGCAGTGCCACATGCCAAAATTAGAATTCTCTCAGCGCTTAACAACTCTGGCAGATTATCTAACTCCCCAATCGCAATCTGAGAATTCTCGGTAAAGCGACCTAATAATGTATCGGCGATGGATTTAGGCTGTTCGAAGATTTCTTTCAACATGAAATGTGGGTAACCACCGCGTTCTGCAGCGCTGGCATCCCAGGTAATTTCATAAGCTCTTGGAGTTAGAACTTTTCCAGTTAAATCTGTAACAATCACTTGATCAGGAGTTACATCTACAACTTCATCTTGGCCAAGTTCTAACGCGCTCTTGGTATAGGAAATGAAGGCCGAAACATCGGAGGCTAAGAAATTCTCGCCCTTTCCAACACCAACAACTAGCGGCGAATTTCGACGCGCTCCCACAATACGGTTAGGAGTATCTGAGTGAATTGCTAAGAGCGTGAATGAACCGCGCAACTCTTTACAGACGCTACGCATCGCAGCCGCAAGATCGCCACCGTTTTTCGATACGGCATCGCTAAGTAAATGTGCGACCGATTCAGTATCGGTTTCAGAGGTAAATTTATGGCCACGTTTTTCTAACTCTGCTCGCAATTCCAGATAGTTTTCAATAATTCCATTATGAATAACGGCTAACTTGCCATCATTTGAAAGATGCGGATGTGCATTTGAATCAGTAGGTCCGCCATGAGTTGCCCATCGGGTATGGCCAATACCGCTATGTGAGCCATCGTGCGAATGGCTTAACTCAGCTTCTAAATTAGCGAGCTTTCCAGCTTTCTTCTCAACAAATAATTTTGCGCCTTTTGTAGTTGTTAAAGCAACACCAGCCGAGTCATAGCCACGATATTCCAAACGACGCAAACCTTCTAAGACTGGAGTTAGCGCGGCTTTTTCACCGGTATATCCGACGATGCCGCACATATGAGGTACCCCTTAAATAAGTTTTAAAGCGAGAGTTCAGATTTTACTAGTGCAGCGAGTGAAGTCGCTAACTCCTGCGCGTTTGTTGCTGATTCAGCTTCAACCATTACGCGGATCAAAGGTTCAGTTCCGGATGCGCGAAGCAGAACCCGACCAGAGCTTCCTAATTTCACTTCAGCCGCTGTTACTGCAGCCGCAATCACCGAGTTCGTAGAAATTTTCGCTTTATCTACACCAGCGACATTTATTAATACTTGCGGATAACGCACCATAATCTTTGCTAAATCTCTCAAAGATTTCTTGCTTGTTGCCAGTTCTTGAAGTAGATGAAGCGCAGTTAGCGCACCATCTCCGGTATTAGCAAAGTCGCGCATGATGATGTGGCCAGATTGTTCGCCGCCGAGGGTGTGATTCTCGGCAATCATTTTCTCTAAAACATAACGGTCGCCAACTGGCGTGGTGGCAACTTTGATGCCTTTGCTCTCCATAGCGCGAATGAAACCGAGGTTTGTCATCACGGTACCAACCACAGTTTTGCTAGTTAAGCCACCGTTTCGCATCTGGGCATCTGCCAAAATTGCCAGAATAAAATCACCATCAATTTCATTGCCTTCGCTATCAATTGCAAGTACCCGATCAGCATCACCATCGTGAGCGATTCCAATATCAGCTTTCTCGGCAATTACTTTAGCTTTAATATTTTCTAAATGAGTTGATCCACAATTTTCGTTTATGTTTAAACCGTTTGGAGTATTCGAAATTGCAATCACTTCAGCGCCCGCGCGTCGATAAGCTTCTGGTGCAACTAGCGAAGCTGCTCCGTTTGCACAATCAACTACAACTTTGATTCCCGTCAATTTCGTTTTTACTGAAGCTAGTAAGTGGGTTAAGTAACGTTCACTGGCACTCTCATCGATAATTATTCGGCCGACATTAGCCCCGATTGGTCGATCCCAAGGTTCACCAAGATGAGCTTCGATTGCGGCTTCCAGTGAGTCATCTAATTTGCCACCGCCACGAGCAAAAAACTTAATTCCGTTATCTGGCATTGGATTATGCGATGCGCTAATCATTACGCCAAGATCTGCACCATCTGCAGCAACTAAATGTGCAATTGCTGGAGTTGGTAAAACGCCAACGCGATAAACATCTACGCCCGCGCTAGCAAGACCAGCACAAACTGCTGCTTCTAAAAATTCGCCAGATGCGCGCGAATCTTGACCAACAATTGCTTTTGGTTTATGTCCAGCAAATGCGCCAACTTCAGCCAAAACATGGGCGGCGGCAATAGCTAAGTCAACGGCAAGTTCAGCGGTTAGATCTTTATTGGCAACGCCTCTGACGCCATCTGTTCCGAAGAGCGTCATGATGCGGGAGCGATATAAATTAACGCTTGCTGTATTGGGAACGCTTACGGGCCTTCTTCAGACCGTACTTCTTCCGTTCAATTACTCGTGCATCACGAGATAGGAAGCCAGCTTTCTTAAGAGCTGGGCGGTGTGCATCAGTATCGATAAAGTTAAGTGCGCGAGCAACGCCAAGACGTAGCGCGCCAGCTTGGCCAGAAATTCCGCCACCATCAATACGAGCAATAATGTCGTACTTACCTTCAACGCCAACTGTGCGAAGTGGTTCTGAAACTAATTGTTGGTGAACTTTGTTTGGGAAATACACATCGAGAGTGCGGTCATTAACTACCCAACGACCAGTGCCAGGGATTAAGCGAACGCGTGCAACGGCCTCTTTACGACGACCAGTGCCACCGCCAGGTGCAGTAATTGCAGGGCGATTAGTTGCAGCAGCAGGTGTGCTGGTGCTGTACGACGTTGGGGTTTCGTCGTTATCTACTGCGAGTTCGCGATCTGACATTTTCTCTCTTTTTCTATTTGTGATTGGTTAAATTTATTTGGCTGAGTTAATCATTTGGGAAACTTGAGTGAAAACATAAGGTGTTGGGTTTTGGTTTGCGTGTGGGTGCGCAGGACCGGCATAAACTTTAAGTTTGTTGCCAACAACTTTGCCAAGTGAATTCTTTGGCAACATTCCTTTGATAGCTTTTTCAACTGCGCGAGTTGGGTGCTTAACCATTAAATCAACATATGCTGTTGAGGTCATGCCGCCTGGGAAACCAGAGTGGTGGTGCGCAAACTTTTGTGCAGCTTTTTGTCCAGTAAGAACAATTTTTTCGGCGTTGATGACGATTACGAAATCGCCCATATCCATATGTGGTGCGAAAGTTGGTTTATGTTTTCCACGAAGGAGTACAGCTGCATGGCTTGCTAGCCGACCGAGAACCACATCGGAAGCATCAATGACATGCCACTTGCGCGCCTCATCGCCAGGCTTAGGACTATAAGTACGCACAGCAGTAACTCGCTCTCTAATCTATTTATTACTATCTAACGAAGTAGATAATCGACCTTACGAGGGTAAAGCCAGGAGTCGTAGATTACCCGTCCAGCGTGCGGTGGGTCAAAATGGCTTAAATCAATGCTCCCAGACAGGCGTAGGGCTCTCAAATACTTGACCATTAGCCCCAAAAATCAAATATCGGGTGAAGCCGCGGGAAAACCAGCGATCGTGGGTAACTGCAAAGACCGTTCCTTCGTAACTTTCGAGCGCACCTTCTAACGCTTCTGCGCTAGCTAAATCTAAGTTATCGGTCGGTTCATCGAGCAATAAAAGCGTTGAGCCTTGTAACTCTAATAAGAGCACTTGAAAGCGCGCTTGCTGGCCACCCGAAAGCGTTGTGAATTTCTGCTCTGCTTGTGCGCTTATTTCATAACGTCCTAAAACGCTCTTTGCGGCACCAAGTTGGAGCGAATGTTCATTCCACAAAATCTCTAACAGTGTTTTACCAATAAATTCGGGGTGTGAATGGGTCTGCGCAAAAAATCCCGGTTTAACTCGCGCTCCTAATTTAAATGAACCAGTATGTGAAACTTTGCTTTCGCCAGAAAGTAGCCGTAAGAAATGTGATTTACCAGTTCCGTTTTTTCCTAAAACTGCAACGCGATCGCCAAAAAATACTTCAAAAGTAAATGGTTCGGTTAAATTATCTAAAGCTAGGTTTTCACAAGTAACTACGCGTTCACCAGTTCGGCCACCTTTTAACCCAACTCTGACATCTTGTTCGAGCGGTGGCGCTGGTGGTGGGCCAACTTCTTCAAATTTTCTAAATCTAGTTTGCATCGCGCGATATTTAGAAGCCATATCTGGCGAACTAGCTGCTTGTACTTGGAGCGTTCGAACTAAGTCTTTAAGTCGATCGCGCTCTTGCTCCCAACGAAGTAGCAACTCGGCGAAGCGAGCATTTCTGGCTTTACGGGCATCATGCCAAGTTTCAAAATTACCACCATGCATCCAAGTAGTATTTCCAAGCGCGCCTTGTTCTAACGTAACAATCTTATTTGAGACTGAATTTAAAAGTTCGCGATCATGGCTCACAAAAAGCACCGTTTTTTTAGATGAAATCAACTCATTTTCTAACCACCGTTTTGACGGCACATCTAGATAGTTATCTGGTTCATCTAGCAATAACACTTCTTCCGGACCGCGCAGTAATACTTGGAGAACCACTTTTTTCTGTTCGCCACCTGAAAGGGTGGCTGCTTCTCGGTCGGCGACTTCGTCAAATGTTTTACCTAGAGCTTCGGTACAGCATTGATCCCACATAACTTCGGCGTCATATCCCCCAATGTCGCCCCAATCTGAGAGCGCTTGCGCATATGCCATCTGTTCTTTTTCGCTATCTTGCCCAGCGGTCATTGCGAGATTCATTGCGCTTTCAGCATCACTTAATTTCTTGGAAGCGATTCGAATTTTCTCTTGCGAAACTGATATTAATAAATCTCTTACGGTAGAACCATCTCTTACCGTGCCGATAAATTGGCGCATAACTCCTAAGCCGCCCGAGATCGCAACTTTGCCGCTCTCGGGTTCTAAATCTCCAGAGATCATTCTTACTAGCGTGGTTTTGCCAGAACCGTTTGGTCCAATTAACGCGACTTTCGCACCTTCGCCCACTCGAAATGAAACATCATTAAGAAGCACTCGTCCATCTGAGAGTGAATACTCAATTCCGATTACATCGATATGTCCCATTTTTATTGGTACGCAATGCTTTGAAGCGTTAGGCCGCGCGCCGGAAAAACTAAGCTATCGCTAATGCGAGTTTTGTCGTTGAGAATTGTTTTGATCCACTCTGGTTCGAATCTGCCTTCAGCAACGCAAGCAACTGCTCCAACCATGTTGCGAACCATGGAATAGCAAAATGCATCACCGATTAGATCAGCGCGTAAAAAACCATCACTGCCGCGTTCCCAATTAAATTTTGCTAACGTTCTAATCGTGGTAGCGCCAGCATCTGGCTTACAGAAAGTTGCAAAATCATGTTTACCAATTAAGTAATTACTCGCTACTTGTAACCGATCTAGATCTAATTCACGGTACCAAGAAGTGGTATCAAAGCGCGCTAGCGGTGGGATAGTTTGTAGCCCATCGGCAATTTTGTAAATGTAGTGTCGGCTGATTGCAGAAAAACGGGCATGAAAATTACTTGGTGCTGAGACGGCTGAAATAATGCGAATATCTTCGGTGAGAATCCGATTTAATTTATAAGCGAAATTTTCAATATCCCACGGGTTTCCATCGCGATCTAAATTTGGTAAATCAAAGTGGGCCACTTGATGTTTTGCGTGTACGCCAGCATCGGTTCGACCTGCGGCAGTTAAAGTGATGGTTTCGCGGGTAAAAGTTGCAATCGCGCTCTCCATCGTGCTTTGAATTGTTACTTGATCGGGTTGCTTAGCCCAGCCAGCAAAGTTGGTACCGTCATAAGAAAAATCTATTCGGATACGAAAAAACCCACTCTCAGGGTTGAGAGTGGGTTCCATCGTTAAGCTATTTTGTGAAGAATTACTTTACTTAGCGACAGCTTTCTTAGCTGCGGCTTTCTTCTTCGGTGCAGCAGCTTTCTTCGTGGCTTTTACTGCTTCATCAACTGTTGCAGTTTTAGCAGATACGCCATCTACAAGAACTTCGATAACTGCCATTGGCGCGTTATCGCCCTTGCGTGGGCCAATCTTTGTGATGCGGGTATAGCCACCTTTGCGCGCTTCAAATCGTGGACCGATTTCAGTAAAGAGAGTGTGTACCACGCTCTTATTTGTAATCTGTGCCATTACTAAACGGCGTGCTGCAAGGTCACCCTTTTTTGCATGAGTGATTAACTTTTCAGCTAGTGGACGTAACCGCTTTGCCTTAGCTTCAGTTGTGGTGATTTTTCCATGTTGGAAAAGTTGTTCCGCAAGTGTGCGTAGCAATAAACGTTCGTGTGATGGGCTCGAGCCTAGGCGTGGGCCTTTACTTGGTCTTGGCATTATCTATTCCTACCTTATGCCTGCTCTGAATCGACAAGATCATCATCAACATCAGCGCCATAGTTCTGGTGCTTAGTTGGATCAAAGCCGACTGGTGAATCTTTGAGTTCCATACCCATTGATACCAATTTAGCTTTGACTTCATCGATTGATTTTGATCCGAAATTACGGATATCCAATAGATCAGCTTCACTGCGGCTAATGAGTTCTCCAACAGTATGGATTCCTTCACGCTTTAAGCAGTTATAGGAGCGCACAGTTAGATCTAGATCTTCGATTGGAAGTGCTAGATCTGCAGCGAGCGCTGCATCTTGAATGGATGGACCGAGGTCAATTCCTTCAGCTGAATAGTTAAGTTCGTGTGCGAGACCGAAGAGTTCAACAAGTGTCTTACCTGCAGATGCCATGGCATCGCGAGGTGAGATTGAACGCTTGGTTTCAACATCAAGAATTAAACGATCGAAGTCGGTGCGTTGCTCTACCCGAGTTGCTTCTACCTTGTAGGTAACGCGAAGTACTGGTGAATAGATTGAGTCAACCGGAATTCGTCCGATCTCAGCGCCAACTTGCTTATTTTGAACTGCAGTTACATAACCGCGACCACGTTCAATTGT
>DKNC01000017.1 GCA_002470135.1 Actinobacteria bacterium UBA7398 | reverse complement strand
GGCCATGTAGCTGAAGAGAGTGTTCAAGAACCCGTTAAGAAAAAGAGAGGCGGCAAGAAATGAAGTTTGCGATCAGCGATGTCCTAACGATTACAAAGCGCCAACTGCTGCAGCTTGCCCGAGTTCCTGAAGTCCTAGTTTTCTCAACGATTCAGCCAGTTATGTTCGTTTTATTGTTCCGTTTCGTATTTGGTGGATCTATTGCTTCCGACCAGCCAGGCGGCTACGTGCAGCTATTGATGCCCGGAATCTTCGTACAAACAGTTGCTTTTACCTTGGCTTCAACTGCATTTGGTTTAGCCGAAGATATGAAAAAGGGATTGATCGATCGCTTTAGATCTCTACCAATTTCAAGAGGCGCTGTAATTATTGGCCGTACTTTTGGAGATGCTTTGCTCAACATTTTGGTACTAGTTGTGATGGCCTTGGCAGGCTTTGCAGTGGGCTGGCGTCCAACCTCAGGCATCCTTCAAACAACTTTGGCGTTCTTGTTCTTATTTATGTTTGGTTATGCGCTGTCATGGATAGGAATTTTGGTTGGTCTGTCAGTCAAAGAGGCACGAACAGTACAAAGCGTTGGATTCTTGGTTTCTTTCCCACTTACATTTCTGTCGAACGCTTTTGCACCGACAACTGGAATGCCTAAGGCGCTGCAGTACTTTGCAGAATGGAACCCAGTCTCAACTATGGTTGCAGCGTGTCGCCAACTGTTTGGTTTACAAAATAAATTCGGCGCTACAGCAGATTCATGGCCTAGTCAGTATCCACTGCAAACGTCTTTGTTCTATATGGTGCTGCTGATGGTTATTTTTATTCCGCTGAGTATTAGAAAGTATAAGAACTTCTCTAGCTAATTAATCAGGAGTTACTGAGTTTTACCAAGGAAATGAAAGTGATACTTTGAATCCCAGTTGTCTCTAATCTCTTGGATTGCTTCACCATCCTGGCTCATTGGAAATACGCTACCTTCAATCTTTCCGCCTAACAGACTCAATTGAGCGATTAACTCAGAGTTCTCTTTAACA
The DNA here is from genome assembly GCA_002470135.1 of Actinobacteria bacterium UBA7398. Taxonomy (GTDB): domain Bacteria; phylum Actinomycetota; class Actinomycetes; order Nanopelagicales; family Nanopelagicaceae; genus UBA7398. The sequence goes on along the minus strand of DKNC01000017.1, from coordinate 2,763 downwards.
TGCTCGAAAACCCCTTCAGGGCGGGTGAATTCTTCTAAAACAGTGCAGCGTGTTTTATCGGCGTTAAAAAATATGTCATATCGCAGTGTGAATTCTTGCTCGTTAATCTTTGCGATTAATTGTTCGGCAACCAAACAGAACTGTTCCAAATTTTCAGCTGGAATATGGGGAAATATCGCCACTGCACGGAAGGTATTCATGGTTCTCCTTGTAAATTGAGGAAAAGGTATTTACCCTCTACCCGTGTCAGTTTTCTACCCTAAAGCAAGCAAAACTATAGTCGGCCATAAAGCCGTTCGTGAAGCACTTAGGGACACGCAAACATATTCATCTGATCTGCAAGGTGATTCTGATGTTCGAGATTATCGCCAATTACCCCTTGAAGTTGATCCTCCAAGGCACCATCTGTATCGGGTAGCACTTGCGCCATATTTTGTTAAACCATCTATCGAGTTATTGGTTCCTGAATTTAAAGCTCATACCGAAACTCTAATTTCAGATTTCTTTAAACAAGACAATCTTGAGGTCGGTCAACACTTATCACTTCCGTTAGTCATGAAGAATTTGGGAGTTATTTACAGCCGCCCACAAGATGTTAATGAATGGATTTCATGGGGACCAGATGTATGGACCGCAGAATCTGAAGTACGTGACGGAAAGGTATTGCATCGATATTTGGATGCAATTTATGAGGAAGCACTAACCAAGAGCAAGGATGACATTTGGAGCCAGATTGCATTTCTTGAAATTGAAGGACAACAAATTTCTGCGGCAGAGTTTCGAGGAATTGCTGGTGTGATGCTTGCAGGTGGCCGAGATACTGTCGTAAAACTTTTTACCGGAATCATGTGGCACTTTGGTAACAAACCCGAAGACCTTGCTTTATTGCGCTCAAATCCCGAGCTAATTGGCCCTGCAATTCAAGAATTCTTACGTTTTTTAACACCACTACCTGCGATGAACAGAACACTTGTGCCAGAGAGTTCGACTTCAGAGCTACCGGATGATCGATATGTTGGAATCAGTTTTATTTCTGGAAATTTTGATGAGTTTGTCTTTGATAGTCCCTTCGAGATCAACTTTCATCGTGGAAGAAATCCACACCTTAGCTTTGGATTTGGCCCTCATACCTGCCTTGGAAACCACATTGCAGAGATTGAAGCCAGGGTGTTTCTAGAAGCAGTTATCAATTCAGGTCTAAATTGGAAGGTAACTACTGAAGATGTTCGCTTTCACCAGGCACCCTATATAAAAATACCTGACCACTTTGGTGCATTAAAGATCGCTAAAATTTAGTTAGATCGATTGGTAATTAACGCTTGCTAGTACAAGTTGTACATAGGTCATATCTGCCCAAGAAAACCAAGGTCGCGTAAATTCCGCTGGATTGTCTACATTGAAAGCCTCATGCATGTTTCCTGTGCCTGCATCTGTATTTTCGAGAATATCTAAAGTAGCTAGTTTCTTTTCTGTTGATGGAGAAGTTAAAGCCTCAACAGCTAAAGCTATTGGCCACACAAAATTGTTGGGTGTGTGCTGCGAACCTATTCCGACAGCCTTGATTCCAGTGAAGTAGTAAGGGTTTTTCTCAGAAAGTATGAATTCTCGTGTCGCAGAATAAATCTTGTCATCACTTGCCAGACAACCTAGTAATGGAAGACTTAAAAGAGAAGGGACATTCGCATCATCTATGAACAAGGAATTCCCTAGGCCATCAATTTCGTATGCATATCGACCCTCGATGATCGCGAAGTTTTCTATTCCATTTCGTATCTGGTTAGACAGGCTCACAGACTCTGGTGTCTTCAGATTTTCACTCAGTTTCTCTAATTCATTAAGAAAAAATAAATTTGAAGGAACTAAATACCCATATACGCAAGCGTCATCACTTGGACGAAAAGCAGAATAAACCATTCCTGTATATGCAGTTGGAGCTCCACGACCATTGTGGGATAAAGAGTCGTGTGGAACGTCGTTGTCTCGCTTAAAAATATATGAATCTGGATCGTGGCGTTGTTCGCGTTGAGCAAGATTCAACATGACTGTTAGCGCTTGCTTGAATGAATCATCGATATGATCGAAGCGACCATATTTTTCACTGATCATTCGCGCCAGGTATAAAACTGATGCCAATGAGTCGAGTTCAAATTTTCGCTCAAAAACCCAAGGGGATTGGTCTGCAAAATCTTTATGCCAACACTCTCCATTGGCGGCTGGATTAAAGGCATTTGCGTAGGGATCAATTAAAAAGAGTTGTACTTGAGCCTTGCTTAGCTCGACGAGCAAATTTATTACATCTGGGTGGTTGGAATTCAAAAGTGGAGCAACTTGCCACGTCGAATCACGTAACCACATTGCTGGAATGTCACCTGTAATGATGAAGGGGCGTCCATTTTCAAGGCGAGCTAAACTCTTATTAAATATTGAATCTATTGCGGTGCTAACCCGATTGAATCGCGAATCTGATATCTGGTCTTCAAGTCCTGGGAAAACCTCTTTGGCTGTTAGATTCATTGCGCCGAAAATTCTTTGTTAGGAGTAAAACTCAGCAGCTAATATCTCTACTGAGATTTGGCGACCGTTAGGCGCGGTGTAAGAAACCTTTGCGCCAATTTCTTGATTGAGTACCGCTGAGCCCAATGGTGATTTCTCGCTGTAAACATCGAGATCACCGGAAGCAATTTCACGTGAGCCCAGTAAGAACTTCATTTCATCGCCAGCAATCACTGCTGTAACAACCATGCCCGCACCAACTTTGCCATC
>DKNC01000011.1:8773-9253 GCA_002470135.1 Actinobacteria bacterium UBA7398 | reverse complement strand
CTTAGTAAGTTCTGAAATTGAAGTAACTCGATGGGTATTAGCTCCCATAGATTTTGCATGCGCAACAAAATCCACCCTGGCGGCGGATTCATTTTCAGTAAACATCGTTCTAAATGAAGCTGCGCCATTACCGGTCTGCAATCTAGAGATCACGGCGAAGCCACCATTATCGCAGAGTATTAAAGTCAATGGATATCCATGGAGTACAGCGCTGTAAATATCTGAGTTAAGCATCATGTAAGAACCATCACCGGTCATTGCAATTACTCGGCCAGTTTTCTTCATATCTTTTTGTGCAATCGCAGCTCCGAATGCGCCGCTGATTTCATAGCCCATGCATGAAAAACCATATTCACAATCAAATGATGCGATTGATTTAGCAAGCCAATTGTTATTTAACTCGCCAGGTAAACCTCCAGCTGCCGTTAATACATAATCTTCAGGTCGAGCAATTTCATTAGCCGCAATTACAACTTGGGC
>DKNC01000011.1:169-8664 GCA_002470135.1 Actinobacteria bacterium UBA7398 | reverse complement strand
CGTGGCCAGCGCATCGCCCACCACAGCGCTTGCCCGACGTTTGGTAGCATCAAATCGAGCTGCATTTATAGCCACAATATTCTTCTCGCTAAAGAGCGTCCAAGAACCAGTTGTGAAATCTTGTAACCGGGTTCCAATTGCAATAATTAAATCGGACTCACTTACTAATTTGTTTACTGGATCTGAGCCGGTAACACCGAGCGGTCCAACAAGTAGCGGATCACTCCATGGAAGTGAAGATTTTCCTGCCATGGTTTCAACAACTGGAATCTGTTGTTCTTTGGCAAAAGCTGCTAATTCTTTTTCGGCGAGCGAGTAGTGAACTCCGCCGCCTGCAACCAGGATTGGTCGCTTCGAGTTATTTATCAGCGCAACGCATTTATTCAATTCACTCAAATCTGGACGTGGTCTTGGAATTTCGTGAATAGTTTCGTTAAAGAATTCTTCTGGATAATCAAATCCGGTTGCTTGCACATCTTGTGGCAACGCAAAAAAGGTTGGGCCGCAACTAGCTGGATCTAACATCGTCATTAACGCTTGCGGTAACGAAGTTAAAATTTGTGAAGGGTTAGTAATCCGATCCCAGAATCTAACGACTGGACGGAAGGCATCGTTAACTGTGGTTGAAGGTTCACCAAAATGTTCGACTTGTTGCAGAACTGGGTCTGGATTTCTACTTTGAAATGTATCGCCAACCAAAATTAACATCGGTAATCGATTTGCTAACGCGGTTCCGGCTGCAGTGACCACATTTAGCGCACCTGGTCCGATTGAAGTTGTCACCACCATGCACTGTTGGCGGCGCATTGCTTTCGCATAAGCAACTGCAGCTAAACCCATGCCTTCTTCACTCTGGCCGCGGAAAGTTTTCATCTCATTTTGTGAATCAAAGAGCGCATCACCAAGGCTGAGCGCATTGCCATGGCCAAAAATTGCAAATGTTCCAGCAAAGTAAGGTTTAATTTCACCATCAATAATTATTTTCTGCGCGGTCAACCAGCGAACTATGGCTTGCGATGTCGTCATCAAAGTCATTGCTTCACCTGCCAGGGAGCTCGGGGATCGGGAATTTGGTTCTTCCAACTATCTCTAAGCCAAGCATGGTTGGGATCGTCGCAAAAATCCATAGTGCGCTTTCGGCTCGGACCTGCGAGAACATTTAAGTAGTACATCGGATAACCCGGCATCGCAGCGCAAGGACCGTGGTAACCGCGCGGCACCAAGTAAATATCGCCATCATGAATAGTTACGGTCTCATCAAAGAAATCAAGATCTTCCGGCGCAGAGTAAGTTCGATGAAGTCCGAAACCCTCGCTATCGCCATGCGTGCTCGATATTTTTCCGATTCTAAAATAATAAATTTCTTCATTCTCAACATCGCAACCCTTGATGCCATCATGTCGATGTGGCGGAAAGCTAGAGACATTGCCATCCGGAGTAATGACTTCAACAGCCATTAATTTCTCAGCGTTAGGGAATATATCGGGATGCATAAAGGGGCGAACTTCGCGAGTAGCCATTCCTGCCCCACGAATTTCTACCTTGCTTATTTTTTCAACATAACAACTTGGGAAATTTGATTTTACGCAAGCGGTAGCAATCGCAACTTCTCCAGCAGTTTCTGTAATTATCTCGACTTTTTCATTTGATGCGATATATACCCAATCACTTGCGCCAACAAAAACTCCAGATCGCCCAACTAATAAATGTTCATTGCCGGAGACGTTAACTTTGAAATTTTGTAGGTTTAATGGAATTAGAGCCGCTTCAATATCTCCAGAAAAGTATTGAGAAATATCGGTTTTTCCAGCCGTGATGCTTATTACTACTAACCCGGAATATCGCCACCCAGCCATTTCTGGAGTTATCGATTTAACGCCAGAGCTAAATGGGAAGAAGCGTTCGTTCACTTTGAACGCTCCATCAATTCTCGAACTTGAACTTCAGTCGGCATTGCATCACTGCACATTAATTGGGAAGCGACATAAGCTCCGGCGCCATTTGCAAAGGAGACCGAATCTTCTGGGCTCCAGCCAGATAAGAGCCCATGTACTACGCCCGCGCCAAATGCATCGCCGGCACCTAAGCCACATTTAGTTTTTATACGTAGCCCTGGAATTGCAGTGGCGCTATTTCCATGAGCTACCAATACGCCGGTAGCGCCGCCCTTAACAATTGCTAACTTAGGTCCCATAGAGAGCAAGGCAGCCGCGAATTCTGCAGCACTTGAATTTTTAGGTAAGCCAGTTGCAACCGCGCACTCTTCCAAGTTTCCAATTGCGATAGTTGCATACTTAACTGCAGCAGAGATCTCTTTATGAGCAATTTCAAGCGAACTCCAAAACGAAGGTCGATAATCAAGATCAAAGATTACTTCGCCACTTCGAGCTTTAAGCAACTCAATTACAGTATTGGAAAGCGGCGTTTGTGAAAGGGTAGACCCAGTAAACCAAAAATATTTTGCGGATTGAACTGCTTTGGTCAACGCTTCTGAATTTTCTACTTTTGTATCTGGCGCGCTGCTATCGCGATAAAAAATAAATTCAGGGTTATCTGGATCTTTAATACCCGCAACCACAATCGGGGTTTTTCCAGTTGGAGTTTTAATTACAAATTCTGTTGAAACGCTGAATTTCTTTAATTCGCCAATCGCGAATTCGCCAAGCGCATCGCTGGCAACTCCAGTAATTACTGCGGTTTTATGGCCATATCTAGCAGTTCCAATCGCAACATTTGTAGGGCTGCCACCCACAGATTTCTGAAATGTTTGCGGATCAGATAAGCCGTGACCTTCTTCCTGACCATATAAATCAACGCTAATTCGGCCAATGGTGAGGAGGTCTAACATGTGTGGATTCTACCGATATGCGCTTAGCAAAGATATCCCGAGCGCTCCGATTATCTTTCTGAACGAGATTTTGCTTGACTATATACATGGAGATGCATTCAACCAGCGTGATGACTCTCGCCATTGATTGCGGCGGGTTATTTATCAAAGGCTCGGTTCTAGATAGCGCTGGCACGTTACATGCGCAGCCAGTGGCAGTCCCAACTCCATATCCACTTTCTCCAACTCATTTGATTGAAACTATTGATGGCATCTCAAAAGGTTTACCTAAATTCGATCGCCTAACCGTAGGAATGCCCGGCATGTTGCGACATGGCGTTGTTGTACACACACCTCATTACATAAATGCAAAAGGTCCACGCACTCGAATTGAGCCAGAGTTAGAAAAACAATGGAAAGGTTTTGACATCCAACGAGCCTTTGCTGAACATTTCAAAAAGCCTGCAATCGTTTTAAATGATGCTGAAGTGCATGGCGCTGGTGTAATTAATGGTTCTGGATTAGAAGTTGTAATTACGCTTGGAACTGGACTTGGTTTCTCAATGTTTGACGGTGGAAAACTTGCACCACATTTTGAAATGTCGATGGCACCAGTACGTAGAAACACCACTTATGACACCTGGATTGGCGAGACTGAACTTAGGCGCCTTGGCGATTTATTCTGGTCGCGTAGAATCCGATTAATGGTTGAAGATCTTCGAAAAGTTTTTCATTGGGATCGACTCTATATTGGCGGTGGTAATTCACGCCGAATTCGCACTGAAGTTCTGCAAGTTTTAGGCGATGACGTAGTGATCGTTTCTAATACCGCCGGAATTTTGGGAGGCGTTAAAGCCTGGTCATTGGAGCAAATTTAATTGGATCTAAATAAGCAATTAGCTGGCGCGCCAATTTCTTGGGGCGTTTGCGAAGCAAACGGTTGGGGTTATCAAATTGAAGCCGACCGGGTGTTAACCGAAATGCGCGAATGCGGAATTACTGCAACAGAATTAGGTCCAGATGGTTACCTGCCACAAGATGCAAAAGAGCTTGCCCGTGTTTTAGATGGACATGGCTTGGATCTATGTGGCGCTTTCGTTCCGATAGTTCTACATAAGAAAGATCGCTTGAAAGCTTCTTACGAAAGAGCCCGCCGCCAAGCAGAAGTGTTAGCAGCGCTTAATGCAGGGAATTTTGTATTGGCTACCCCTGCAGAAGATGGCGATTACGACTCTCGAGATCCGATGGATGCGCAAGCGAAGGCAGTATTTTCTGAGTCGCTACCAATGATTACTGAAATTGCAAAAGAATTTGGCTTACAAATGGTGTTACATCCACACGCTGGCACAATGTTTGAAACGCCAAATGACTTAGATTTCTTACTAAATGAAACCGACATCAACTTATGTCTTGATACTGGACATATTGTGGTTGGCGGTGGCAATCCTTTGGATATTGCTAAGCGCGCAGGTTCACGAGTGAAACATGTTCATCTAAAAGATTGCGATGCAGCCGCGGCCGCACGGATTCAAAATCGAACTTCGACTTATTCAACTGAAGTTAAAAATGGCATGTATAAGCCACTTGGGCAGGGCGATGCCCAAATATCTGAAGTAATTCGCTTTCTTGATGGCATTAATTACGAAGGCAAACTAGTGTTAGAACAAGATGTGATGCTAGATCAAGCCCCGGCAATGGGTTCTGGCCCTATAGATGCGGTTCGAGAGAGTATCAATTTCTTGTCATCATTAATTAACGCATAATTCACCGTTTTTAGGGATACCTAGCGCCTTTCGCCTTGACCCAGCCTTGAACATTGCGTAATTTAGGTGGTACCTGTTTGAAGGAAATCGACATCCTGTCTATTCCTAATTACTTGGAGGAGGCACTTTAGTGCGCAAGAACAAACTCGTTTCAGTACTAGCAGCAGCTGGATTAGCAGTAGCCACACTTGGCTTCACTGCATCCACAAGCCACGCTGCGGTATTTCAAGTTCGACTATATGTATCAGCTGATACAAACGTTGAGAACTTGTACCTAAAAGAACTTATTCCAGCTTTTGAGAAGGCTTTCCCAAATTACCAAGTTGATCTTTCTTCATTCGACCTTCATGGAAAAAATGATGCTTTAACTCTCGCGAAGATCATCGCTGCAACAAAAGCTAAGAAGGATGCAGGCTTCGATGTTATTGATGCCGGCTTCGTTCAACAGCTCGGTCTCTCTGGATATTTAACAATCCCTACAACGATGCGAGTACCAAATCTTGTCAACGTGCCAGCTTCATTGATTGCTTTAAGTAAAGGTGGGGTTCCATACCGCGCATCTACAGTGCTTTTGGCGTACAACTCAAGAGTTGTTGCAGCACCACCCAAGACTCTGGACGAATTAATTACTTGGATCAAAGCAAACCCAGGTCGTTTCACGTATAACGTGCCATCAGGCGGCGGCAGCGGATATGCATTCGCGCAAACTGTTATAGATAAGTACCTTACTGCTACAGAAATCAATACCTTGGTAACTGAAATTAATAAGCCGCTACAAGCTAAGTGGAAGACCGGATTTGATGTTCTCAAATCTCTAAATCCTTATACTTACGGCAAAAACGGAACCTACCCATCTAACAACGCTGCAACTCTTTCGTTGATTGCAAATGGATCAATCGATATGGGAACAGTTTGGTCAGATCAGTTCCTCAGCGGTCTAAAAGCTGGAACCATTCCAAGTTATTGGAAAGTTGCTCAAATTAGCGGACCAGCCCTAACCGGCGGACCAGCATTCTTTGGCATTCCAAAGACTTCACGTAATGGCGTTGCTGCTCAGAGGTTCGTTAACTGGGTACTTTCGCCTGCAGCTCAGAACATCATCGTTGGCGGATCACTTAACGGTTATCCAGTAATTCCAGTAACGCTGTTGAGCGAAGCTAACCAAGGCAAGTTTGCTGCTGGTACAGATATCTCAACACTTCGTCCTGGTTACCTATCAAGTAACTCAACTGACTTCAAAAATCAATGGGCGCTTGAAGTTCCTGGCAAGTAAATAGATTGAGCGCTTCGGTTACAAACCAAGTCGCTAAAGAGAGCTTTGGGTCGAAAGACTCAAAGCTCTCTCTTCTTGGTTTCTTCATGGCCTTGCCACCTATTTTGGTGCTCGGCATATTTATCGGGTTGCCAATTGGTTTAGCGTTTTTCTTATCTATTGGTTATACCGGTGGCCTCAACGAAGTAATTTCAATCATCGGGCAAGATATTCGTGGCCGCGAGGGCAAATTATTTACGCTGCAGGCATATAAAGATGTGATCGCCGATCCACGATTTGCCGGAGATTTAAAAACAACTTTAATCGTTTCATCCGTTGCGACAGTTTTTGTTCTAATTTTTTCAATTGGCATTGGCTTATTACAAAGGCTCCGCGGCGGAAAACTTTCCTCCGTGTTGACTGCACTCTCGCTAACACCGCTATTTATTCCGGTAGTTATTTCGTCTTGGGCGCTTTATACATTTTACGGAAGTGCTGGCCTTTATCGCACCATTTTTCAATCTTTTGGTCTTGATATTCCGCAAATAACTTCAACGATGCTAGCCGTAATTATCGGTTCGATTTGGACCTCGCTGCCATTTGCAATATTGATGGTTACATCCGGATTTCAATCAATTCCAAATGCTCTTATAGAAGCCGCCCAAGATGCAGGCGCGAGTTTAATTACCATTATTAGAACCGTAATGTTGCCGCTCGCCTTAATCCCAATAATTATCGTGGCAACCTTTACCTCGATCGGAGTCTTAGGTTCTTTTACTATTCCATTCTTCTTGGGACCAAATCAGCCAACTATGTTTGGCGTGGAAATTACTAATTTCTTTACTGCCTACAATCGACCACAACAATCGGTCGTCATGGCATTTATAGTATTCGCAGCCGCTTCCGGTATTGCCATATCTTATATTTGGGCAAATTTTCGAAGTGCGAAAGAGAGTGGGAGAGTCTGATGGCGAATGATGTCCAGCCGCTTAATCTCCACACTAAGTCAATCGGTGTAAAAGCTATTCTCTTAGCATTTTCAATCTTTATGTTGCTATTAATTGTGGGACCTTTAATCTGGTTAGCCGTTCACGCTTTTGCGGTTGAATGGATATTCCCTAGTTATCTACCAACAGGTTGGACTTTGGAATGGTTCCGTAAAGTTTTTGAAGTTTCGGCACTTGTTTCAGCAATAAGGTATTCGCTAATTATTTCTCCAATCGTAGTAATTGTTTCAGCAGTAATCTGCTTGCCTGCCGCTTATGCATCAGCTCGTTATAATTATTGGGGCCGTAGAACATTCTTAATTATGATGTTTGCATCTAATGCTTTTCCAAAGATTGGACTCTTCGCAACAATTGCAACGCTTTATTATTTTTTAAATTTAATGGGCACGATTGTGGGCGTAATTATTGTTCAAGTACTAGGAACAATAATTTTTATGACTTGGATTCCAGCCGCCGCTTTCGCAGCAGTTCCAAAATCCTTAGAAGAGGCAGCTCGTGATGCTGGAGCCAGTAAGTTCCGGGTATTTCGGACAATTACACTTCGAATGGCAATGCCTGGAATTCTAGTTGCGATGGTTATGTCATTCATTTATGCATTCGATGAAGCACAAGGCACTTATTTAGTTGGTGCTCCATCTATCTACACAATGCCAACTGCGATGTATGCGATTGTCGAAACTTACCCAGTTCAGGTTACTGCAGTGTTTTCGATACTTTTAACGATCCCATCAGTTCTTCTAATAGGTTTGGCACGTAAGCACATCATCGGTGGCCAATTGGCTGAAGGTTTCCAGATCAAATGATGAAAGCGAGTAGATAGCAATGGCTAATCAAAGTGGAGAAGGTCTCGAGCTAGTCGGCCTCCGCAAAATATTAGGTGGTCGAGTAATCATCGATGACTTAAACCTTGTAGTTAACAAGGGCGAGATGGTTTCACTGCTCGGTCCATCAGGTTGCGGTAAAACCACCACCCTTCGCATGATTGCTGGATTTTTAATTCCAGAATCTGGAAAAGTTTTCCTAGCCGGAAAAGATGTCACTGAAATAGGACCAGAGAAACGCCCGAGCGCAATGGTCTTTCAGAATTATGCGCTCTGGCCACACATGACAGTTTTTAAGAACGTTGCTTATCCGCTAAAAGTAAGAAAAATGTCGAAGTCCGAGATTGAAAAACGAGTACACGATGTCCTTGGCTTAGTTAATTTGATGCACCATAAAGATTCGCGCCCAGCTCAAATTTCTGGCGGCGAACAACAACGTGTTGCACTCGCTCGAGCTTTAGTTCAAGAGCCAGACATTCTCTTGCTCGATGAACCACTTTCTAATCTTGATGCAAAGCTCCGCGTTAAAGTTCGTGAAGATATTCGTGAACTGCAACGCCGGCTCGGCATTACCACGGTAATTGTGACCCATGATCAAGATGAAGCACTTTCAATCTCAGATCGAATTGCAGTTATGAATGACGGACGTATTGAACAATTTAGTACGCCACAAGAACTTTATGATGCGCCACAAACTGAGTATGTAGCTAATTTTATAGGTTCATTAAACCGCGTTACTGGATCATACGAAAACGGCGCGATTTCTGCTGGCAGTGATGTGATCGGAATTCGCCCTGAGGATGTTTTCTTTAGCAAAAACCAAGT
>DKNC01000011.1:0-126 GCA_002470135.1 Actinobacteria bacterium UBA7398 | reverse complement strand
AACATCACTAAAGCGCTGATTTATCGGGATGGCAAGCTAGTAAGAACTGCTTAATTCTAATGTCCATTAACTCAACAAATATTTGTGCACATCGCGGCGACTCAAGTCGCTTCCGGGAAAACACAA
>DKNC01000009.1:20603-47752 GCA_002470135.1 Actinobacteria bacterium UBA7398 | reverse complement strand
GAAGCAAATGTTCCTTACGAACAACTTGCAGAGATGGATGAAGTAAATCCGACATTCCCACAGACCGATGTTGCGTTAATTATTGGCGCGAACGATGTAGTTAATCCCGCCGCTAAGACAACTCCTGGATGCCCAATTTATGGAATGCCGATTTTGGATGTATCACTTGCCGGAAACGTAATTTTCTTGAAGCGTTCAATGCGGCCAGGATTTGCCGGTATCGAAAACGAGTTGCTCTTTGATCCAAAAACTACTTTGTTATTCGGTGACGCTAAAGCTTCACTTACAAAAGTTGTTGGTGCGCTTAAAGCTTTGTAATTCGCAATTACAAACGTTTAACCTTCTTGCATCTCCGTAGGTGCGCCATGCACGCCTAATATATCGCCGCTCAGCTTTGATCCTTCGCCGGAGCGATTTAGCGCTGCGCCACGTTTCCGAACAAATTCTTTATGATCGGCCGGAACACTTCCAAGTAGCCCCTTTTGAAAATCTTCGAAAGCTTGCAGGACTTCGCGCTTGGTATTCATAACAAATGGACCCATCCAGGCAACGGGTTCGCGAATTGGTTCGCCGCCGAGAATGATTACATCCATCTCAGGTGCACGAGACTCTTGCGCTTTATCTGCAGTTACAACCAAGACATCGCCATCAACATATGCGTTATCAAATACGGCAAGTTGCCCCATCTGCACTGGACGATGTTCATCGCCAACAGTGCCGCGTCCACTCATGGTGTAAACCAGAGCGTTATAGGCAGAGTTCCATGGCAATCGAAGTTGCGCGCCGGGTTGCAACGTTGCGTGCACAATCGTGATTGGCGTTTGTGTTGTGCCGGGACCTTGATGTCCAGCTACTTCACCAGCGATAACGCGAATTAAAGTTCCACCATCACTTGAAGATAAAAGTTCAACGTTCTTTGCCCGAATATCTTGATAAGCCGGTGTTGACCATTTCTTACTTGCTGGAAGATTTACCCAGAGTTGGAAGCCATGAAATAAACCGCCGCTCATAACTAAATGTTCTGGCGGAGTTTCGATATGCAAAATTCCTGCGCCAGCAGTCATCCATTGGGTATCGCCATTTGAAATTGTGCCGCCGCCACCGTGATTGTCAAAGTGATCAAAGATGCCATCAATAATGTATGTAACAGTTTCGAAACCGCGATGTGGATGCCATGGTGTGCCTTTTGGTTCGCCGGGTGAATATTCAACTTCACCCATTTGATCCATCATGATGAATGGATCGACATCAGCAAGGTCTACGCCATGAAATGCACGACGAACGGGGAAACCTTCACCTTCGTAACCTTGCGGCGCGGAGGTAACGCTTTTTACGGTCCGTGCATGTGCAGCGGGGGTAGCGATTACGCGCGGTAGAACAGTTATATCTTTTACAGTTACGGCGGGCATGATTGAAGTTTCAACTACATTGGGTGGGATTGCAAGTTGAAAACAAAGTAACGGGTGTGCATAACTTTCCCAACTTGTCAGACCCGTTTTAGATGCTTCTCACATGGAGATCGCAACCGAGCTAACCGAAGAAAATATCCTTCGTTTACTTAATACCCGCGCTGGAATTGAAATTCTGACGGAGCTCGTTGCAATTGATCCATTCTCGTTATCGCCATCAGGGCGAGTTGATTATTTGTCCGCGTTAGAAAAACAATCTGGCTGGTTGCAGGCTTTGATGCAGAGCGCAATCGTCGCAGTAGCCGGAAATGAACCTTCTAAAGCGGAATCAATGTGGAGCGGTGTTGATGACTCCGAACGTGAGGAGATTGCGGCAGCACTTCGATTATCTAGCGGTACCGCACAAAGCCGTATCGATATTGCACGTACTCTCGTAAATTATTTACCTAATACCTGTGCTGCCTTAGCAAATGGTGAAATTTCGGCGGCACATGCTTCGGTAATTGCCCGGGAAAGTGCTGTGGTAATTGGTAAAGGTTTATCGGCTGCTGCAATCGAAGAGATTGAGTTAAAGGCAATTTCCCACGCTGAATTTCATACGCCAGTTCAAGTTGCTAATAAAGTGCGCGGCACAATAGCAAGGCTTTCACCAGAAATTTTTGAAGCTGCATCAGAGCATGCGCGCGATTGTCGAAAAGTTACTATGTATTCTGAGCCTGATGGAATGGCAACGATTGTGGCCCTCCTGCCGGCAGCGGATGCTCAAACTGTAATGCTTGCGATAGATGCGCTAGCTAGACATGAATCCGAAATAAATGGTGGTGATGTGAGTATTTCACCTTTAGATGATGAGCGAACTTTAGATATGAAGCGCGCAGATGCACTTACATCTTTAGCCGCAACCTTCCTTGCAAACAATGTGGATTCCTATAAGCCACATCGACGACCAGTTACCGTTAACTTAACTATTGATTTACCAACACTTTTAGGGCTATCGGAGAATCCAGGAATTCTTGCGGGCTACGGTGCAATCCCCGCAACCGTTGCCCGAGAATTAGCGGCTGATGGAAAATGGAAGCGGTTTATTACCGATCCAGTATCTGGTGAATTACTCAACTTAGGTCGCGAAACTTATGAGCCACCGCAAGCGCTAATTGATTTTCTTACTGCGCGTGATCGAACTTGTAGGTTTCCGGGTTGTAGGCAACCGGCGCGAGTTGGCGATATCGATCATGCAAAAAGTTGGGATACCGGAGGTGAAACCTCAATTTCAAACTTAGGAGTTTTATGTAGACGTCACCATCGAATGAAGACTCATGGTGGTTGGGAATTAAAAAGCAGGGGTGATGGGTCCTGTACTTGGACTTCACCAACTGGAAAAATTTACCAAGTTCCCGCTCGCCCCATTAACGATGCAGCCTGAAGCAGCTTTGAATGCTCTATGGTTTAACAATGGAATCACTTGCAGTACTAGTAGCGCTAATGGCAGCCATAACTGTTGTGGGTGGACCCATTGCACTCGGGCTCACATTTATCGAGCCAGCTAAATCCTCTCTTAACAAGTTAAGAGTTGGAGCGGTAATACTCTTCTCTCTACCTGCAATATTTATTGGGGTAATTTTTATGACCGCAAATATTGGAATTGGTGGCCGTCTCTATGGCTTATTTGGTTTCGGAGTTTCAACCTTTGCCCTTTATCGCACGATTAAGCAGATGCGTGGAAATCGCAATCCAGATAAGGGTTTAATTCAGGATTGACTTGGGCTACATTCTCTCAATGAACCCACTTCTTTATTTTCGGCTAGCTGGTTACACCCTTTTTGCGGTCGGATTTCTAAACTGGCGTTATCAAACTGGCGCTTCAAGTGTTGCAATCCATAGCGCGATCATTATTTTAACTGGAGTACTTATTTTGGTGCTCTCGTTTTTGCCAAGTACCTCTAAATCATTATTAAAGAAACCGTTAAAACAAATTATTTGGGTTCTCTTCATCGGAGTACTTATTTATGGAATTGTTAATTAAGTAAAGCAATTCACTTTGGCAATTAGGTCGGCTATCGCTAAAAAGTTTTAGGAACGCGCAAGTAAAACATGGTGGAGGTGCCGGGAATCGAACCCGGGTCCTCTGGTACCAAAACAGGGCTTCTACGGGCGTAGTGCGCTATTCGTTTTCTCAGCTCTGACTCTCACGCGCACATGTAGTCAACGAACTCATTTGCGGAAGATTTCCCGATTCATAATCGCAACCTTATGAATAAGTAAGCCCTCTGTCGGCGCTAGATTCCAAGGCGAGGGCGCACTTGGGCTAACGGATTACGAGGCTCGCTTATGCAGCGAGGGCGTAATCAGCGGCAGTTGTACTGGCGCTTGATTGTTTGCACGGGTTTTTGGTTTACGAGATCATCCCGGCTTCCTCGGCCCGCTTCCCCTGTCCCAACATCCAAAGTCGAGACCGTTCACCCCCATGGGAGTTAGAAAGCAAGCTAATTGTACGTTAATAAAGTAAAAGTAAATACCGAGATTAGTCGTCGTACTTATTGGATTTACGCGGATTACTACGCCCAACGTTCTTACCGCTTAAATTTCGTGACATTTCGCGTGCGATTTCACGGCCAGCTTCGCGTTCCATAAGTGAAGCCCGTTTATCGTGCGCTTTCTTACCTTTAGCTAAACCAAGTTCTACCTTGGCTTTTCCATCTTTAAAATAGAGCGAAATCGGAATTAAAGTTAAGCCGCTCTCTTTAGTTTTCCCAATTAACTTTGTGATCTCTTTCTTATGTAAGAGTAATTTTCGATCTCGTCGGGGCGTGTGATTAGTCCAAGTACCCTCCGTATATTCTGGAATATGAACTCCGCTAAGCCATAACTCGCCGTCAATAACCATGGCAAAGCCATCGATGAGCGATGCTCGACCAGCCCGAAGCGACTTCACTTCCGTGCCGGTTAACACAAGACCACATTCATAGACATCTTCTATGAAGTAATCATGGCGCGCCTTTTTATTCTGCGCGATGAGTTTCCGTCCGACTTCCTTAACCATGACATAAGGGTAACGGGTGCGAAATAGAATCGTTAATTACTTGATAATTTCAATTATTAGGTGTTATCAAAGCGGCTAAACCACCAAGCACTTGCAGAGATTTACTCGCAATCACACTTTCCGGCACAGCCAGGTCAGGCGAGACGCCTTTTCCTTCAATCAACTTTCCAGATGGCGATCGATAAAGCGCCACAGTCAATTCCAGTTTCGATCCATCATTCAAAGTTTTAAATTCCTGAACCGTTCCTTTTCCGTAACTTTTCTCACCGAGGATTACAGCGCGGTTTCGATCCTGCAGCGCAGCTGCCAATATTTCAGCGGCGCTAGCGGTTGAACGATTAATTAAAACAACTAATGGGGCTTGATCCGCTCCGGATTCGGTAGATTCAAAGATCAATTTCTCTCCTGAAGCTTTCTGATAAGAAACAATGATTCCACCATTTATAAATTGACGAGCAACACCCACCGCTTCTTCAACAATTCCACCAGGATTATTTCGCAAATCAATAATTACACCTTTGCTATGGGGAGTTTTAGATAACAATTCCTCAACTTGGCTAGCTGTAGAAATAGAGAATGAGGAAATTGACAATAACGCGACGCCTTTTGAAATAGTCGAGATTTCAACACTTTGCGCAGTTATCTTGGCCCGCTTTAGTGAAATCAATATATTCTTTCCGCTTCGGGTAATTAACAAATCTACTTTCTTGCCGACGTTTCCACGGAGCATTGCAATCGTTGATGGCAGAGACGCACCTTGAACGTCTGTTCCATTTATTTCGAGAAGTTGGTCGCTCACCACTATTCCAGCATCTGCGGCCGGTGAATTTCCTTCAACGCTTGCGACCTCTAAAACTCCAGAAACAGATTTCCTTAAAATAATTCCGACACCTGTGTATTGATTATTTAAGCGATCCTTAAAAATATCAAGCGCGCTAGTCGGAAAGTAGTTAGACCATGCATCGCCCGAGGCTTTAATCGCACCTTCGATTGCAGCCCGTTGTAGTAATTGTTTTGTTACTTTTGAATGCCCCGCTGCTGTTATCTCTTTGATAGCTTCATCTACCGGACCATCTGAATTTCTTGTACCTATTGAATATCCAAATGAAAAAACTAAAGTCATTACAATGAAAATAATCCCACTTGCTCTTAAGGAATTTTCACTTAGGGGTTTAATAATTCTGGCTTTTGACCTAGCGAAAAGCGAAGGGCGCAAAAAGTCTGGTTCGCGCACCATTTCAACACACTCCTGTGAAGTTCTCCCCCGTGCTTTACGAAGGAGTTATTGGAGGTTAAAAGTACTAGACCTTTAGATATTTGCGAAGTGTGAGTGTAGAAGCAATGGCAGATACGCCTAAACCTGTTAGGAGTAAGTAACTCGAAGTGACCCAAACATCGCGCCAGCCGAAGAAGTTTGTGAAGGTTAATAGTGGCGCAACTCGTTGATCTATCACTAATTTAAATGTTGCAAGTAATCCAGTAGAAAATAGCCAACCAATTATCGCCGCAAACACGCCTTCAAGTAAGAAAGGTAATTGAATTGAAAACGAGCTAGCACCTACTAATTTCATTACATTAGTTTCGCGACGTCGATTAAATGCGGCGAGGCGAAGTGTGTTGCTTATAAGTAGCGCAGCCGTAAGTACGCTGGCTAATCCGATTGCGAGCGCACCATCGCGAAGCACATTTAAGAGTTTAAAGAACTTCTCCAGAATAGAGCGTTGGTCTTGTACAACATCTACACCAGGACGCCCGGAGAAGGCGCTCTCGACAACTGCAAATTGAGTTGGATCTTTTAATTTAACTCGAAAAGATTCGGGTAATTGATCTTGAGTTACGTTTTGCGCAATTGCTGAACCTTTAAATCTTTCTTGGAAACGAGTAAATGCTTCTGCTTGAGACTCGTAGTAAACACTTTGTACTGCAGGCAAATCTTGCAAATCTTTTTGAATCTCAACGCGTTGGCCATCGGTAATTACGCCACCAGAACATGAAGCGGATTCGGAGAGTGATCCGCAAAGGTAGACCGAAACTTCAATTTTGTCGTACCAATAATCTTTCATGACCCGCACTTGGGCATT
Organism: Actinobacteria bacterium UBA7398; assembly: GCA_002470135.1. Classification (GTDB taxonomy): domain Bacteria; phylum Actinomycetota; class Actinomycetes; order Nanopelagicales; family Nanopelagicaceae; genus UBA7398. The sequence goes on along the minus strand of DKNC01000009.1, from coordinate 41,222 downwards.
TGAAAGGAAACCAATTCCAAGAAGTGAGAGTGAGATGGCGACCGTAATAATTACCGCAAATGTCATGGTTAAGTTACGGCGAAGCCCTATTCCGACTTCGCTTGCGATAAATCCAGCACGCATTTCTCTCCCCTTCCCTATCTTTTACTTACCCTATCTTTTGCTTAGTTAATTCACTTTATCTGAAATCAGCCGGTATATCCGTAGACACCTCGAGCTTGGTCTCGGATTACATTGCCAGCTTCAAGTTCGATAACACGTTTTCGCATTTGATCCACGATGCCAGCATCGTGTGTAGCCATGACAACAGTTGTGCCATCACGGTTAATCCGGTCAAGTAATTTCATAATTCCAACCGAAGTTGCTGGATCTAAGTTTCCAGTTGGTTCATCCGCAATAAGAATTGCTGGTCGACTTACATAAGCGCGCGCAATTGCCACCCGTTGCTGTTCTCCGCCTGAAAGTTCGCCAGGTTTACGATCTAATTTTTCCTCTAGGCCAACCAGCTCTAATACTTCTGGAACTTCACGAGCAATTTCCTTCTTAGAATAGCCGAGCACATGCAGAGTAAAAGCCACATTTTCAAAAACTGTTTTGTTATTTAGCAATCGAAAATCTTGAAAGACGGTGCCAACTTGGCGACGAAGTTCGGGAACTTTGTAATTAGAAAGCGTGGCCAGGTCTTTACCAGCAACGTGAATAGTTCCAGAAGTTGGCTTCTCTTCACGAAGCACTAGCCGCAAGAAAGTTGATTTACCAGAACCAGAAAGTCCAACTAGGAAAACAAATTCGCCTTTTTCAACATTTAGATCAACTTGATTTAGCGCAGGCTGATCTGTTTTTGGATAGGACTTGGTGACCTTCTCGAAGCGAATCATGTAGTTATTTTATGGACATGATGGCAATACGGGGTGATTTAACTCGGCTATTTTCCTGAGGATATTGCCTAATTACGCGGAAATTGCGGGAGATATCTCACATTTTTAATTAAAAGTAAATTAATGCGGCGAACGGCGCCATCTAATGCCCGCTTCAATAAATCCATCTAATTCTCCATTTAATATCGCTTGGGTATTGCCAGTTTCGAAATCAGTGCGGTGGTCTTTAACCATTTGATACGGGTGCAATACATAAGAACGAATTTGGTTTCCCCATGATCCAGCATTATCGCCGCGGAGTGCATCCATCTTCGCTCGATCTTCTTGATGGCGACGTTCTAATAATTTGGATTGCAGTACCGCCATTGCAGTTGCACGGTTTTGGATTTGAGATCTTTCGTTCTGACATGAAACCACTATGCCGCTTGGAATATGCGTGATTCGCACGGCAGAGTCCGTGGTGTTAACGCCTTGGCCACCCGGACCAGATGAACGATAAACATCGATGCGAATATCTTTTTCATCTATTTCGATGTGATCGCTTTGATCAACAACTGGAACAACTTCAACACCGGCAAAAGATGTATGTCGGCGATTTTGGCTATCAAAAGGTGAAATACGAACTAAGCGATGTGTTCCTTGTTCAACCGAAAGCGTTCCATATGCATAAGGAGCAGTGACTTTAAAAGTAGTTGACTTAATTCCAGCTTCTTCTGCATAAGAAGTTTCCAGCACTTGGGTCTGATAGTTATGGATTTCGCAATAACGTAAAAACATTCGCGAAACCATCTCCGCCCAATCGGCAGCATCAACACCACCAGCTTCAGAGCGAATTGTTACGAGCGCATCGCGGTGGTCATACTCGCCGCTTAATAGAGTTTGAACTTCTAATTCACCTATTGCCTTCGTGACGGAATCTAATTCTTTGCCAGCATCCTCTAGCGCGCTCTGATCTTCTTCGCCTCTAGCTAATTCAAGTAAAACCGGAAGGTCATCTAGGCGTTGTCGCAGTGATGAGACTCGATTGATTTCGCTCTGCACTCTAGAAAGTTTGCTTGTAACTTTCTGAGCCGCTTCCGGATCGTCCCAAAGATTTGGAATGCCGGCAGCTTCTTCTAGTTCTTTAGCTTCAATCCGTAATTTCGGAAGATCGATCACTTTTTCAATCGATCCGAGGGTGCCGCTTAGCGCAGCAATCTCTAACTCAAATTCACGGGCGGCCATGGGGGAATCGTATTACCTGTTGTATTGATTGGTTGCACTCCCATTAGCTCTAACCGTAAATGCACTGAGGCCAAGCGTTTCCGCTTGTAGCGGCAAAACGTAAGTGGCTGCCACTTCTCCATTCACCTTGTTGCCATCACATGCAAAACTAACTACTTCTATAACTCCTACTTCCTTATCAGTTACAGATCTCGTTGCGTACTTATCAATATTAACTAAAGCAATCTCTCTCAAATATGCAGATCTCGCGTCCGCGCAATCAATTGGAACTCTAAATTCACTATTTACTAGATTTTGATCAAGGCCGAATAAATAATATCGAGTCTTACTTAGTTGATGGCTTGCTTCCATTAGCGCAAATTCATTCTCTTGAATCAAGATTCGCTGTCGCATCATCACTGATGAAAAGTTAACTAGAACGAAAATTAAAATTAGCGCGATAATGAAAAATCCAAATGTAAGCGGAAGTAAGGATCCGCGCTCTCCCCTAAAGCTTGATAATTGAGATTTCTTAGCGCTCGCATTTGTGGCTATTGAATGTGTGGGCATAGATATCTTTAATCTTCGCGCCATTGATCGAATCGCTCCGAAACTTTGGCCAGCACAATTTCCGAACCCGAAATTGCTTCGCCACCTATACCTTTGCGCACTGTAACCGATCCTAGTAGTTCAATGCTTACAACAGTTCCAGGGGTAAAACATTTCGCAACCGGACAGGAGATTTTGTATTTTGGAGTTGGCATCAAATCTGAATTATCTAAAATATATTCTATTTTTCGAATCCCAGTTTCAAAATCAGAGCTGGCTACAAATGCTCTTAAGGATTGTCTAGCAATATTTTGATACGCAATTTCGGCGAATGATTGCGCAGCGAAAGTGTTAATGAAAAAAACCAGTGGAATAAATAGCGGTATCGCGAAAACTACAAACTCAACCAAAGCCGAACCATTTTCCCGTGCGAATGGCTGGATTACTCTGGTAAGTACCCATTTGTTTAGCAGTCGTAAATGCGACATCATAAATTCCTAATTGATCTCTGAATAGACAAGCGATCGCACCCGAAAAAATTCGCCAAATTTTGTGTTGCGAAAAAGTGCGGTAAAGATTGGAATTTCCACATACTTGTTTACTGAAACCAATACCCCTCCACCGGGCAATTCTAAATTTGCTACTTCGATGTTGGCATCAGAATTATGTAATGATCTTTCGAAATCATTTCGGATTTGCTGAGTGCTAATTGGGTTATTTAAACCCCCATTTATAGCAATTCGGTTTGCGATTTTCTGCACTTCAAATGTAGCAATATTTCTTTGATAGAGCGCAACCACTAATTGAAAAACTATTAAGAAAAGAATGATCAGCGGAATCATCACCAAGAATGACTCAACGTTGCCGCGCTCAGATTTGATTAAAGGGGCTACAGCTCGCTTAATTTGGCTGGACTTCTTCATATAAAATCACTTTATGTTGTTCATAGCATCAAGAGAGTTTCTTAGGATTGCACTTAATCTTGGTGCTGCAATGGTCCAAATTGCGGTTACTAATCCAGTTGTCATTAAGACTACCAATACCCATCCAGGTACATCCCCGCGCTCCGAAGATATTTTTCGTAAGACTTTACGCTTTAATTTTCCAATTAAAATTAATAACGCAACTACTCGGTAGCTCATGAGGAACTTAAATTTTCGATATTTGGTTATATTCATTTGATTCTCCCATTTCAAAATTGTGAGTACTCGAATCTTCATCTATCGAATAAGTAGCGATATCGGTTTTATTTGTAATTGTGGAGCGATAGGGGTTGTGCAAAACTACTTGGCATCGCAGTAACTGCGGTAAGTACAGTTAGGGTAGTTAAAACTAAATGACTACAGAATCCCGAGAATTGAATGAAATGATGGCCATAGTGTGAAGATTACGGAAAGCGGCAAAATTAGGAAAACTACCGGAATAAGCAATGCAATCTCAGCTCGCCCAGCTAGTGCCAACAGATCAGCTTTATAACTGCTCCGAGATTCTGCAGCTTGGTTTAGTAGCACAGCACTTAATGGCGATCCTCGCTCCAGCGCTAAAAGCACGGTATTGGCAAACTTTCTAAATGATTCTGAGCCGCTCCGTTCTGCAACCAAATCAACTGCTTGCATAAGTGAAATTCCGTTATCGCTCAATGCAATAACTTCATGGAATAGTTGAGCATGGCCAGAGTTTGGAAAACTTGCTAGAAATTTAAAACCGCCAAGCAAGCTCTCTCCGGCAGAGGTTGCTAAAGCAAACATCTCTATCATCTCCGAGAATTCAAAATCTAATTTTTTGTTCGACATCTGGCGCTTATTGGAATTTAGTAATTTCAATTTCTTTTTTAAATCAACTTTAAATTCTTTTGAGAAGAGTGAATCAGGATCAAAATAGTCTGCAAATATTAATCTGCTGGCAAAGTAAATAGTCGGTGCAATTATGATCAAAATCAGCAAGTTAGTGATTTTCATGAGGGACTCGCCGCCAAAACCCTCACTGCGAGCACTCGGTTTCGAATTGGCAACGTGCCAACTTTCTCCATCCAAAAGAATGCAGCAACCGTTAATAGAACGCCAGCCAGAAGAATTGTTAAACCAATTCCGGTTGAATATGCTGCGATCGTCTCCGGCTGCGTCGAAAGAATTAAGAGCAGGAGCCACGGGGCTACTGCTGCTAATACTGCGGAATTCTTAATCCAGCCATGCTTAGCCTCTATTTCAATCCGAATCGCTAAATCCTCGCGTAAAAATTGGCTGAGAGTACGTAACACAATTCCAATATCTTTACTCCCCAAAGTTTTTGCCAAAATTAGCGTTTCAGCAATCTGATCAGCTTCAGCTAAATTGCACGCCGTTTTCATCTTTCTAATTGCAACCTCAAAATTGTCGCCATCTAAAAGTGACTTGCTCAAGATTTCAATAAATGGTTTTAATGGATTTGGACCACGAGTCCGCATGGTCAGTAGAGCTTCAGTTAAGGAAACTCCTGATTGAATCCCAGTCACTAATTGGTCAATCATTTCTGGCCACGCGCTCCTAATCGATTTACTCCGCTTACGAGCCTGAGATTTCTCCTGCAAGTATGGAATAAAAAGAAAAAGGAGCGCAATTGCCAGTGAAATTTCAATGGATTTTATAATTGTGTAGATAATTAAGTAGCCAAAGATAAAAACCAATAAAAACGGAAAAATTCTTTGTGCAAGCTTTCTCTTAACTTTATACTTCACCTGCGCATTTATGGGTTGATCTTTAAAGAGTAAATAGAAGCCACTTAATAGCATAAGTGTTGTGAAATAGATTAGAAATTCTCGATTCATGAAATTTGCAACGCTCCTTTAAAATAGGCACCGTTCGCCAAAGTCCAAATCGGATCTGTCTCTATATGTTCGCCTTCTATTCGTTTTGTTACTTGGAGAATTTCAGTGACTTTTCGGGATCCATCACTATCGATCGCAATCTGTATCACTAAGTCAATTGAGCGAGCTACTAATGGCGTTACAAAGTGATGCGAAATATTCTCGCCAGCCAATAACGGCAAGGTCTGCAATTTTCTAATCGCATCTTTTGCGGAATTTGCGTGAATTGTGGCCATGCCTGGTAATCCGGAATTCAGCGCAATCAATAAATCTAAGGATTCTGCTTCTCTGATTTCGCCAATTATTAGACGAGAAGGGCGCATTCTTAGCGACTCCTTGATTAATTTACGCATGGATATTTCGCCTGAGCCCTCGAGGTTCATGCTACGAGTTTGCATAGCGATTAAATCGGGCAGATTTGGTTTCAATTCAAATACTTCTTCAATAGTGATTACTCGATCGTGCTTTGGAATCTCGCCTACCAATGCGTTTAGGAGTGTGGTTTTGCCCGCTTGGGTAGACCCGCTAATTAACATGTTTTTCCCAGAGCGAACTTGCAACGTTAGATATTTTGCAATCTCTTCTGACATAACTCCATATTTAGATAAATCATTTAAGGATTTATCACGGATTAAGTGTTTCCTTATATTTACCGCCCAATGTTCCGCTGTTATTTCCGGAATTGCTACATGCAATCGGCTGCCATCTGGCAACCTTGCATCCACGAATGGGTGTGATAAATCTAAGCGTCGCCCACCCCACATCAAAGCTTTTTCTACAAATGCAGTAACGCTCTCTTTTGTCATTATCAAATTAGTTAGCGCGCTCTTGCCGTTCTTGGCCACAAATATTCGCTCGGGTGCATTGATCCAAATTTCTTCTATCTCTGGGTCGTCGAGTAGATTTTGTAACGTTTCGTATTTTTTTAAAGGAGTTGGAATTTCTGATTCACTGTTTAGGCCAACATTTCGATTTCGCAAGAAAACTCTCCTCAATTTTTAATTCGAAAAATGTGCGTTATGTAATCGCGCTTTTGGGAGGGATATCAAAAAAGCTACGTTAGCTGTTTAAAACGGTTGATTTGGATGACCGCCAGCGGGCCAAAAAACACAAACGGTAGTTTTAAGGACTAAAAGTTGACGCTGCTTAGAAATTGGGCGAGATTGGTATTTGCTTTATAACTATTGCATAGCACATTGACTTCTAATTGCATTAACTCGAAAGCGCTGCCTATTAAATTATTAGCAAATTCATCGCGGCTTGCCTCTAAAATTGAAAGCAAGCGAGCCGTTAAAATTTTGGCTGCAGTCGCGTCGTCTCTAATTAGAATCGCAAAAGTAATTACTCCTAACCGAGCCACTACTTCATTAGAGCGTAGCGTTTTGCTGACTTTGGCGGCGACGCTAATTATCAAATCCAAAATTTCTGAGATTAGGAACTCAATTTCAGTTTTAGAAATATCAGAATTTTCCAGCCAGAGTAAAGTTTCTTTATTGAATGTATAGCCGATAGAAATCATGGTTAATGGAGAGTTAGCACGATTGGCATAATTTAATTCGCGTTGGGTTAATTCATAAAATTTAATTGGGGCTAACGTGCCAGTCGCAAGATCTGATTCGCCATTATTTTTGAAATCTAAACCGTGAAAAATCTCGGCTATCCAAGCAGGGTGCAGAGCCATATAACAGCGTATTGCGTATCTCCAAATTATCTCCATAAAAATACGAGGGCTTTCCCTCATACATGAGTAGTATTTGAAAATGAATTCAAATTCTTCGCTATCAAATACCGCACGAAAATACGCACGCGGCCTCGTTATCCTCGAAGCCATCATCCTTTTCGCAATCGCTGGCTCGCTGGCAATCGCAAGTTTTATTAAGCATCCAACCGAAGTTGCGGCGATGGTTGCGGAGATTGTCTTTGCAACGCTTGGTGGAATTGGGTTATTGATCGCTGCTCGCGGCTTTAAGTTGAAGCGCAATTACGGTCGGGCTCCAACGGTGCTAGCTAATGGAATTGCGTTAGGCGTTTCGTATTACATGTTTGATGGCGGTCGACCACAACTTGGCGTACCGCTAGCGACGATTGCACTTTTGACGCTAATTAGTGCGCTGCTTGCCGTGCCTGCCGAAGAGAACTGAGTACCCTTAAATCATGGCTAAAGCGAGCGCGTCGAAGAAAGCAGCATCAAAAAGAACGGTATCTAAGAACGTTGAAATAAATAATGTCAGAATCGGCATTGATTGGCGAAGTGTTTATCTATACGCCGTATCTCTTATAACTTTAATGGTCTGTCTATTTTCATTAGTTAGCGCGGTGCGTAATGGAATTTTAATTGGTTATCCAGACAGTAGTTTCGTCGATGTAAACGCAACAGCCGCTGCAAAGCTCAGCCAAATTGATTTGAACCGTCGAAACTCAATAATGAATTTAGTAAATGATTTAACAACGCTAGTGATTGCTGGACCGATTTATCGATATCACTGGCGTAGGACCCAAAAAGCGTAAATGTGGGCAATATCGCTTACCCAACTACCGCTAACCGCCCGTCCGATTCGGAGCCATCGCCTCACCCCGATAGGCTTACTATCTGAGAGCCAGATTTACACGGTAGATCAGGAGTAAATAGATGTCTTCGGAGTCCATGACACCAGAGAATCACTTTGGTGGATCATTCGGTCCAAACGAATGGTTAGTCGATGAGATGTACGAAAATTATTTACGCGATCCCAATTCAATTGAAGAATCTTGGCGCCAATTCTTTAGTAATTACAAACCTGGTGCTCCACTTCCAGGTAATGCCCCAGTCTCAACTTCGCTATCGATGCCGCCCGCACCAAAAAAAGGTGTGCCACCAGAACCAAAATCAGCGACAAGAGTTGCTCCTGCCGTAGCAATAGTTACACCGCCCGCGCCAGTTGCGCCTGCCGCAACCGCAACCCAAGAAGTGGCCGCCACATTTACACCACAAGAAACTGTTAGACCTGCAATTCAAAATACAAACCTCACACCTGCAGATCCAATCTCTAAACCAGCTCCTGTTATAAATAACGGTGATGCCCGGGTTGAACCGATTCGAGGCGTAAGCGCACGTGTTGTCCAGAGCATGGAAGCTTCACTTACAGTTCCAACTGCAACTAGCGTCCGCGCAGTTCCAGCAAAACTATTAATTGATAACCGGATCGTAATTAACAACCACATGAAACGCGCTCGTGGTGGAAAAATTTCCTTTACCCACTTAATTGGTTTCGCAATGATTAAAGCGTTACGCGCGATGCCGGAGATGAATAACTTTTACACCCAACTAGAGGGTAAACCCGCGCTCGCTCACCCAACCCATATAAACCTTGGCATTGCAATTGATTTAGCGAAACCAGATGGTTCGCGTCAATTACTCGTACCCTCCATAAAAGGTTGCGAGACAATGGATTTCCGGCAATTTTGGTTGGCTTACGAAGAAGTTGTTAAAAAAGCACGCGGTGGCACGCTAACTGTTGAAGATTTCGCTGGAACTACCGTCTCGCTAACAAACCCAGGCACAATCGGAACAGTTCACTCCGTCCCACGATTGGTTGCGGGCCAAGGAATGATTCTTGGAGTTGGCGCAATGGATTACCCCGCTGAATTTCAAGGTGCAAGTGAAGCAACGCTTGCAAAGATAGCGATAAGCAAAGTTGTAACGCTCACAAGTACTTACGATCATCGCATCATCCAAGGCGCGCAATCTGGTGATTTCTTGCGACGTATCCATGAAATATTGCTCGGCGCCGAGAATTTCTATGATGAAGTTTTCGCTGCGCTGCGAATTCCTTATATTCCAATCCGTTGGATCGTAGATATCCCAGAAAATAACGAAGAAGGCTTAAACAAAGCTGCGCGAATTCAAGAATTAATCCATGCTTATAGAACCAGTGGACATATGTTGGCTGATACCGATCCGTTGGAATACCAACAGCGCTACCACCCCGATTTGGATGTAGTAACTCACGGCTTAACGCTCTGGGACTTAGATCGTAGTTTTGCAACTGGCGGTTTTGGCGGCGAGCCATACGCTCTCTTACGTCGAGTTCTTGGAAGACTTCGCGATTCATATTGCCGTTCCATCGGAATCGAATATATGTACATCGATAGCCCAGATGAGCGAGCCTGGATTCAAGAACGGGTCGAAGTTGGTGCACCACGAATTGCTCGTGAAGAACAGTTACGAATTTTGCGGAAGATCAATAGCGCGGAAGCTTTTGAAGCCTTCTTGCACACTAAATTTGTGGGGCAGAAACGATTCTCACTTGAGGGTGGCGAATCAGTAATTCCAATTCTCGATGCGATTTTGACTGGTGCTGCTGAAGCTGGCTTAGATGAAGCTTGTATTGGAATGTCGCACCGCGGTCGATTAAATGTACTTGCAAATATTGCGGGCAAATCGTATGGTCAAATCTTCCAAGAATTTGAAGGAAATTTCAGTGAGAATTCAGTGCAAGGTTCGGGCGATGTTAAGTATCACCTAGGTGTTAAATCAGTTTTCAAAGCAGAGTCTGGCGCAACTACAAATGTTTATCTCGCCGCCAACCCATCGCACTTAGAAGCGGTTAACCCAGTTCTGGAAGGAATTGTGCGGGCCAAGCAAGATATATTAAATAAGAAAGAACTTTTCTCAGTACTTCCAATCTTGGTACATGGTGACGCTGCCTTTGCTGGCCAAGGGGTTGTCGCAGAAACGCTAAACCTATCCCAGCTTCGCGGATATCGAACCGGTGGAACCATCCACGTTGTAATCAATAACCAAGTTGGCTTCACTACTTCGCCACAAGCTGCGCGCTCAACTCGTTATGCCACCGATATCGCAAAAATGATTCAAGCTCCGGTATTTCATGTAAATGGTGATGATCCAGAGTCATGCGTACGAGTTGCTCGATTAGCTTTTGAATACCGACAAAAATTTAATAAAGATGTTGTAATCGATATGGTTTGTTACCGTCGTCGCGGACATAACGAGGGTGACGAACCAAGTTTCACGCAACCGCTTATGTACAAGTTAATTGATGCCAAGCTAACCGTACGAAAAATTTATGCGGAAGCGCTGGTAGGTCGCGGTGACATTACTCCCGAAGAGGCCGATGAGATTGCAAAAGATTTCCATGCCCAACTTGAGGCAATCTTTAACGCCGTGCATAACAACGCACCTGAAGAAAATCCAAACTTTAAAGTTCCAGTCGTGCCGGCTCCAGAATCTGTAAACACTGCGCTACCTGAGGAGATTGTTAGAAAAATCGCAGCGACCCAAGTTGCAATCCCAGATGGCTTCACGGTTCATCCAAAATTGTTGCCGCAATTAGAACGTCGCGTATCAATGTTGCAAGATGGCACAATCGATTGGTCCGGCGGTGAAATGATTGCATTCGGTGCAATTTTGTTAGATGGACACCCAATTAGAGTTGCCGGCCAAGATGCGCGCCGTGGCACATTCAGTAATCGACACGCAGTTATTATTGATAGAGAAAATGGCAGCGAATGGACCCCGCTTCGAGGATTGATCTCTGATGAAAACCAATTCTTTGTAATCGATTCCAACTTAACTGAATATGCCGCGATGGGCTTTGAATATGGTTATTCGGTAGAGCGTGAAAATGCGTTAGTTATGTGGGAAGGCCAATTCGGTGATTTCGCAAACGGCGCTCAAACTATTGTCGATGAATTTATCTCTTCTGCACTTCAAAAGTGGGGCGAGCGTTCTTCATTAGTTTTGCTACTTCCACATGGTTACGAAGGCCAAGGTCCCGATCACTCATCGGGAAGAATTGAACGTTACTTAGCACTTTGCGCTGAAGAAAATATGACGGTTGCACAACCATCTAACCCAGCTTCGTATTTCCATTTACTTCGTTGGCATATGAAAAATCCGGCTCGCCGTCCGCTCATTGTTTTCACGCCTAAATCAATGCTTCGATTAAAAGTTGCTTCTTCGGCAATCTCTGATTTCACAAGTGGAACTTTCCGCCCAATAATTCCTGATCCAATCGTTGAAAAAGCTAATCGAGTTATTTTCTGTTCTGGCAAGATTTATCACGACTTAGTTGCCGAACGCGAAAAATCTGGCGAGCACGCCACCGCAATTGTTAGAGTCGAACAACTTTATCCATTCCCAACTGAAGCTATCGCGGCCGAGGTTGCAAAATATCCAGGCGCCACTTTGCTTTGGGTGCAAGATGAACCAGCGAACCAAGGTCCATGGCCATTCATCGCGCTACAGCTTAACGAAACTCAAAATGAAATATTGCACGGTGCAAATTTCCGAAGAATTTCGCGACGTGCTACTGCAAGTCCAGCAACTGGTAGCCATTATGTTCATGAAGAAGAGCAGAAAGCGTTATTAATCGAAGCGTTTTCGCGCTAACCGAAAAATAACTTTTCCACGAATCTCGTGCGGTGGAATCCAGCCCCAACTTCTTGAATCAGTACTTTCTGCCGAATCACCTTCAACCCAATATGAACTGCCATGTGCTTTTTGTAACCGCTTAATCAAGTAAATACCGGGACGTTCGTCACGTTCAATAACTACAACAGCGCCAAGTTTTATAGAGGTTGGCAGAACTTCGGATTGTGCATGCCACCGAACTACTAACCAATCACCATCTTGATATCTGGGAAGCATGGAGTTCCCAGCAACCTTGACCGTGCCAAAACCGAACATGCGCGGTAGTCTTTCACACACAGCAAGACCAAATTTTTCTTAACTGGAGAGGTTTCTATGTTCGCTCAACTTTTTAAGCCAAAGACCACGGTTTATGCACACTGCGATCTTCCATGTGGCGTGTATGACCCAGCGCAAGCCAAAATCGAAGCGCTTTCAGTAAAAGCTTGCATGGAAAAATATGCAGCATCTACCGATACCGATTTCAAATCACGTGCCGTTGCAATCAAAGAAGAACGCTCGAACCAAGTCAAAGAGCACCTATGGATTCTGTGGACTGATTACTTCAAGCCACCTCACTTTGAGAGCTACCCACAGTTACATTCGTTATTTAACGAAGCCACAAAACTTGCTGGCGCAGCCGGTACAAAAGGTACAAATGATGTCGCAGTAGCAACTAAGTTAATCGAAAAGATTGATGAAATTGCGGAAATTTTCTGGGCAACTAAAAAATAATTAATTTGTTTGGGATTGTTGCGAAATAATTGAAAGTGCAGCGGTCCGCGCTAGGAACGAAACTCGTTCCACCATTGTGCGTCGCATTATTGCGGCCGCAACTAAGCGCGGGCCGTCATGTATTTCGCAATCAAAAGTGAGTGTGTGATCTTTTAATTCAATACATCTTGCGGCGCTCTGGATTTCAACGCCGATTGGAACCGCGCCATGAACTTTCAAATCAATCTCAGCTAAAATAGTGGTTTCGCCATTTTCTAAAAATTCGGCAATCGAAGTTATCGCCGCGCTCTCCATCAAGGTTACTAAAAATGATGATGAGAGAGTTGGGACATCACCGCTGCCATGAGCAAGTGCAGTATCGCCAGGACGCACTTCCATCGATGAAATTCCGATTGCGCCAACGATTAATTCACTCTGCATAATTATTCCGAGCTAAGCTTTCGCTTCAAGTCTAATTAGTAAGTCGCCCTCTTGAATAACATCGCCAGGTGCAACTGCAATTTCAACCACAGTTCCAGGAATTTCGCTAAGTACTGGAATTTCCATTTTCATAGATTCAAGTAGGAGTAAAATATCGCCGGATGCGACTACTTCGCCGACCGAGACTGAAATAGACAAGACATTAGCCACCATCTCAGCGCGAATCTGGGTTGGGTGCGAATTCATGTTCGCTAACTTAGCCTAAAAATCTCGCCAAATTTCGTGAGATGTTTCAATTTCTATCTGTGTTTCGCCATCTATTGTGATTTCAGTACGGCTGTATTTCGTAATTATTTCAGTCTGACCCATAAACCCAATTGTTTCGGCTTGCGCAAGTTCAGCCGCCAACGCATTAACTTGGTCATGGATTCGCACGATCAGCTCTTGCGGAGCAGTTTCGCAACAAGAACGGGTGAGCATTGTTTGCACCATTTGTAACTGTTGTCGCTCTAACTCCATTACATCTCTACAGCCATCACATTCTTGTAGATGGAAAGCAACTGCATTGAATTGAGCTGAATCTTCAATCTCATTATCTATAAAAAGCACAATTGAATTTAGAACTTGGTTACATTGCGCAGCAAATTCATTATTAGGGGTCATGACTTATCCCCCATACCAGTTCTATATCCAAGTTCTTTTGCATACTCGGTTAATTTCTCCCGAAGTTGTTTTCGACCACGGTGTAAACGCGACATCACAGTTCCAGCGGGCGATCCAATAATCTCGGCCGCTTCTTTATAGGAGAAACCTTCGACATCTACTAAATAAACAGCGATTCTAAATTCTTCTGGTATTTCTTGGAGCGCGCGCTTGATATCGCTATCTGGCAAATTCTCTAACGCTTCAACTTCTGCAGATTTACCCTGATCGCTAGTGTGAGAAGCTGAAGCAAATAAATCTTGATCAGTTAATTCACCATCGGAAATTTTGGGTTGTCGTTGATTCTTTCGGTATTTATTGATGAAAGTGGTGGTGAGGATTCGATACATCCACGCACGTAGATTTGTGCCAGGTTCGAATTGATGAAATGAAGTAAATGCTTTTGCATAAGTATCTTGAACTAAATCTTGCGCATCATCTGGATTCTTTGTGTATCGAAGCGCAGCTGCATAAAGTTGGCTCGTATATTGCATTGCATCGCGTTCGAATCGAGCGGTCCGTTGTGCCACGCTCTCTTTCTCACGGTCGACATGAACCAATTCCCCAGTGGCTATTGATCCGCCAGTGGCTTCGAGTTCGCGCGAGGTATCCATCGAGATAAATGTTATCGCCAAAGTCTGAGGACCTCATTTCGAACGAGAGGTGTTGATTTATTAAGCGAAAGTTCAGCGGTATAACACCGGAGTTGCGGATGTTATTCCCTTAAAAAAGAGTTTCTGGCTCCCCGAGCTCAATCTCATTAATCAATTCCACGCCATTATTTCTAATTGAATTCACTGCATCCGATACCGGCCAGAACCGTAACCCTGCGGCAGGTTCGGCAACCTCCATCAGCGAACGTACTTTTGCAATCTCATTGTTCTTCTTATCAAGCCAACTATCCCAACGATCTTTTGGTAAGAATACTGGCATCCGATGATGAACTTTCGCTAACCCAGCCACGGCTTCGCGTGTAATTATCGCAGCGCTTTCTTTAATTTCACCGTTTGGTGAGATCCACTTCTCGTAAATTCCAGCAAAAGCTAACGGCTTTTCAGATTCATTTGAAATAAATACTGGTTGCTTAGTTTTATATTTACCAAGTTCGGTAGCCCATTCGTAATAACCAGTTGCTGGGATTAAACATCGACGTGATTTAAATGCGTTTCTAAAAGTTGGCTTCTCATGAATCGATTCCGAGCGAGCATTAATTGCTTGCGATTGACTACGTAACGCTTCAACATCACTTTTGCTCCATGGCGCAATTATTCCCCAAGAAGTAGTGGCAAGTTCTCGGTTATCTTCATTGTTGCGAATAATATAAATTTCTTCAGTTGGTTTAATATTCCAATTAGCGGGTAGCGGGTCAAAGTTTGGCAATATTCCAGTAATCGCAAATTCCTCGATTAGCTCCGATTCGTTTTGCGTCAACGCGTATCTGCCACACATAGCCTTGAGAATACCTGCGAAAATGAAAAACGCCGCTTTGAATACAACGGGTAGGCTTCGCACATGCAGGCAAACTCCGAATCGAACGCGCTATGGCGCGCACCTTTTCGTGGAGTTAAACCGATTGATGCACGAGTAGAAATTCCTGGATCTAAATCAGTAACAAACCGCGCGCTTATTCTCGCCGCGTTAGCCACGACTCCTTCCAAACTTCGTAAACCGTTACATTCGCGCGACTCCGAATTAATGGTTGCTGGTTTACGCGCGCTCGGTGTTGAAATTACTGGCGAATCCGATTTAGAGATATCGCCGCGAAAATTAATGGGGCCGGCATCGATTGATGTTGGTAACGCCGGAACTGTGATGCGCTTTTTGCCACCAGTTGCCGCGTTAGCCAATGGCATGGTTCATTTTGACGGTGACCCAAGATCGCACGAACGCCCGCTGGCTCCAGTAATAAAAGCTTTAGAAAGTTTGGGTGTAACCATTGAACACGGCAATCGTTATAGCTTACCGCTCACAATTAATGGCAGTGGTTCACTTCAAGGCGGAGTTGTTGAAATTGATGCAAGCGCATCTAGCCAATTTGTTTCAGCTCTGCTATTAATTGCACCATCAACAAAAGCGGGCATCACTTTAAAACATATTGGACCATCACTGCCCTCGGCACCGCATATCGAGATGACTATTCAAATGCTCCGTGATTTTGGCGCAACCGTTCAGGTCGGTAAAAATGAATGGCGAGTTGAGCCTGGCTTACTGCGCGGCATAGATTTAACAATCGAACCTGATTTATCTAGCGCAGCGCCGTTCTTATCAATCGCAATGGTCTGTGGTGGCTCAATCACAATTGCAGATTGGCCAAAAAATACTACGCAACCTGGTAATCAACTGCGCGAAATTTTGAGTGCAATGGGAGCGAAAATTGAATTTGTAGCAAATGGTGCTAGCCAAGATTTAAAATTAACTGGCACTGGTGCAATTAATGGAATTGATATTGATTTGCATGATGTTGGCGAACTTACTCCCGCAATTGCTGCGCTGGCGGCGCTGGCGAATTCACCATCCTCGTTACGCGGGATTGGCCACTTGCGATTACATGAAACTGATCGATTAGCGGCGTTAAGTAATGAGATTAATCGGCTCGGTGGGAAAGTTATTGAAGCGGCTGATGCGTTACATATAACGCCGGCCCCACTTCATGGTGGGACATTCCATACTTACGATGATCACCGATTAGCTACATCTGGTGCGGTAATTGGATTAGTTACTAAAGATGTCTCCGTTGAAAATATTGCAACAACTAGAAAAACGCTCCCCGATTTTTCTGGCCTTTGGAATAGTTTGGTTGGCTAATGGCACGCAAATACGATGAATCTGATGCGAAAGTGCGGCCAGCCCGATCCACTCGTCCGCGCAGCAAAGATCGCCCATCGCATAAGGATGCAATCCGCGGGTTTGTAATCCAAGTAGATCGCGGCCGCACAAGTTGCGTTACTGAAGCTGGCGTATTGGTCAGCGCAATGAAAGCGCGTGAGCTCGGTAAAAACTCAGTTGTAGTTGGTGATCAGGTAGCGCTAGTGGGTGATACTTCCGGAAGCGAAGGTTCGTTATCTCGAATTGTTTCGGTATATGAACGAAAAAATTCATTAACTAGAACCGTGGATGATGCTGGCGCTTTAGAGCGAATGATTGTTGCAAATGTAGATCAGATGGTAATTGTTATTGCGGCCGCTAATCCAGAACCTCGAAGTGGTTTGGTTGATCGTTGTCTGGTTGTGGCTTTCGACCAAGGAATTGAACCGATAATTCTCATCACAAAAAGCGACTTAGCTGACGCTAATAATTTCTTGAAGCCATATCTCAATCTAGGTGTAAAAACGCTGCAGACAAGACGCGGTGGCGACTTAATTCAAATTAAAGAATTACTTCGCAATAAAACATCGGTATTAATCGGCCACTCTGGCGTTGGAAAATCCACCTTAGTAAATGCGCTACTAGATACAGATGTGCGCGCTGTCGGAGATGTTAACGATGTAACTGGTCGCGGTCGACACACTTCATCAAGTGCAGTTGCATTGAAATTACCAGAGCTCAAAAACCAAGTTAACTCCGGATGGATTATTGATACACCTGGGGTCCGTTCTTTCGGGCTAAGGCATGTCGATCGCGATCGCGTAATTGGATCGTTTTCGGATTTTGCTGATGTGATAAACAAATGTGCTAAAAACTGCTCGCATGATGAAGTGGGCTGCGAACTCGACCTTTGGGCTGGCAGTGAAACGGCTCGCAAAGAGCGCGTAAAAAGTCTCCGCGGCCTGCTTAACTCCGACGAGTAAAGTAAGCGCCACGATGGTTAATCAAAGTAAGAATCACGCAGATGATCTTGCGCTTGCTCATAAGTTAGCCGATGCTGCCGATTTAATTACTTTAGATAGATTCAATGCACTCGATTTAGTTATTACTACAAAACCAGATAACACCCCAGTAACTGATGCGGATAAAGCTACCGAAGAAAAAATCAGAAATTTAATTAAATTAGCGCATCCAAACGATCACGTAATTGGTGAAGAATTTGGCGGTAGCGATGCGAAACCAGATCGTTACTGGGTAATTGATCCAATTGATGGAACTAAGAATTTCATGCGCGGTATTCCTGCTTGGGCGACTTTAATCGGTTTAGTTGAAGCCGGTGAAGTTGTGGTGGGCGTAGTTAGCGCTCCCGCACTTTTCCGAAGATGGCATGGTTCGAAAAGTGGTGGCGCATTTTTATCAGTAAATAACGGCACCCCTGCTAAAATTGAGGTTTCTAAAGTTGCAAAGCTAGATGATGCATCGATCTCCTTTTCGGATTTAACTGGGTGGAACCAACATCGCGAAAAGTTTCTTGCACTACTAGATAAAATTTGGCGAATGCGGGCGTATGGAGATTTTTGGTCTCATATGTTAGTTGCGGAAGGCGCAGTAGATATTGCAGTCGAACCTAAATTAGCGCTCTGGGATATGGCAGCCCTTGAAGTAATTGTCCGCGAAGCTGGCGGCACATTCACTTCATTCGACGGAACTCCTGGTGTGTTCGGAACGAGCGCCATCTCTTCAAATGGTCTATTACACCAACAATTTTTAGGTTCAATTAAATGAGTACTTCACAAATTGTTAGCACCAGCGAGCAGATTGATTTAAAGCTTGAGGGCATGACTTGTTCGGCATGTGTTGCCGCGATTGAGCGATCGTTAAATGGATTGGAAGGAATTTCAGCCACAGTTAATTTCGCCACTGAATCCGCCCACATTTTGGCTCCGAAAGGGTACAAAGCCAGCACGCTCATCGATGTCGTAAAAAAGACTGGATATGGCGCAACGTTATTAGCTGATGAAACCGAGAGTTTTTCCCGTTCTCGTCGAATGGGATGGCGAGTTTTCTTTGCTGCAATTTTGGCAATTCCAGTAATTGTGATTTCGATGTCGATGTCAGCCCATCATTACCTGGAACCAAAAATAATTGACGCGCTAGATTCTTTGGGAATCGCCCATCCACTTTACTCCGCAACTGGATGGCTTTCGATCGCAATTACGGCCCCAATAATTTTCATTATCGCTTACCCGATTCATAGAACCGCACTCCGAAATATCGCGCATCCAACTATGGATACTTTAATCTCGCTTGGTTCACTCTCCGCTTTTTCGTGGTCGATTTACGCTAACGCGACTGGTGCTGGCGATATTTATACAGAAGTGGCCGCGGCTGTTGTTTTATTTATTGTTTTAGGAAGATATCTAGAGAGCAAAGCAAAACGACGAGCAGGGTCGGCTCTTGCTAATTTATTAGCAATCAATACCAAGGAAGTCACGATTTTGCGCGGCAACGAAGAAGTTATAGCACCAATTCAATCTCTGGAAGTTGGCGATCATTGCATAGTTAAACCAGGCGATCGGATTCCAACTGATGGCATAATTATTTCTGGAGAGAGCAGCGTTGATAATTCGCTAATCTCAGGTGAATCACTACCAATCGATGTGAAGCCTGGATCGTTAGTGGTTGGCGGTGCCATTAATTTAAACGGCAGATTAGTAATTCAAGCCCAACGAGTTGGTCGAGATACCGAACTCTCCCGCATTACTTCGATGGTGCTTACAGCACAGACCGAGAAAGCCCCGATTCAAAAAACCGTTGACCGAATTAGCTCAATTTTTGTCCCAGTAGTTTTGCTAATTGCGATCGGAACTTTTGCGGCTTGGTATTTAACTGATCATTCTTTACAGACTTCAATAGCTGCAGCAGTAGCGGTGCTAGTTATCGCTTGTCCATGCGCGCTTGGATTAGCTACGCCGGTTGCGCTTTTAGTGGCAACTGGGCGGGGCGCTCAAAATGGCATTGTGCTCCGTAAAACAAGCTCACTTGAAGTTGCGCGAACTATCAACACAGTTGTCTTTGATAAGACTGGCACTTTAACTCTTGGGGAAATGCAAGTAATCGACTTAACTTTTGCAGCTAATCCAGCGTTAAAGATCTCATTATCTGACTTGCTAATCGCAACCCATACTGTCGAAGCAGATAACAGCCATCCGGTGGCGCGCGCCATCACACAATATTTAATTGGCCAAGGTGTTACAAAAAGTTCTCTAACTGATTATTCGCAAACTTCAGGCCAAGGTGTAGCTGCGAGAGTAAATGTCTCGGGATCAGAGTTGCCGGTCTTGATTGGCACGCCGGCTTCTATTCTTAAAGCAACATTTTCGTTTCCTAAACCGTTACAAGAAGCGATTTCTAGGGCCGAAGTAAATGGCCACTCTATTTCGGTTGTTGCCATTGATGGCGTTGCGTTAGCAGCGATTGAAGTTGGCGACACTATAAAGGCAGATGCTTCGAGATCTATCGCCGCGCTAAACGATGCATCAATGGAGATATGGTTAATCACTGGCGATCATCGAAGCGCTGCGCTTGAAATTGCAAATCAAGTTGGGATCTCACCAGATCGCGTAATTTCAGAAGCATCTCCGGCAGATAAAGTGTTATTAATTAAGAAGTTGCGTGGCGAGGGCAAGAAAGTATTGATGCTTGGCGATGGCATTAATGATGCAGCTGCACTTGTGGAATCTGATTTAAGTATGGCAATGGGTACTGGAACTGATACTGCAATTTCGAGCGCCGATATCACGCTGCTCCGCCCAACACTATTTGCGGCACTTGATGCAATTAAGCTTTCGAAGCGAACTTTGGGAACTATTCGAGGAAATTTACTTTGGGCATTTGCATATAACGTAGTTGGAATTCCAATTGCGGCTCTAGGTTTACTTGATCCGATGTATGCCGGAGCTGCTATGGCTGGTTCGAGTCTATTTGTGGTGCTTAATTCGCTTCGAATTAAGGTTCGGCAAACCCAGTAAAAACCAGTAAGTAAAACCAGTAAAAATTGGTAGCGGGGGCAGGAT
>DKNC01000009.1:0-20573 GCA_002470135.1 Actinobacteria bacterium UBA7398 | reverse complement strand
GCTGCTCCACCCCGCGTCGGTTCGCCAATCTTATTGGGCTGATGAGCTATTGGGAAATTCGCTCAGATTGTCAGCAAAATTAACCGCGTTGTGCGGAAATCGCTGCTGCAATCGCCGCTTTCAAACGATCTTGTGCTTTTCCGTAAGCAGCAAAGTCGCCGTTCTTCAGCGCTATTTGCGAATCTGCGAGAGCAGATTGTGCACTTGCTAGCGCCGATGCGAGTGCTTTATTTGATGAAGATGAATTCGATGTTGTGCTCGAACCATTAGCAGTAGGTACGCTGCCAATTTTTGTCCCAGAGTTACCAGCAAATACTTGATCGAGCGCTCCTTGTAAAGAACTATCAAATCCGATTTGATCTCCAAAAGAAACTAATATCTTTTGTAGCAATGGATATGCAGAAGAGTTGGCAGTTGCGCGAACATAGACTGGTTGCACATATAGCAAACCGCTACCGACTGGCAACGTTAACAAGTTTCCAAGTACTACATCGGAACCACCTTGGCGTAACAACGATAACGCAGTTGCAACTTCAGGTTTTGCTTCAAAGTTAGACGCAACTTGTGAAGGTCCAGCGATATTTGTAGAACGCGGTAATTGCAGAACTGTAATTTTTCCATAATCTGGACCTGGATCTGAATTCACAACTGCGAATGCAGATAAGTTTTCCCGACCACCTCGCGGTACAAATGGTGTAGTTAATGAAAATGCAGGCTTCTTAGCACCTGGCATTTCAAGAGTGTAGTAATAAGGTGGTTGGGCACCTGCATTAGATCCAAAAGTTGATGGGTCGCGCGGTACTCGCCAGAAATCTTGACCGCCATAAAAAGCATTTGCAGTTTGTACATGGTACGAACTCAAAATGTCGCGTTGGACTCGGAAAATATCTTCTGGGTAACGGATATGGCTCATCAAGCCTTCCGATATCGCGCTCTTTGGCTTTATAACGCCAGGAAATGCTTTACTCCAAGTGGATAGAACTGGGTCTTTTTCATCCCATTGATAGAGCGAGACTGTGCCATCGTAAGCATCAACCGTTGCTTTTACCGAGTTACGAATGTAATTAACTGAAGTATTTAGTTGTGCCGTAATCGAAGTTGAATTCGCAGTTAACGCATCCGCAGTAGCGCCAGATAGTGAAGTTTTCTTGGCATATGGATAGCCCGCACTGGTTGTGTAACCATCGATAATCCAAATAACTTTTCCATCAATTACTGCAGGATATGGATCGCCATCGAGAGTTAACCATGGTGCAACTTTTGCAACGCGGTCGCGCGGGTTTCGCTCGAAGAGAATCTTCGAGCTCGAGTTAATTAAACTAGAGAGCACAATTCGCTGTTCTTGATATTTAATCGCAAATAACAACCGAGAGAAGAGTGACCCCATCGGGACGCCACCTTTACCGGTATATGTGTAATTAGTTTGGCCATTTGCTGATTTATCATCTGGATAGTCAAATTCAACTTTTGTGCCACCGGTGGCGCCACCGATGATTGAATAATCTGGAACATTTTCACCAAAATAAATTCTTGGCTCAAAATCACCTAGCGCTTTTGTAGGTGGGATATCACCAATTATGAAATTAGGTTTTCCATCGGCATCAACTGAGTTTCCGTACGCGCCAACAAAACCAAATCCATGGGTATAAACCAAGTGATCGTTAATCCAGTTTCGTTGTGGGTTGCCCGCAATGTTTAATTCACGAACTGCGACTACTGCATCGCGAGTTACGCCATTAATTTTGTATCGGTCAATATCTAGTGATTCACCGAATGTGTAATAGGGCTTGATCTGTTGCAGTTGACGGAATGTAGCGGAAAGAACGTTTGGATCCATCAAGCGAATATTTGAAATAGTTGCCGCATCATTTGCGAGCTGGCCAGCAGTGGTTGAGATTGTTGCTTGATAATCTTGCATATCAATATCAGTTAAACCATAGGCAGCTCTAGTCGCATCAATGTTGCGTTGTATATACGGCTCTTCTTTTGAAGATTCACTTGGCTTTACTTGAAATTGTTGGATGATGCTTGGATAGATTCCGCTAATAAGAAGTGAAGAAATACCTAGTAGCGCTACGCCAGCGGCTGGCAGCACCCAAGAGCGACGAATGATGTTGGCAAAGAAGAGCAACGAACAGATGACTGCAATTCCAGTCAAAATCGCTTTAGCGGGTAACACTGCATTCACGTCGGTATAAGTAAGTCCAGTAATTAATTTTCCATCTTTAAGCGCAAGCGCATATCGATCAAACCAATATGCGACAGCTTTTACTAAAACTAATACGCCAAGCAGCACCGAGAGTTGGACCCTGGCGGCAACCGTGGTTCGGTCTTCGCGAACTTGCGGGCGAATTCCACTATATAAATAATGAACAATCGTGGTGGCAATTAACGATAAAACTAAAGTGGAGGAGGCCCAGCCAATTATCGCTTGCCAAAATGGTAGCTTGAAGGCAAAGAATGAAATATCCATATTGAATTGCGGATCCTTGACTCCAAATGCAGTTGAATTTTTAAAGAGGATCCAAATTTCCCAGAGCCGAGTACCTGCTGATCCAGCAAAATAAAATAGCGCTACTGCAATTCCGATAATGCTCAACTTACGGATTGGTTCAATCTGGGCGCGATAGCGTTCTAAATTATCGGCTTCGACTGTAAGTGGCACATAAATTGGGCGTTTTTTATATGCAATAAAAATATTGCTAGTTATGACTAGTGAAGTCGCTATTCCAAAAACAATAAAGAGCTCAATCTTGGTTACTAGAATTGTGCTCCAGACTTTTGTGAAATTTACCGAGCGGAACCAAAGTAAGTCAGCATAAAAACCACTTAAGCTAACGAGACCTACCGCAACCACGGCCAGCACGATGAACGTGATGGTCAGCGGGCCAACTTTGCGGTTTTTTGGACGTAAGTTGCGGAACGGATTATTTGCGAATTCACCAAAGGTCATAGCCCTACTTTAGCCATTTCTTTTAACTACTTGCACCCTGAGAATGTGGCCGGGTTCGCACTTTGAAGCACGGAAACCGCAGCTTTTAGCGTCTTTACCGGGATCACAACCAAACCTTTAGGGATGTGAGTTAAATCAATGCAATTCGCTTCTGGCGCTAGAAAAATTGTAGCCCCCGCCTTAGCCGCGCCAATTAATTTTTCATTTATGCCGCCAATGGGTCCAACATTTCCAGCAGCGTCAATTGTCCCGGTGCCGGCAACTTTACGACCGCGGAGCAAATCTTCTGGCGCCAACTTTTCGATAATTCCCAGGGAGAAAATCAGTCCCCCGCTAGGCCCGCCAGTTCGTTCTAAATTGAATTTTACCGAGATTGGAAAATCATAGGAATTACTCACAAAGATTCCAACTACTGGTGCGCCTTCACTATTAGCCATCAGCTTTACCAAGAAAGTTAAGTTATCCCGAGCAACTGTAATTGCCACTAAATCCCCGACTTTCTTTGCTTTTAAAGCAGTTCGAATATCGGAAGCTTTGGTAATTCGAGTTCCAGCAACTGAAACTATGTGATCTGATTTTAGTAACTTCTTAAACGCATCCGATTCGGTTTTAATATCGGTAATTTCAACTGCGCTTTTTAAATCATAGCCGAGGTAACTCAACGATGCAGCAGTGGCCTCAGACTGAGAATTTTTCATATCAGCGGTATTTTCCGCAGTAACTTGGGCTTCGGTCTTCTCTGGTGGGAAAACTGAGTCATGTGGCAAAACTGCGGTATCCCCACTAATCCAATTTAAAAGTATCTCGCCACCGCTAATATAAGAATTTGGATTTGTCACCAATACTGAAGTTATAAAGAGTCGGCTTTTAATAGTTTTATCTTTGGCGCGATCTTGAAAAGTTGGTACGCCATCGATCGAAATCAATTTACCTAAAACATCATCGGGAGTGCTAGGCGCGATTAATACATATGGGAGTGGCGCTAGCAATGCAGCCGCAAAAAGCCCTAAAAGTATTACTTTTGAAGGGGTGTGGATTTTATTAACTAGCGGCGTTACCGGCACTCTTATCCTCTTTTGGAGTAACGGTCGGCTTTGGCGCTTGTTGCACTGCTAATGAATCTTGAAACTTGCGAAAATTATTGACGGAGCGATTGGTTTCATTCTCAAATTTAGATTGAAACTTAGAGAGCCAAAGTACGTAACCCAAAGCTCCGATTAGCCCGAAGAGCGGAATTAACCACCAGATAAGTGCAGATACTGGTGCGCTAGATGTTGCGGCTGCGGCGGCTGCGAAGCTTTTAAGGTTCATGGCCGTAGCCTAGAACAGTTGGGAAGAAAGCGAGTACTTTTGCGGTTATAGCGGTAACTGAAACGGGGCAGCAATTAAATGAGTAGAAATTTTGGATTTGTACCGCCGAGCGATAGTGGTTCAAATAATTCCGAAAATGAAGATGGTAATCCGGAAGGTAATCCGAACTTTGCTGAAATATTTAAGCAGTTTTCTGGAATGGGCTTAGATATAAAATCCTTGATCGCCTCGCTATCTGGCTCTGGAACTGCTGCAAATCTATCTCGTGATCTCATCCGAGATATCTCGCGAAAAACATTAAGCGCTCATGGCGAATTGCCCGTCGGTTTAACTGATCTAAATCAAATTCGTGAAGCTTTTACAATCGCAGATTTATGGGTCGATGGCGCAACTACATTTCCATCACTCGGGATCCCAGAAAATTGTGCCATGGGAAGAGGTGAATGGATCGATGCTTCCATAACTGGCTGGCATGAATTAGCTAAACCGCTAATAGATGGCTTAAGCGAGGGTATGGCTAAAGCGATTACAACTGAAACCACCGCAGCTGAAATGCCCATTCCGGGTATTGGAAATATTGCGGGCGTGATGTCAACCTTTATGAGTTCAATGATTGCAACCCAACTTGGTCAGACCATCGGGAATCTCGCAACTACGTTGACTGGCGCTAATGATGTAGCGCTGCCGCTCCTAAAACCAGCGCGGACATTTTTAATTGCACAAAATGTTGCAAAGTGGAGCGACGGACTTGAAATTCCGGAAGCTGAAGTTCGAATTTTTCTAGCGCTCCGTGAAATTTCCGCGGCTCGATTATTTGCGCATACCCCATGGCTAACCCAATATTTAGAGAGCACTATTACCGCTTATGGCAAAGGAATCCGGATTGATTTCTCGGCAATCCAAGAACAAGCACAAGAAGCGCTAGCTTCAGGTGAATTAGATCCAGCAAATCCAGAATCTATTTCGCACGCGCTAACTAGTGGAATGTTTACGCCAGAAGAAACCCAAGCACAAAGTAACGCGCTAGCAAAACTTGAAATGGTACTTGCGCTAATTGAAGGTTGGATTGATCAAGTAGTAGTTGATGCAGCTGGCGATCGATTGCCATCGTTATTAAAACTTCGTGAAACCCAAACTCGGCGACGCGCTACCCAATCTCCAACCCAGCAACTTTTTGCTTCACTAGTTGGTTTAGAAGTTTCACCTAGAACGGCCCGTGAATGCGCGGTTTTTTGGCGTGAAATTGGTGAGATTAAAGCTGAAAATCGCGATCGGCTTTGGGAAGATGCAGTATTGCTACCAGAACAAAAAGATTTAGCTGATCCAATTAAGTTTTTAAAGAGCACAATCGTGCCCGATGATCTTTCTGGCTTGATTTAACTTGCAAATTAAAAAGCGAAGCCCCCGGGCGCACGATTCGTTATCTGCCTTCCCCTTGCAGATAAAGAACGGTTATCCGAGGACTTCGTAACCGCAAAGTACGACACTCACAGGTAATTATCAACCTACATCAAGTGATTTTTATCAATTAAATTTTATTTTGTTAAATATTACGCTCCGAAAAAGTAAAATTATTTTCATCCGCTTTATAACAATTTAACTCTCTTAAAACTCTCAAGGAAGCCTTAAGATTTCAAATAAAAAAGCGGCTGTTGATAAGGTGTTGATAACTAGAACTTTTAAGTGGATAACTCATACTTAGCGGTGGAGCGAGCCTGGTTGTTACAACGGATTCAAGTTAGGAGCGAGAACGGTGGATAAGAAAGCACCTACCTTTTCTCTGGATAACTTCATTCAAGATGCGATATTTCCAGCTAACTTCGCCGATATGCCAATCACCCAATTAGATAAGAAGCGGCAAGCGCCAAAACGATTACGGAGCGGGAAATCTGCCATTCCAATCGCCCCAGAAGTCCGAATCCCAGCTTCACCATCGACTGGTGGCGCTGAGATTCGAGTAATTCGTAATACCCGCCGGAGTCGATCAATCAGCGCCTATCGAGAACAAGGCGCAATCGTGATTCAAATTCCAGCGCGATTACCTCGGGGCCAAGTTGCAGATTTAATCCCAGAGATGGTGCAACGAGTTTTAACTCGAGAAGCTCGGGAGCGAATTAGCGATAGCGATTTAATCGAGCGAGCGATTGAATTGATGGCGATCCACCTTCCGGAATTTAGCGAGCGCCCCGCGAGCGTTACCTGGCGCGCCATGAACGAGCGTTGGGGATCTTGCACGACGGTTGATCGGACCATTCGGATTTCAGAGCGGTTAAACGGCGCCCCAAGCTATGTCATCGACTATGTCTTACTTCATGAGTTGATTCATCTTCGGATTCCCGACCATAGCAAGGGCTTTACCGAACTATTAGAGCGCTTTGGCGAGGGCGAAAAGGCGAGCGCCTTCCTGGAAGGCTACGAATCCGGGGCGCGAGCGTAAATAATCCGCCCCACGCCTATCTAATCAAGGGTTTAAGCGTGGCGCGGGGGTATCGTGAGCGCATTCGCACGGCAATAGCGGGAGGCTCTCGCATCTGCCTGCGGCGATAGGAGAAAAAAATGGCAGAGACATATAAAGGCGAGGCTTACTGCGTTAAGTGCAAAGCAAAGCGCGAGTTCGAAGGAAACGTAAAAGTCTCCGAGTCAGGTCGTCGCATGGCACAGGGTATTTGCCCAACATGTGGCACCAAAGTGAACCGCATTCTCGGCAAGGCGCAATAAAGCTTTTCCAAAAATTTAAAGGTCGAGGGCGTCCCGTTTGGGGCGTCCTCGATTTTTTTTAACCGCAGTTACTACGGAGCGGAACTCCCAAAGAACGCTTTGGATCTTTAACCGAGCTACTCCACAAAAATAGGTTGGTGGGTCCTAAGCGAACATCTCAAACCGCCAAGGTTGGGCGATGAGCTATCAAATTACTGAAAAATCACAGCCCCGCTTAAAAGTAGGGATCAACGCTACATCTTTAACGGCTAAAGCAGCCAAAACAGTTAGAGCAAAAAACTCGGCCGGCGTGGGTGGGTTGGAAATCTATGTTGGCGATAAATCTCGCGGAGTAATTCTCGAAAGCACCTACTCGCCCACATTCTTATTAAAAGTACTCACATACTTAACTGGAAAGATTTCACTCACGGAAATTTCTGAAAGATCCGGCGCACCAATTTCGTTATTGAAATCCGTTTCGCAACAATTATTAAAATCTGGGCTGCTCGATCTAATACCACCCCGGCTAATTTTAAGTCATCGTTTTGAGGATAAGCGCGAAAACGCTGCGCTCGATGGTTCCGTGATTGCGATAACAGAGCGGTTATTGCCAGAACTTGAAATTGCAACTTGGCGAACCGGTGTACTTGATAGCGGTATCTCCATAATGCAGAAACGAACTGAGTTTCCAATTTTAATTTTTGGAAAATCCAGGGTTGCCATAAATTTAGGGGCAGCCTTAATGGCTAGCGGTTTTCAATCAATTTATTTCTCAGATCACGAAAATAAAAATCATAGCGAAAGTAAATGTTGCGCGGTCGATCTTTCCGGTAATTACCTCCGAAATAGCGATATCGGTCTCGAAAAATCAGTTGCAATCAAGGAAATGGCAACCCATTGTGCGCTTTTCCCAAAATCAAATACTGCGACCGCCAGCAAGCATCGGGGCCGAATTTTCACGCCAAAACTCATTATTTCAATAGGTTTTCCGAAAGCTGATTACTTGCAGAGATGGATGTCTGAGTCAGTGCCGTTTCTAATTGTCGATGAACTCTCTTGCGGAAAATTTTCGATCGGTCCAATGATCCGTTCTGGCAAAACCCCATGCTTAAGATGTATCGAGTTAACTATTAGAGATCGGGACCAAAAGAGTTACCAAGTTTTACAATCTCGTAAATTGCTACCGCAACGGGAAGTTCCGGCCGCAATTGCCACATTCATTGCTGGCCTGGTCGCGATCGATGTAGCACAATTTGCAGATTGCGGTACCTCGGATTTTCTTGGGGCAATTGCACAATTCCAAATTGAGCAAATTTCTCAACCGACCCATTCGCGCTGGGGTTTCCATAACGAATGTGGTTGTCATTGGTTTTAGCAATAGCTAAATTTATTAGCTCGCCACCGACGCCATCAACTCTGCAAAATCAACTTCCGCTGAAGCTAACTCAACCGGGTTTCGTGGTCGCCCAGGCATCCGCTTTGCCGCGATGACTTTGCCATCTTCGAATAGTTCGCCGCCCCATACCCCAACAGGTTCTTGGCGAGAGAGCGCACCTTGCAAACATGCACGTTGCACTGGGCAATCGCCGCAGAGCGCTTTCGCATATGAAATCTCGGCGGGCTTATCTGAAAAGAAAGTTTCTGGGTCAGTGTTATGGCACGGCAATGTAGTTGCACCGCTTTCGCCAAATGTGGATCCGTAGTTGCCGGTAACTGCGTCTAAACCAATCTTTGCGTTTTCGCCTTCGGCCCAACCTGGGATTAATAGTTCACTGAAGAGAACTGTCATGTCCTCACCTTGCCTCTCGATAAGTACTGCTGGTTTATTTCTTTCGGTTATTTCTGGTGGAATGAAAAAAGGGCCCGAATCCTTTTTGGATTCGTGGCCCTGGGGTTCGTTTCGGTTTTTAATTAACCGATAGCGCTCCAGGTGCCTTGGTAGGCCTTAGCCGAATAGTTCTTGGTTGCGAAATAGCTCGTAAAACTATTTGCGACAAGAACGCGAGAATGTGAATGGTTATCTCGGCGGAGAGCAGGCGCGCGCCAGCCCGCAACAGCGGTGCCTTTGCTTGCGATAAGCGTTGCGCTCATCTTCTGCCTCCAGATATTCGTGTTTTACGCTTGGTAAAACGTTGAACCGTAAGAGTAAACCATGGGTAGAGAGTGGCGCAAATCAATTAATTACGGGCTTACCAAACCAGCCTCAGCTAGGAATCGGCTCGGGGTTTGGTGGTAGGTGAGCGTTAATGAGCGCTTCGCCCGCGTCAGCCCAACATAGAAAAGCCGGCGCTCCTCTTCGATTGGTTCGCTCCAAGGCAGTACCCCTTCGCTTACGCCCACTAAATACACCCGCTCCCACTCCAAACCTTTTGCAGCATGCAAAGTGGCTAGCGCAACGCCCGGCAGGGTTGGCGGATTATTTTGCTCAGCGCGATCTTCTAGCTCTCGCAAATAACCGCGTAATGAATTGACACCTTCTTGGGAAAGTTCGCGACCTAATTGCAGAAAGGCTCGGACATACTCACCATCACCGAATGGCTTAATTGCCGAAATTAAATCATTTAGCCAATCGCCATTTACCTCCGATAAAACTGAAGCATTACGAATAACTTTCATTAGATCTCGGACCTCAGTGCGATTAAAGAATCGTTCCGAATTTTTAACTTGATGTTCAATTCCGGCGGCGATAAAAGCTTTTTCTAACAGATCTAATTGCGAATTAGTTCGGGCAAGAATTGCAATATCTTGGGCAATCACGCCGTTTTCTAAATCATTTTTGATAGCGGTTATAACAGCGTTGGCTTCCTCTTTATCGCTGGCGAACTTATGAACTGTTGGCCGATCACCATGATCATTGTGCGCAGAGAGTTCATGGCCAAGTAGCGAGTTACGTAGGATTGCGTTTGCAGTGTTAATAATCTCTGGTGATGATCGATAGCCGCGACTTAATCGAACCACTTCAGCATCGGGATATCGGCTGGTGAAGTTCAACAAGAAGGCCGGGGTGGCACCAGCAAAGGAATAAATAGTTTGAGCAGGGTCGCCAACCACACATAAATCTCTCCGGGTGCCAACCCAGAGATCTAAAAGCCGTTGTTGCAACGGCGAAACGTCTTGATATTCATCGACAGTGAAATAACGGTATTGATCCCGCACGCGCTCTCGCACATCCCGATCTTCTTCTAACATGCCAACTGTCAATAAAAGTACATCTTCAAAATCAACAGCGCGCTCTTGTTGCTTCAACGATTCATATGCTTGATAAATCTTGGCAATATCCTCGGAATAGAAGCGATTTCCGCTGACTTTTACCGAGCGCGAGTAATTATTTGCTGCCTCCGGATATTCCGCTGGTGCAAAACCCAGAACTTTTGCCCACTCAATCTCGCTAGCAATATCGCGCATAAGTGCGTTGTTCTTCGGTGCATTTACTTCGGCCCGATTTATCGCTTCGGTAATGAAACCAGTCTTAGAAGTTAATAGCGAAGGGAAGCGACCACCTAAAACATGGGGCCAGAAATACATTAATTGTTTTAACGCAGCGGAGTGAAAAGTTCGCGCCGCAACATTTGGGATTCCAAGAGTTCGAAGTCGGGCCCGCATTTCGCCGGCTGCGCGGGCTGTAAAAGTTAACGCTAAAATTTTATTAGGGTCAACAATTCCAATATCGACTGCATAGGCCAATCGATGGGTAATCGCACGAGTTTTTCCAGTTCCGGCGCCAGCGATTACACAGACTGGTCCGTGCACCGCTAGTGCAACTGCGCGTTGTTCTTCATCTAGCGCAGCCAATATCGTTTCTGCTAATTGCGCCAAGCTTCACCGCCGATTAAATCTTTTCCAGCATCGGGTCCGTACCACCGATTAATCATCGCGCGGGCAACGCTAATTGTGGGTGGCAAAATAATGGCATCAGCAGCAACTGCAGCTTTCATCTCTACTCGACTAAACCAGCGCACTTCTTCAATTTCAACGCCATCACCTTTTGCAGCTTCTGGATTATCAATTAACGCCTCAAAAGCAATCATTATTGAGGCTGGAAATGGCCATGGTTGTGAGCCTAAATAGTTCATCGAAACTACATTGACGCCAGCTTCTTCAAAAACTTCTCGGCGAACACATCGTTCAAAAGATTCACCTGGTTCCACAAAACCTGCAAGCGTTGAAAATCGATTTGTTGGCCATATTTTCTGATGTCCTAATAAAACTCGATCCTGCGAATCCTTTACCAAAACAATAATTGCCGGATCAGTTCTTGGGTGATGCTGTTGTTGATCGGCTACGCACTCTCTTACCGAACCGCCCTGTACCGATTCGGTCTTAGCGCCACATTTTGCACACATCGGATGCGCATCGTGCCATTGCGAAAGCGCTAACCCATGCGCTGCGATCCCAATCTCTAAATCATTTAATAGCGCTCCAATTTCTCGCAGTGATTTAAAAGTTCCAGAAGTTGGCTTAGCATTCTCATTAAATTTGGTATGCCAGAGAAAATATGGTTTACCGCTCTCTGCGATTCCTAGAAAATATCGTTCACCTACCTCATCCGTTATTGCATTTGCAGTTAGAAATTCCAATGAAACTCGCTTGCCCTCATCGCTACTTAAAGTTCGAAATCTATCTCCAGATATTTGCGCAATCTCAGCGCGATCCCACATTTCATCGAGCGCACTTTGATCTAATCGAAGATGAGCTGCGCGATCTAATTTGCTCCGCGAAAGTGCGAGGTCGAGCTCTTGGAAGCTAGATTCTGCGGACATAGAGCCGACCCTACTAGCCTGCCCTAATGAAGGTCACCTCGTGGAATCTGCTCCACGGCGCTCGAATCCCGCCTAAAGATGATGAACTAAATCCAAAGCAATTACTTCTAGATGGCTTTGCCCATTTTTCGAAAGATTTCAAGCCAGATGTTATGGGTTTGCAAGAAGTGGATTGCAACCAAGTTAGGTCTGGCAATGTAAATCAAGTTGAAGTTATTGCAGATTTTCTCGGCGCAAAATATTGGGCATTTGCGCCATCTTTAATGGGAACCCCGGGTGGGCAGTGGCGAAAATTGGAATCCGGCGAGCCAAATCTCTACACGAGTTTTGATGCAAAAGTTAGCGATCTGCCAACTAGTTACGGAATCGCAATGCTCTCGAAAATCCCAGTAATTAAATGGCACGTCCTAGCGCTAAGGCGCGTAGTCCGTGGAAAATGGATTTTGATTCCAGCAAAGCGCGGCGTCAAGTTTATGTATTTAAAAGATGAGCCACGAGCGGTGATTGCGGCTGAGTTAGAAAATGGTTACACCGTTGCTAATACCCATTTATCATTTGCACCGGGCGGAAATGTTTACCAACTAATTAAGAGTAAATCTTGGTTGAAACGTTTGCCTGGGAAACATCTATTTATGGGAGATTTAAATTTGCCGTGGGGATTAGGTGCTACCTTGACTAGCTGGAACTCGCTATCAAAAGCTAAAACTTATCCTTCTTGGAAGGCCGCTTTGCAGATTGATTATTTACTTTCAGATTCGCTTACTGCTAGCGACGTTCGCGCGATCACGCCAACCCCACAGATAATTAGCGATCATTTGCCGCTTTCTATTGAAATACTTTAACGTTCTCTACTAGCGCAATTAGGTCAGCTTCAGCCATCAAATCCGCCGGGCGAAGGGTTTGGTTCTCCGCGACATAATGGAATGCTGCGCTGATTAAGTTAATTGGGACTCCGGTTAATCTAGAAAAAGCTAGTCGATAAGCTGCAAGTTGAATGGTGGCGTTTGCTAAGTCATCACCATCTTTAACTTTTCCAGTCTTCCAATCCACAACTTCATACCTAAATTCATTGCCTGGCAGTTGATCTTTTTCCGCATTTTGGAAGCGATAAATAGCATCCATTCGACCGCGGATTAAGACCCCGCCTAGAACTGTCTCAAATGGCGTCTCAACTTCATATGGCGTTAATTTCGCCCAATCACTTTCAAACCAACGCTGCTTTAAAATCTCAAGTTCCAGGTCGCTACCACCGCTTTCAAGTGCAATTTCATCATCGCTAAAAAGGGTTGGTAACTTGAAATGCTTTTCAATCCAAGAGTGGAAAATTGTGCCACGTTGGGCATAGATATCTGTATGTGATGGCATTGGGCGCCGAATTCGAAGCGCTAATTCGCTTGGATCTGATTGCAACGTCAAGAGCGTTGATACCGATAATCGCTGCGGTAAAAATACAACTTGCGGGTTACGAGATCGCGCAATTTCATCAAGTAGCGCGATTGCATCTCTTGCCCATGAAGCTGGTTCGGAAGGTAATTTAGAAATCTCGCCGACAAGTTGGGCTCGCTCATAACTTTTTGCGCTAACCACTTGAGATACGGATTCATTAAAAATAATTCGCATTGCGCCTAGTGGGTCTTTCGGCCAGATTTCAGATTTTGGCTCGGCAACATTTGGATTGTTTTCATCAAGTGGCTGCTCGCCGATATCAGTAAGAAATTTTGCAGCTTTAGGATTTGCATTGGCGATTGTAAGAACCTGCGCAAATAGCGCACTTGGTGGAACCGGTTTTTCACCATCGCGCCACCATGAAGTGGTGCAGAGTAGATGAGTTTTAGCGCGGGTAAATGCGACATAACCTAATCGAAATTCTTCATCGAGATGTTTATCTTTACACTCTTCATCAAATCTAATCCGCTCTGCTTTCGCGCCTTTCATATCCATAACGTTCTCAATTCGGAATTTAGGTAATTGATCAGCATCGCCCCGAAGTGAGAATGGAATTTGACCTTCATCTTTAAGCCAGTTATCAACTCGCTTTCCCTCAACTGGGAATTGACCTTTGGCTAGCCCAGGTACTGCAACCACATCCCATTCCGCGCCTTTTGCACCGTGAATAGTGAGGATTTGAACCACATCGCTACGGACATCCACCGATCCGGATTTTAATCCGCCCTCCTCCGAGGTTGCAGCTTCCAACCAATTTAAAAATTGCGATAACGAACCGCCAGTCCGTTGATATTTTGCAGCCTCATCTAAGAAGCGATCTAAGTGGCGACGACCATGCGCCACTCCATCTCGTACTAGAACCTCAACATCTAGATGTTGCGCTCTTTCAATATCAATAATTAGATCTGTGATTGAAGTACCAACTCGAGATCGAAGCGTTCTAAACTCTCGCGCTGCTCTTACCAATCGCGCATAACCTTCTTTTGAGAATGTGGCGTTTTCGGCGTTTTCAATTTCATCAAGCGCATCCACAATACTTCCCATAAAAATGTCATCATTTTCTGCGCTACTTGGATTGCCAGCCTCGATTAACTTGACTAACGCACGGGTATCACGTTTTTCGGAAGCAGCACGCTTTCTAGAGAACTCACCTAGCGCTGCAATATCTTTAGCGCCGATTGCAAATCTTGGTCCAGTTAACAATCGCATCAACGCGCTGCCTTTATCAGGGAATGCCAAAACTTTTAGAGTTGCGATTACATCTGCAACTTCAGGCACGTGTACTAAACCACCGACGCCAACCACTTCGACTGGGATTCGTAGCGTGCGGAGGGCTGCTTCAATATCTGGAATCTGTTTTCGGTTTCGAACTAATACCGCAAATGAAGACCGATCTTTCTCTAACTTTGTGGCTCGCTTAGGGTCAAACCAAAGTTTTTCAAAATACTCCGCAATTCCTTGGGCTTCCAAACTTTTAGTTTCAAATAGCCCACAAGCAAGTTCGCCAACGCCCGCGCCACTCCTAGCTGTCAATTCAGCGACTGCAACACCGCTTTGATCTCGTAATTTGGTTCGATCGTTGATATGCCCAATTACGCTATTTGCTAAATCAAGAATTACTTGATCATTACGCCAACTCGACGAGAGTGAATACCGCGGCGAAACCCCCGGGAAATAGGTGGAAAATGAGTCCAAAGTATCGGCACTCGCACCGCGCCAGCCATAGATGGATTGGAATGGATCTCCTACTGCAGTTACCGGGTGACCGGTAGCAATTGCTGCGCCGGTGGTCTTATCAAAACCGAACAAATTAGAGAGCAAAATCAATTGGCTCTGTGAAGTGTCTTGATATTCATCTAAAAGCACCACTTTATATTTAGCGCGTTCGGCTACCCCAATATCTGGAAATAGTTGCGAAAGTTCAGCAGCCAAACTCATCTGGTCATCAAAAGTTAGTAAACCTCGAGATTTACGGTGCTCATCAATTCGTTCGACGATTGGCAATATTGCGGCTCGTTCTTTAAAAGCCTGGTAAATATCTCTAATCTCTTTAGTATCTTTACCGGGTAAGGCGGTTAGCGCCGAAATAATTCGTTCCATTTCATTTCTGACATCTGCCACGCTACATCCATGTTCAGCAATTAATTTGGAAAGCAACATTACATCATCAATTACAGTTGAAGGTGCGCTAATTAATGGAGCGGAGAGTGATTCGAAATTATTTACTGCATCAGATGCAATTTGCCATGCTGCGGCTTCTCCGATAGGCGTGGCATCTGCGTCGATTCCGATTCGAATTGCGTGCTCACTTAATACGCGCGCCGCATAAGAGTGATAAGTAAGTACGGTTACATCTAAATTATTCTCAATTTCTTCTGCTAATTCTGGCGACACCAAATCACTTTTCATTAATTGCCGTAATCGAGTTCGAATTCGAATTGCAAGTTCGCCAGCAGCTTTTCTAGTAAAAGTTAAACCTAGTATTTGATCTGGCTTAACATAACCGTTAATAACTAACCAGAGCACACGTGCGCTCATAGTTTCAGTCTTGCCAGAACCTGCGCCAGCCACAACGACTGCAGGTTCTAGTGGTGATGAGATAACTAAGGTTTGTTCTGGCGTCGGAGCATTAACGCCGTTATCAATTTTCTTTAAGGCAGCGGCTATTTGGGCGGGGCTGATTTTCATTGCTCCACCACTGTTCTACCGTGGCTTTGAATCGGACAACTCTTTCTTACTGGACATCGATCACATTGATCGTTAATCGTTGCGCTAAATCGGGAACTGCTCATACCTATGGCAACTTCGGCAACTTCCGCTTTAAAAATTTCGCCATCTATTGGCTCTTGGCTACGGACTGATGCGCTCTTTGCATTATTGCCAACGAATAATAGTTCTGCGCCACCCGAAGTCGTGTTTGGATTCAATTCGGTAAATGCACCTTCAATTACAGCGAGCTGGTAAGCCTGCAATTGTTTGTGGTCAACGGTATCCTTTGCGCTAGTTGCAGTTTTTCCAGTCTTCAAATCAACAATCACAATTTCATCGCTATCGGTTATTTCAATTCGATCAACGCTTCCTTTGATAATCGCATTTCCGACCGTCACGCTAAATTCTTTCTCTACAGCCAGTAATTTTCGGTCAGATGCAAAATGCCAAGTGAAGAATTTTTCTAACATATCGGTCGCGCGCGCTAATTCGCGATCTTTGACCCAACCTTTATTCATATCTATTAGTGACCAGGAATCGTTTAGTCGTGTTTTTAATTCATCTTGGGTCAACTCGGGATTGGTATGCAGTAACGCTGCAAATGCATGGAGCGCTGAACCGAGAATTTGCGCAGTGCTATCACCATCCCGGCTACCATTTCGCTCCAAGAACCACTTTAAACCGCATTCCGTAAAGTTTTGAATGCTACTTGGCGAAACATAAACCGGATCGCCTAGTTCAATTAGCGGTTTATCAATCGACGGCGCTAAATATCCCAACCAATTTTCTGGGTTTGCGCTACTAATATTTTCTTTTGCAAGGGTGGCAAGTAGCGCCGCCGCCAAATCCCGATCTGGCGCGCTACTAAATTCGGAAATTAAAGTTCGACGTAAAGTTGCAACCAGCGCGCTAGAAGTTAGTGGCCGCGGAATTTGCGTTATGAGTGGCTCGCCATCAATTTCGCCATTTACCAACTCTGAGAGCTCCTCAAAAAATCTCGAAGGTTCATCATCTTCGCGAGTGATTGCGCTGATAAATAACGAGTTTTTGGCACGAGAGACCGCAACGTGTAGCAAGCGGCGTTCATCTTCCAAAAGAGCTTGACTTGCAGATTCATCTAGCTCCGCCCGTGAAATCGATTGTGATCGAAGCGCTTCTACTAACCGATCACTACCGAGTAATGAACCGCGTGCTTTTAAATTTGGCCAGATTCCATCTTGCATCCCAGCAAGTGCAACTATCTCCCACTCTCTGCCTTTGGCTGAATGCACCGTAAGGATTGCCACTAATTCAGCTTTTTGTCCTTGCAAAGTAATGGTGTCACCGAGAATATCCTCGCCGCGAATTTGATTTATATATTCAGTTGGTTTTGAATTTGGAAAGCGTTCAACATAGCGCCGAGCTGATTCAAATAGTTCTAGCATTGTATCTAAATCTCGATCTGCTTGACCGCCGCGGGAACCACCACGAAGTGCCGAATTGCGCCATACCTTAGATATTTTCTCACCTTCAATATTTTCTGCATTACTCCAAATTTCCCAGAGCAGATCAGAAATACTTAGCTTTGGATGCTTTCTAAGTAAAGTTTTAGCGCGGCGAAGTAAATCATTAATCCGCTTAATCGGAGCTGCGTTCTCCCAAGGGATCGAAATTATTGGATCCGTAATTGCATCGAGAATTAGCTCTGTTGCAGAACGTAAATCACTTTCATCGCGACTCCGACTCAACTCTTGTCGGATCCGCCGGAGCGAGATTGGATCAGCACCGCCAATTTCAGAGAAAAGTAGCTCTTCAATGATTGGATAATTTTCGGCGTTAACCTCAATAGCCCCTAGGGCAATTTCAGCAAGGGTTAAAAATGGTTTTACAACTGGATTATCTGACAGTGAAAATACATCGGTATCGACTCGAGTTGGAACTCCACTTAAGGAAAGAGCTCTCCGAATCGCAGCGACCGCAGGTCCGGGCGATCTAACAATTACCGCCATCTCTGACCAAGGCACACCGTTATGTAAATGTGCGCTCCTAAATGCGTGCGCTATATATGAGGCCTCATCAGCTTGAGATTGGAGGCGTAAAACGCTGACTTCCGGACTCTCATCCTTTCTCAGAGCCGTTACATCTCTAACTGAATTTCGACCGCGGAATTTCATCGCGACTGATTTAGTGAGTTCAACAATTGCTTCACTGCTCCGATAATTTTCAAGAAGGAGAACCTCATCGGCTCCTTTTTCTTTTAAGGTGCTCAAGTAACTCTTAAGCCCTTCCGGATCAGCGCCGCGAAATCTTCCAACTGTTGAATCTGGATCAGCAAAAATTGTGAAGTCTTCACTACTTAAGTATGAAAGCAATAACCGGTGTGAAATATCGCTCTCCTGAAATTCATCAACCATAATCACCGAATATTTAGCCCGTAAATCAGATAACAAATTAGAATTATCTTGTAGCCGTAACATTGCAGCAATAATTAATCCGCTGGGATCAATCCGTTCTTTTGCGTCAGCTGCACCTTCTTCGCGCATAGCTAAAGATTTGATATACCTATCCCAAAATTTAGCGATTGGGGACCAATAATTTTCAGAGTAAGTTTTTGCATATTCGCTAAGTTTTTCTGGATATAGGCCGCGTTCAGTGGCGCGCAATAGAACATCACGTAACTCTTTTGCAAAACCTCGGGTGGGTAAGGCAGCTTTCAGTTCTTTCGGCCAACCACTTAAATTATCGGCAGAATCGGTAAGTAGCATCTGCTTAATATATGAATCTTGCTCTGAGCCGGAGAATAGAATTGGATCGGGTTTATCTTCCGGAGTTGCCATTCTTACAATTGAAAACGCCAAAGCATGAAATGTTCGCGCCAATGGTTCATTTGCAGTTTTAGGCGAACGGAGCGAAATCTCATCGCGAAGATAATCTGCGCGATCGCGACCAAAAGTTAAAATTAATATCGAATTTGGATCAATCCCCGCATCTATCTTTGCCAGAGCTTGCGCAATTAAAGTTTGAGTTTTCCCGGTACCTGGTCCGCCTAAGACAATTAGCGGATTCTGGCCAGAGTGCGAGATGACTTCACTCTGTTTTTCGGAATAGGAAAAGTTAAGTTCGGGCAGCGGTTTTCGAAGCAATTCCAGCTTCGGTGCTTCACTTCTGCGGTTTGTCATCAGGTCTTTATCCAACCCCATGACACCGACAAACCCGTGGGTTTAGCTAGTTAGGTTGGCTTTCTTCGCGCGAGCAGTAGCGCGAGCCCGCTCTTGGCCATCGAGCACAACCTTACGGATGCGAACTACGGCTGGCGTAACTTCAACGCATTCATCTTCGCGGCAAAATTCNNAACGCTCTGATTCATCGGTACCGGAAGCACGCATGTTAGTAAGTTTCTTTTCACGCACGCAGTTAACGTCCATATCATCGTTACGTGAATTCTCACCAATAACCATACCTTCGTAAACTTCATCGCCTGGTTCAACGAAGATGCTGCCGCGATCTTGCGTGCCATAAAGTGCATAAGAAGTTACAACACCTAATCGATCAGAAACTAATGAACCAGTTCCGCGAGTACGGATATCGCCATGCCAAGCTTCGTAACCATCAAAGACGTGGTGGAGTAAACCAGTTCCACGAGTTTCAGTTAAGAACTCGGTACGGAAACCAATCAGGCCACGAGATGGAACTCGGTAATCCAAGCGAATCCAACCGGTGCCATGGTTAACCATCTGTTCCATGCGACCTTTACGGAGCGCCATCAATTGGGTAATCACACCCAAGTAATCATCTGGAGCATCAATTGTTAAATGTTCCATTGGTTCGTGAATTTTGCCATCCACTTTCTTAATAACTACTTGTGGCTTACCAACAGTTAATTCGAAACCTTCACGTTTCATGATTTCAACAAGTACTGCGAGTTGAAGTTCGCCGCGACCTTGAACTTCCCAGGTATCTGGGCGCTCGGTATTTAAAACTCGAAGTGAAACGTTACCGACTAGCTCGGCATCAAGGCGGCTCTTAACTTGGCGAGCAGTAAGTAATTTTCCGCTCTTGCCAGCAAGTGGTGAGGTATTGATACCAATAGTCATTGAAATTGATGGTTCATCAACGGTAATTAGCGGCAGGGCATGTGCATTTTCTGGATCAGCAAGAGTTTCGCCCAAAGTAATAGTCTCAATTCCGGCAACTGCAATAATGTCACCAGGGTGCGCTTCTAGCGTTGGAACGCGGTCTAACGCTTCGGTAATTAATAGTTCGGAAACTTTAACTTTCTCAGTTGTACCATCAGTTTTAATCCAAGTAACCATCTGACCTTTCCGAATTACACCTTCGCGAACGCGGCAAAGTGCAAGACGGCCAAGGTATGGCGATGAATCCAAGTTTGTTACATGGGCTTGTAGCGGTGCACCTTCATGATAAACCGGTGCTGGAATTGTTTTAAAGATCGTATCGAAGAGCACATCTAAGTTCGCTTCATCGGGCATACCACCATCTGCGGGACGGTTTAACGATGCCCGACCTGCTTTTGCAGATGTGTAAACAATAGGGAAATCAATCTGATCTTCATTTGCATCAAGATCTAAAAAGAGTTCATAAGTTTCGTCAACAACTGCAGCGATCCGCGCATCGGGACGGTCAACTTTGTTGATAATCAAAATAACTGGCAGATTTTTCTCTAGCGCTTTACGCAATACGAAACGAGTTTGTGGCAA
>DKNC01000005.1 GCA_002470135.1 Actinobacteria bacterium UBA7398 | reverse complement strand
CGGTACCAAGAGCTGCTTTGGCCTCGATCGCTTGAATTGTGGCTTTTTCAATCATTCCAAATGAAGTCTGAACTGCGCGCAATCCAATTACTGGTGGTGTCGCAATTTGGAAACCGCGAATACCTTCAGCGCGTTCAAAAACTGGACCCATGCCAAATTGATCTCCTTGAGCAAACCATCCTTGAATTGGAACTCGAACTTCTTTTTGAATTTTCTTATTTACATATAGCCAGCCTGGAGCTCCTGGTCCACCATTTCCATATTTATAGGTACAGCCAACCGCGAGATCTACGCTATCGCTATCGTAATTTAGCGCAATCGAAGCAACAGCGTGCGATGCATCCCAGAGNNCAGAGAGTTAAGGCGCCACATTTGTGAATTAATTCGGTTAGCTCCTTAACATCATTGCGAGCACCAGAGCGATATTGGATTACTTGAAATGTAACCAGCGCAACATCATCATTTAAATATGGAGTTAAAATTTCAGGAGTAATACGTTCTGGCTCTTCGACTGATTGCGATGAATTTTCAATCATCACTAAATTTAAGCCAAATTCTTTTGCTAATCCTTGAAGAATGTATCGATCGGTTGGAAAGTTAGATGTATCTGTAACAATAGTTTTGCGACCAGGTCGCGCTTTAATGGCGCTTCTTGCTAACTGATAAAAGTTTACCGAAGTGGTATCACACGCTAAAACTTGTCCAGCAGCCGCACCTAAAGTTGAACGGCCGATTAAATCGCCAGTCTTTTCTGATTCGTCTACCCAATGGCTCCAGCCATCAACAACTTCACTACCCCATTCATCGCGCATTAAGGTATTTAGCGCATCAATAGTTGCAAGGGGTAATCGACCTAGGGAATTACCATCTAAATAAGAAACTTCCGGGTCAGCAATTAAGAATTTGCCTCGATACTCCGCAAGCGGGTCCTGTAGGTCCAGTAATTCTGCATGAGCACGATCGGTTTTACGCATTTCGGAAGAGTACTTGAGAACCAAGAACTTTTACATCCCATAAAAAGCCGAAACGTTTAGAAATCCTTAAGATCAAGATTCTTTGCGATAAGGTTAGAAACATGTGTAGCAAAGTGAGTTGTAAGAGTTGCGGTAAACCCACTTGGAGTGGCTGCGGAGAACATATAGAAGATGCGCTCCATGATGTACCAACCATTGATCGCTGCCAAGGCCACGCAGGCGAAAGGGCAGAACCTGGCTTCTTCAGCAAGCTATTCGGTAAGAATTAACAAAATAGGTTGTATCGCACTGCTCCTTTAGAATAACGCTATGCAGATTCCAAAGATCATTCTCTACTACGGCTTTACGCCGATTAAAGATCCAGATGCGATTCGTCTTTGGCAGCAAAATCTTGCGGAATCGCTAAATCTAAAAGGTCGAATTATTATTGCAAAGCATGGCATCAATGGCACAGTTGGTGGCGACATTGAAGATCTTCGCAAATATGTGAAACTCACAAAACGCTATCCTGGATTTAAGAAAATAGATTTCAAATGGTCCGATGGTACCGGTGATGATTTCCCTAAATTAAGCGTAAAGGTAAAGAGTGAATTAGTTGCATTTGGTGACCCAGATGAAATTTCAGTAGATGAAAATGGCGTCGTGGGCGGTGGCGTACATCTTAAGCCTTACGAAGTCGATAAATTAGTTGCCGAACGTGGTGAGGAAGTCATTTTCTTTGATGGTCGCAACGCATTCGAAGCAAAAATTGGCAAATTCAAAAATGCAATTCTTCCAAATGTAACCTCTTCACGTGACTTTGTAGATGAAATTGAAAGTGGAAAGTATGACCACATCAAAGATAAACCAATCGTTACTTACTGCACTGGTGGAATCCGTTGTGAAATTCTCTCTTCGGTTATGAAAAAGCGCGGCTTTAAAGAGGTTTATCAAATCGAAGGCGGCATTGTTCGCTACGGGAAAAAATTTGGAGACGACTCACTTTGGGAAGGTTCGCTCTTCACTTTTGACGCCCGTTTAGCGATTGATTTCTCTAATAAAACAAAGGTCATTGGTGAATGTGAAAAATGCTCAAAGCCAACGAGGCAGTTCTACAACTGCGCGAATTTAGCTTGTCATGAGTTAGTTTTACTCTGTGATGAATGCGCAAATTACGATGTAAATAAGGGCTGCATTCATGAATTAAGCAACAAGCGTGATTCAGAAATGATTGGCTAACTAGTGAGATTCTCTACCTACTTGAGAGCCACTTGAACCAACTAGAAAATCTAGATCAACACCTAAGTCTGCTTGCATTACATGTTTAATATATAAATTTTCCCAGCCGCGAGTCGGATTAGCAAAAGATTTCACCATGGCTTCTGATGGCTTTCGTTTTGCCATCTCTTCATCTGAAATTTCTACCGATAATTTACGCGCTTCGACATCGAGAATAATTATGTCGCCAGTTTGAATTAATCCAAGTGGACCACCCGCTGCAGCTTCTGGCGCGACGTGTAGAACTACCGTGCCATATGCAGTTCCACTCATTCGACCATCACAGATACGCACCATGTCTCGAATTCCTTTCTCAAGAAGTTTCGGTGGCAACGCCATATTGGAGACTTCTGGCATTCCCGGATAACCCTTTGGCCCGCAACCTCGTAGTACTAATACCGTGTTTTCATCTACATCAAGATTTGGATCATCGATTCGATTATGAAAATCTTCAACGCTGTCAAAAACTAGGGCGGGGCCGCGATGTTTCAATAGCTCTTTAGTTGCAGCTGCAGGTTTAATCACAGCGCCATTTGGCGCTAAATTGCCACGTAAAACCACAATTCCAGCGTTCTCTTGCAGTGGCGCTTTTCTCCTGCTAATTACGCTCTCATCATAAATTTCAGCATCTGATAAGTAATCTGTTAGTGGCTTGCCAGTTACGGTTATTGCGCTGCTATCTAACAAATCAGCTACCTCTTTTAATACAGCTAATAGCCCACCTGCGCGATAAAGATCTTCCATTAAATGTTTTCCCGCTGGTAATAAGTTAACAAGAAGTGGGATATTAGATCCATGCTTATCAAAATCTTCAAGCTTTAATGGCACTCCTAAACGTCCCGCTATTGCTAACAGGTGAACTATTGCGTTTGTTGAACCACCTGTTGCAGCGAGCGCAACGATTGCATTAATAAATGAAGCTCGGACCATTATTTGACTAGGTTTCAAATCATCATGAACCATTTTCACAATTAACCGGCCGGTTTCTTGTGATGCTTGCAGTAATCGACTATCGGCTGCCGGAGTGCCAGCAATTCCAGGAATGGTCATTCCGAGAACTTCCGCCATGATCCCCATTGTTGATGCCGTACCCATCGTGTTGCAATGTCCACGACTTCTAATCATTGAAGATTCTGCTCTTTGAAATTTATCTTTACTCATCTTTCCAGCACGAACTTCTTCGCTTAACCGGAATACGTCAGTGCCGCAACCGAGTTGGCGTCCTTCAAATATTCCATTCAGCATCGGGCCACCCGGCACAACTATCGCAGGAATGTTTACCGATGCTGCAGCCATT
This sequence comes from Actinobacteria bacterium UBA7398, assembly GCA_002470135.1. GTDB lineage: Bacteria > Actinomycetota > Actinomycetes > Nanopelagicales > Nanopelagicaceae > UBA7398. The sequence goes on along the minus strand of DKNC01000005.1, from coordinate 2,271 downwards.
AGAAGTGCAGGAATGGTTTTGTCACAGCCACCAAGTAGCACAACGCCATCAATTGGATTAGCTCGTAACAATTCTTCGGTTGCCATAGCAGCCATATTTCGCCATAACATTGCGGTTGGACGAACTTGCGCTTCGCCCAATGAAATACTTGGCATATTGTGCGGAACACCGCCCGCTTCCCAAATTCCTTGTTTTACGCTCGCCGCAATCTCATCAAAATGCGAGTTACATGGTGACAAATCTGATCCGGTATTTGCAATTGCGATATGGGGCCGGCCATCAAAGGAATCATCAGGAATACCGCGGCGCAACCAAGCTCGGTGCACGAAGGCATCTTTAGTCTGACCAGCAAACCAATTATCGCTACGCATGATTGACCATTCTCTATCGGCAGATTGCTAACTGTTAACTATTGTAACTTTTAATTAAGAATTGGGCAATACAACTGGCGCTTGAGAAGTCAGCCCGCCATCAATTACATAATCAGATCCAGTAATAAATTTCGCACGATCGCTTGCTAGAAATGCGACTAGCTCTGCAACCTCTTCGATCTCGCCAATTCGTCCAATCGGATGCGATTTGCCCCAATCAGCAAAAACTTCATTAATTGATTTCCCGCCGCTATGCGTTTCCGCAGCGAATCTAAGCATTGAGGTATTAATTGATCCAGGTGCAACTGTATTAACTCTAATTTTATCTTGGGCAAAATCTACCGCCATAGCTCGAGTCAACGAATTTATCGCGCCTTTTGATGTTGCGTATGCAACAACTTGCTTCTGCGAAACATAAGATTGAACTGAGGATATGTTTATAATTGCGCCACCACCACGCTTTCTAATGTGCGGGACGCCAAACTTTGCGGTTAAGTACATCGACTTAACATTTACATCTAGAGTTTTATCCCAAACTTCATCTGTGGTTTCGATCGCATCACCATAAGTTTGAATTCCGGCACAGTTTGCAATCACATCTAGTGCGCCAAAAGTCTTAATAACTTCATCCATCATTGCACTTACTGATTCGCTCTTGCTTATGTCAGTAACAAATGCTTTCACTTTTTTGCCAGCCGCCAGCAAATCTTTTTCAACTTTTAAGAGATTTTCCGAATCAATATCTACCAGCGCAACACTCGCATCTTCATTCGCAAATTTTGTAGCACAACCAAAACCCATGCCTTTTGCAGCTCCGGTTACTAAAACTACTTTCCCCGTAAATTCCATAGAACAAGAAATCTACCATTTATAGGGGTTTTAACCACCAAATTTTTCGCTTGGATTTCCGGTTAGCCCAACTCCGTCTACAATAAAAATCGCACCATCTTGCGAGTTAGCTCGCTCCCCTAATTGTTTTCGAGCCGATGTCACAATTAGTCGTTCGCCGTTCTCACCAGCGAAAGTACAAGAGCTTGGTTGTAGAACTGGCATATCGATCTGGGAGATTTTTCTGCCAGAAAGGTCATAAATTTCTAATCGTGAACCTCCCCATATTGCAATAACTAAATATCCTTCATTAGAGATACACATTCCATCCGGAGCGCCATCGCTCTCTACAAAATCAACTAAAAGACTGCGGTTATGCAATTTCAAATTATCGAAGTCGAGTTCATATCTCCAAAGTTTTTTTTCGATGCTATCTACATGAAAGAATTCAGTATTATCAGAGTTCCACGCAAGTCCGTTCGGAAGTGTCATATCTGTAACAATTGTTTTTACAGTTAGATTTTGCATCAAAACATGTAATCTGCCATAGCCAGATTTAAATTCTTTATTACAACTTCCCGCCCAAAGTCGGCCAGCGCTATCAACTTTTGCGTCATTCATTCTCTCAGCTGGAGTTAAAAAATTATTTGTTAATTTATATCCATCACCATTATTTATCTCGGCAAATCCGGCTTCGACCGCAGCAAAATATCCACCAGTTCTGCGTTTTACGATTGCACCAATTTCACCTGGAACTTTATGACTAATTAAATTACTACCATCAATGTTTTGTTCATGCCAAGATTTTCCACTTATATCGACCCATGAAATTGTTGCGGATTCCCGATCCCAATTTGGACCTTCGCCAGTATCGCAAATTATTTCATTTAACGAATTTATGGCCAGCACTCAATTTCCAATCTCGATACCCAAGATAAAATTTTTCTAAATTTTGGCTGACTGTTAACCAAGCCATAATTTAACTACAGAAAAGGTTACTAAACCATGAATATTGAACGCCAAAAGGGTTTGTAGTTAGTCTTTTTGAACCCTTTGTCGTAGCCTAGAGAAA
>DKNC01000028.1 GCA_002470135.1 Actinobacteria bacterium UBA7398 | reverse complement strand
AGAAAATCTTCAAGTGCATTGATTAGTGCTAGCGAAGCTTTAGATGATGGTGGCTGCGAAAAATAATGAGGAACTGCCGCCCATAATGAAACTGCATCCAAGCCACGTTTGTTGCAAGCATCTTGCAAAATTCCAATGATTCCAGTCGGTCCTTCGTAACGAGAAATTTCTACCCCTAATCGTTTGGCAACCTCCGGATGCGCGCCACTACCACTTACTGAAATTGGGCGAGAATGGGGAACATCAGCCAGCAACGCTCCCATCGTAATAAATATTGAAACTTCATGATCATCTGCTAAATCCAGCAGTTCTTTAGCAAAGGTGGGCCATCGCATTGAAGGTTCCATACCTTTTACGATGATGAAATCGTGGCTAAGTTGTGGCGTACTAATTGCGTATATTTGGGTGTTGGGCCAAATAATTTCGCGCAATACATTTTCATCCACTTTAACTTGCGGTCGATTTACTTGGAAATCATAAAAATCTTCTGGTTCAAACTCACCGATTAAATGATGGTCCCATTCCGACAATAGATGCGAAATAGCCCCAGAAGCAGATTCGCCGGCGTCGTTCCATCCTTCAAATGCTGCGATCATCACCGGATTGCGGATTGGGAATCGGCTCTCAAAGAGGTACATACGCCGAGCCTACGATAACCTACGGCGAATGAGCGCTCTAAAACCAAGCAAAAATGCAGGAACGCTGCGCACTGCTCTTAAGAGCCGGGTTGTGATTGTCGATGGCGCAATGGGAACAATGTTACAGGCCGCAAATCCTACGATGGCTGATTTCCAGGATCACGAAGGCTGTAATGAAATTTTAAATGTGACTAGGCCCGAAATTGTTGCTGGAATCCATCGGGAATATTTCGAAGCTGGGGTCGATGCGGTTGAAACCAATACTTTCGGGGCCAACTGGGCCAACCTCGCAGAATATGGAATTGAAGATCGGATTTACGAATTAGCTTTTGCAGGCGCGCAAATAGCGCGAAAAGTTGCCGATGATTTTTCCATGACAGCTTCGCCGCGTTGGATTTTCGGATCGCTCGGACCAGGTACAAAATTGCCGACGCTTGGTCACACTACCTATCAAAAGCTGAAAGATGCTTACGCATTAGCATCTCAAGGATTGGTAGATGGCGGTTGCGATGCGCTGCTAATCGAAACCACTCAGGATTTGTTACAAGCTAAAGCGGCAGTCAATGGTGCGCGTTCGGTAATTGATAATACGCCACGAGATGTGCTTTTGATTGCGCAAGTAACTGTCGAAACAACTGGGACCATGTTGCTCGGTTCGGAGATAAGCGCAGCGCTCAATGCGCTAGCGCCGTTAGGCATAGATTTCATTGGATTGAATTGCGCAACTGGACCTGCTGAGATGAGCGAGCACCTACGAACGCTTAGTAAATCAGCGACTGTTGGAATATCTTGCATGCCAAATGCAGGCTTACCAATACTCGGTCCGGATGGCGCGCTCTATCCCTTATCGCCAACTGAATTGGCCACCGCACTGGAAACATTTGTAGAAGATTATGGGGTTTCGTTAATAGGCGGTTGCTGTGGCACCACCCCGGCGCACCTGGCAGCCGTTTCGAAATTGTTAAGCGGCCGTAAAATAACTACCCGAAACCCAGAGAATGAAGCTGGCGCTTCTTCGCTTTATCAATTCGTGCCATTTCGACAAGATTTAACTTATATGGCTATTGGGGAGCGGACGAATGCGAATGGTTCACGGGCTTTTCGAGATGCCTTATTAGCCGAAGATTGGCAAGAGTGTATGGAAATTGCGCGCGATCAAATTCGAGATGGCGCGCATATGTTGGATCTATCGGTTGATTATGTTGGTCGTGATGGCGTTAAAGATATGAAAGAACTCGCCAGTCGATTAGCAACGAGTGCAACTTTACCGATTGTGTTGGATTCGACCGAGCCCGCTGTAATAAAAGCGGGCTTAGAACATCTCGGTGGTCGCTCCGTTATCAATTCGGTTAATTACGAGGATGGCGATGGCCCAGATTCAAGGTTTGCTCGGATTATGCCGATCGTCAAAGAACATGGCGCGAGTGTAATTGCGCTAACCATTGATGAAGAAGGTCAAGCTAGAAGTGCAGAATGGAAAGTACGAGTTGCACGCCGCCTAATTAACGATCTCAATGAAAAATGGGATCTTCCTACCTGTGACATCATGATCGATTGCTTAACTTTTCCGATCGCAACTGGTCAAGAAGAAACTCGCAAAGATGCAATTGAAACTATCAATGCGATTAGAACGTTAAAGAGCGAATTTCCAGATGTGCAAACAACTCTAGGAGTAAGCAATGTTTCCTTCGGGCTCAATCCAGCCTCTCGGATCGTACTCAATTCAGTATTTCTAGCGGAAGCCGTAAAAGCAGGTTTGGATTCAGCGATTGTGCATCCCTCCAAAATCACGCCAATTTCCCGGATTGATCCAGCGCATTTAGAAGTTGCACTGGATTTAGTTTACGACCGACGGAAATTTGATGGTGATAATTGCATCTACGATCCACTGCAGAAATTTTTAGAGCTATTCGAAGGTGTTGAAGTGACCAACAATCGACAAACTCGAGCAGCAGAATTGGCAGCTCTACCGCTTGGCCAACGGTTATCGCGCCGGATCATCGACGGTGAAAAGGTTGGTCTAGAGGAAGATTTAACAGAAGCGCTATCTGAAAAAATTCCGCCACTTTCCATAATTAATGATTACCTTCTTGAAGGAATGAAGACTGTTGGCGAACTTTTTGGTAAGGGTGAGATGCAACTCCCGTTCGTGCTCCAATCTGCTGAAGTGATGAAGAACGCTGTTGCGATTTTGGAACCATTTATGGAGAAAACCGATGATGCCGGGCGTGGCACCATGCTTCTCGCCACTGTGAAAGGCGATGTGCACGATATTGGAAAAAATTTAGTAGATATTATTTTAACTAATAATGGCTATACCGTAGTAAATATCGGAATCAAGCAGACGATAAACCAAATAATTGAGGCAGCGCAAACCAATAACGTAGATGTAATTGGCATGAGTGGCTTATTAGTTAAATCAACTGTCATTATGAAAGAGAATTTGTTGGAATTGGAGTCCCGTAAGCTTGCCCAGAAATGGCCAGTAATATTGGGCGGAGCTGCGCTCACTCGAACTTTTGTGGAACAAGACTTAGCACTTATTTTTCCAGGAACCGTTAGATATGCGCGCGATGCATTTGAAGGCTTGAAATTGATGGATACTATGATGCTGATTAAACGTGGCGATCCGGATGCAAAATTACCCGAACTTAAAGAACGAAGAACTCGTCCAACAAAAATATTACTCACCGGAGCTGATATTGATACTAATCGAAGCGATGTGGCGACCAACAATCCAATACCAACGCCACCATTTTGGGGGAGCAGGATAGTCAAAGGTATTGCACTCGCAGATTACGCTGACGCAATCGACGAACGTGCGCTTTTTGTTGGGCAGTGGGGGCTTAAGGGTGCGCGTGGTGAATACGATTTGATGGTTGAAAATGAAGGACGCCCACGGTTGCGCTCTTTGATGAATGAAGTACAGGCACAAGGTTGGTTAAACGCAGCGGTTGTTTATGGGTATTTTCCATGCGTTAGTGAAGGTAATGATTTAATTATTTTGAGCCACGAAGGAACTAATGCTGGCAAGGAGCGGGTGCGCTTTACCTTTCCAAGGCAGAGTCGGGATCGCAGACTCTGCCTAAGTGATTTCTTCAAGTCAAAAGATTCGGGTGAAATCGATGTGGTGGGTTTTCATGTTGTAACTATGGGTCATTCAGTAAGCCTTGCAACCGGAAAACTTTTTGCGGAAAATCGGTACCGCGAATATCTTGAACTGCACGGATTGTCAGTGCAATTAACCGAAGCACTTGCCGAACACTGGCATGGCAGAATTCGCGAAGAGTTAGGTTTTCGCGCAGAAGATGGCCAGACTCTCGCCGGAATCTTAGATCAAGAATATCGGGGATCGCGCTACAGTTTTGGTTATCCAGCCTGTCCAGATTTAGAACAACAAATACAATTATGTGAACTTCTAGAGCCTGGCCGAATTGGCGTCGAACTATCCGAAGAATTTCAATTGCATCCGGAACAATCAACATCGGCGATTATTGTGCATCATCCAGAGGCAAAATATTTCAATGCCACTTGAAAAGTTGAGCACCTTCAAAGCGATTCTTTGGGATATGGATGGCACCCTAATTAATTCGGAACCACTTTGGGTAGAAGCCGAAGAAGAATTGATGGCAATATTCAATACGAGTTGGGATGAAGCTGATCAAATTGCGTGTTTAGGTGGGCCAATGGTTCGCGTTGCTATGTATATGGCTGATAAAACTAACCACCAAGAAACTCCAAGTTTTTTTGCAACTAATTTAGTAAAACGAATGGAAATGAAATTAGCCGCGGGAGTTGCATACGCCGATGGTGCAAAGGCGCTATTTGATAGTTGTTTTAAAGCGAATATCCCAATGGCCTTGGTCACTGCAAGCTCTCGCTCGCTTGTAAATGCCGCAATGACTTCGATTGGTTACGAGCGTTTTGCAACCACCATTTCTTGCGATGATGTTTCAGAAAGCAAACCTTCGCCAGAGGGTTATTGCAAAGCGGCTGATCTATTAGGAATTGATATTCGAGAGTGTTTAATTCTAGAGGATTCCTATGTTGGGGTGACAGCTGCGATAGCCAGCGGTGCAGCGGTAATCGGAATTTCTCATTTAGGGGAGTTACCTAATAGTCCGCGTTTGCAGGTTCTGCCATCCTTAAGAGATATCAATCTAGAAAAACTTCAAGATATTTATGGAAGATTAGTTTTTGTTTAACAGTAAAGATATGGTGTCGCTATGAACTTCAATCCATCCGGCCCGTTTCGGATTGGCGATCGCGTGCAATTAACCGACGAAAAAGGAAAGTTGTACTCAATCAATTTGGCGATAGGCGGACAATTTCATACCCATAAAGGTTGGCTGGAGCACGAGGCTTTAATTGGAGCCCCGGAAGGTTCCATATTCACCACTAACGCCGGCACAAAATATCAAGCTTTCCGACCATTACTAACTGATTTCGTACTTTCAATGCCGAGAGGCGCCACTATTGTTTATCCGAAAGATGCCGCGTTGATTCTCGGATATGCCGATATCTTCCCAGGCGCAAAAGTATTAGAAGCTGGGGCCGGCAGCGGTGCGCTAAGCATTTCGCTATTGCGCGCGGTAGGTGCCAATGGGTCGCTGCACTCATTTGAAAAGCGCGAAGATTTTGCAGCCATTGCCGAAAAGAATGTTATTTCTTATTTTGGCGAGAAACCTAAACAATGGCAACTGACGATTGGCGCAGTACAAGATTTAGTAGATTGTTCAGATTTCGATCGAGTGATTCTCGACATGTTAGCGCCATGGGAATGTGTAGAAATGGCTTATAACGTAATGAAACCGGGTGGGGTATTTGCCGCCTATGTTGCAACCACCACCCAATTATCAAAATTAGCCGAAGCGCTAAAAGCTGATGAACGTTTTACTGAACCCGAAAGTTTTGAAGGGTTAATTCGTGGTTGGCATCACGAAGGACTTGCGGTTCGCCCACAACACAAGATGAATGCTCACACAGGTTTTATTATTTTTGCACGTAAAGTTGCCGAAGGCACGACCGCGCTAAAACGGCGCCGTCGCCCCTCTAAAGGTGCATACGGCGCCGTTGACGACGAGTAATTTTTAACTAATCCCGATTACATCGACCACGAAGATTAAGGTTTCGTTCGGTCCGATCGGGCCGCCACCTGCAGCGCCATAACCCTTATCCGGCGGTAGAACTAATAATCGTCGGCCACCGATTTTCATCCCTGGCATTCCTTCTTGCCATCCAGTTATAACTCCACTTAATGGGAAGGTGGCTGGATCACCGCTCCAAGAAGATTCAACAACCTTGCCGGTTGACCAAGCCATTAAAACGTAATGAACTGTCAAAGTAGACGTTGCTAAAACCAGACCACCGGTGCCTACAATCAAATCTTTAGTTTGCATAGCGCTAGGTGCGGCTCCAGTTGGAGGCGTGATAATTGGTTCCGCGCCAGCGGCGCCCGTAACTACTGGAAGCCCTGCTGCGGCAGTGCCATTACTCTGATTTTCACTCATGGTTTCAACTCCTCCGTCGGTGCTACATGCGGCCAATGAAATAGAAATAATTAAAGCTAATGGTAAAGCTAATAACTTCTGCATTTTAAACCTATCTTTCTGCGGTTAGTTCCGGGGCAGAGCGTAAAGCAAATCCTAGCAAGGTCGGTAGCCTTACCTCATGCCCATCGAGAAAGCAGAGCGTTTAATAAACCTCACAATGGCGCTATTGGCTGCCCAACGTTACATAAAGAAGAGTCAGATATTCGCAATCGTGGCTGGATATAGTGGAAACGCAGAAGCCATGGAGCGAATGTTCGAACGCGATAAGGATGATTTACGAAATCTGGGTATTGTCATAGAGGTGGGGGGATTAGATCCACTTTTCGATGATGAACCGGGTTATCGGATTAAGCAAAGTGAATACGCCCTTGCGCTAGAGAATTTAACTGCCGAAGAGCTTTCACTACTAGCAGTCGCGGCAAAGACTTGGCAAGACGCTACTTTTTCCAATTCGGCGCAGAGCGCACTTCGAAAACTTCGCTCTCTTGGAATCGAAAACGACGCAACCAATTACGTTGATGCGCCATTTCATATAAAAATCAGCAATTCCAATTTTGCACTGCTATGGAACGCCACCATTGCGGCACAGATCCTAGTATTTGAATATCCAGACCACACAAATCGATTAGCAGAGCGCGAAATTCAACCATATGGGATTGCGGCTTGGCGGGGCCAGTGGTATTTAGTTGGACGAGATGTCGCAAAGGACGCGATACGTGTTTTTAAAGTGGCGCGGATCGCTCTCGGATGCAAAGTCCGTGGCAAAGTTGGCGCTTTTCAGCTCCCGATAGATTTCGATATTTCACACCATTTAGTAATGCTCCAAGATCGAGCGCAAACCCCGGTAATTCTGCAAGTCCGTAAAGATAGATGCCACGGGTTGCGCCAGAAATCCAAAATAATCAGAAATGATGCTGAATGGGATGAGCTCGAATTTATCGAAAATAATCGTCCGGAAACCATACAAGAAATACTTTGGTACAGCCCAGATGTAATTGTGATTTCACCTAAAGATTTGAAAATGGCCGTTGTCACCTCGTTACAAGAAATGGCCAAGAATGGATAAGCCACTTGCTCGCACCGCTAGATTGTTAGATTTAATACCATTCATTCTTTCGCACCAAGGCATTACCATCGTCGATTTAGCTAAGGAATTTGGTGTTACTGAAAAAGAAATATTGGCAGATTTGAACCTTATTTTCATGTGTGGTTTGCCACAATACACTGCATTGGAATTAATCGACTTATCTTTTGAACATGGATTTGTAACAGTACGAGAACCACAAAATCTAGATAAACCAAGAAAACTTAGTAGCGAAGAGTTATCGATTCTAATAATGGGTTTAGATGTTGTGCAAACTCAGATAATTGATCCAGTTAAGCAACAAATTGCTAAAAATCTCCAAACTAGGTTGAAGTTACTAATAGAGAGCGCTGCTGCAAACTCCATTCTTTATGCTGATGACCGACACCTTCCGCATATAGATTGCATAAATAGAGCGATGCAAAGCCGCACTGCCTTGAATATTTCATATTTAAATACCTCAAAAGATGAAATTACAAAGCGAAAAGTTTTGCCGATAGAGGTTTTCCAACAAGGGGATGAGTTTCTACTTTTAACTTGGTGTTTTCTTTCTAAGGCAAATCGAACTTTTGCAATCGCGCGGATTTTAAGTTGCGACCAGGCTTCGGATGCTCTAGCCGACGTTAATTCTGATACTGATCCGATGCTATTAACGCCGGAGAGAAGAGTTACGATTAAATTTCAATACGACCGATCAGCTTTATCGTTTATTGAAAATGTCCAAGATCGCGTAATCGAAATCGATCAGACGGAAATGATTGCATCAGTTGAAGTTTGGGATAGTGAATGGATATTGCGGAATGTGCTTGCAAATGCCGGCCATATTAAAATCCTGGCGCCCGTGCAATTTGCCCATGAAGTGGCCGCCCGAGCCAAAATCGCGCTCTCCAATTATTGAGGTCAAAAACATCAATTTTTGGGTTCACATTCCGAAATGTCGGATTTTGGGGTAGCGTAGGCGCAACAGTCGAGGGGATTAAGCTCTTCGCATAGTTATAAGTAAAGGGTGGGCAATGTTTCTTCGCGAACCATCACACATTTTGATTCTGCTTTTAGTTGTAATCGTACTTTTTGGAGCCAAGCGTTTACCGGATTCAGCCCGCTCGTTGGGTCGATCGCTCCGGATCTTTAAGAGCGAAGTTAAAGAGTTGAATAAGGATGAAGATAAAAAAGGCGACACTCCAACAGCTGAGAAGTAGGCCTACGCTAAGAACGACCGATTTAGGTAACGGAGCATATTAGCAATGGCGTCATCTGCTGACGGCCGAATGCCGTTGTTAGAGCATTTAAGAGAGTTCAGAAAACGAATAGTACGAGCTACTTTTTTCATTTTGGTCTTTTCAATTCTCGGTTGGATTCTCTATAACCCAATTATTACAACTCTTGCCGAACCAGTATGTGATCTAAGAAAAGCGCAGTTATCCGGCGCAACCCAGTGCGGATCTTTATATATAAATGGCGTTTTAGGGCCACTAAATTTACAGATCAAGGTAGCGCTCTTAACCGGAGTTATATTGGCGGCACCATTTTGGATATATCAGCTTTGGGCTTTCGTAGCGCCAGGCTTACATAAAAAAGAACGACGCTACTCAATTTTGTTTATTGTTTGCGCTACGCCATTTTTTGCCGGCGGTGCGATACTTGGTTATCTAGTATTACCAATGGCGATCAAGGTACTTTTTGGGTTCACCCCAAATGCGCTATCAAACTTGGTGAAGTTTGACGATTATTTGGACTTTGTGATGCGCGTGATTTTGCTCTTTGGAATTGCATTCGAACTTCCAGTGTTCTTAGTTTCGCTAAGTTTGGCTGGGGTGCTATCTGGGAAAGGTATTTTAAAACCATGGCGATTAGCCGTTTTTGGGATCTGCCTTTTTACCGCAGCATTCACCCCTACTGGAGATCCAATAACTATGGGCTTACTAGCGCTGCCGCTTATAGTTTTCTATTTTGGAAGTGGCGGCATCGCGCTCTTAATTGATAAAAAGCGACGACAACGCAAGCCATACATCGCCGATGATGCCGCATCCTTATTAGATGAAGAACCAACTCCGCTAGCTGATTTAGAATTTACAGAACCCGCAATACCCGTTACCAAAGTCAGGAAGTCTGTTGCGAAGAAGAAATCGGTTGCGAAAAAGAGTAAGAAATGAAACGAACGCTCCTAGTTATCAACCCCGCATCAGGCGGAGGCAAAGGGAAAAAAATAGGAGCAGCTACAGCAGAACTGCTGCATAAACGTAACCTGAAATTTCATCAGATTCTCGAGAATTCTGCAGCTTCAACTAATCACTCACTAAATACAGAACTTAGTAAAGGTGATATCGAACGAATAGTTTTAGTTGGTGGTGACGGCTCGGTGCACTTAATAATCCAAAAATTAGCGCTAACCGAAATTCAATTGATCGTTATTCCGGCGGGAACTGGAAATGATTTTGTGCGCGCTCAAAATTTGCCTTTAAATAACCCTGCCGAAATTTTGAATCACTCCTTCTCCAAGCCAGCGGAAGCAATCGATCTAGGATTTGCAGGTGGTGAATATTTCGCTGATATCTTAAGTACGGGCTTTGATTCCGTAGTTAATGAACGGGCTAACCGGATTAAATTTATCCGTGGTCCAATGAAATATAATGTTGCAATTGCACTCGAATTACCGATATTTAAACCCAAGATTTATAGATTCACAGTTGACGGAGAACCGTTCGAATCAAAAGCCATGTTAATTGCGGTCGCGAATGGCAGCTCTTACGGTGGCGGCATGCAAGTTTGTCCGAGCGCCTCAATAACCGATGGTCTTTTTGATGTGATGATCCTGGCGCCGGTTTCTAAAATCGAATTCCTCAAAGTCTTTCCTAAGGTATTCTCTGGAAAACATATAACTCATCCCGCCGTCACAATTCGGCGTTGCCGTGAGATCACAATCGAAGCGGATGCTATTGCGTATGGCGACGGTGAACGCGTGGGACCGCTACCCATAACCGCGAAAGTTGTACCAAAAGCTTTACTTACATGGCATCGAAACCCTTAATGGAAACGCCGTCCGAGCGTTTTATCGCTGCAAAAAATCGCCAAAAGTTTCTAGCCACCCAATTGTTTGAATCTGGCTATAGCTTTCCGTTTGATGAATTTCAAATAACCGCCTGTCACGCAATTGAATCTGGCAAAGGTGTTTTGGTGGCAGCGCCAACTGGGGCTGGAAAAACTATAGTCGGTGAATTCGCCGCACATTTAGCAATTAAGCACGGATCGAAATGTTTTTACACCACGCCAATCAAGGCTTTATCAAATCAAAAATTTCAAGAATTAGTTGCGGTTTACGGCGAAGAAAGCGTTGGGTTACTTACTGGTGATTCATCAATAAATGGAGAAGCTGCCATAGTTGTGATGACAACTGAAGTATTGCGGAACATGATTTACGCCCAATCTCAGACTTTGGAAACTTTAGGTTTTGTCGTTATGGATGAGGTTCATTATCTCGCGGATAAGTTTCGCGGCGCAGTCTGGGAAGAAATTCTGATTCACCTGCCGGAGCGAATTCAGGTAATTTCGCTCTCTGCAACAGTTTCCAACGCGGAAGAGTTCGGGGAATGGTTGAACACGATCCGGGGCGAGACCGCCGTGGTAGTCAGTGAAATCCGTCCAGTCCCGCTTTATCAACATGTATTAATGGGTAACAGGCTATTGGACCTCTTCGTTGACGACGGTCGAGTAAACCCAGAGATTTTACAGATAGAAAAAGACTCACAACGCAATGTCCGCACGTCAAGTCAACGGAATTGGAACAGTTCAGGTTACAAATCGCATCGTCAAAAACAAATTACTAAGCCTGAGATAATCGAGAAATTGGAAAGTCAAGGTTATTTACCAGCGATATTTTTTGTTTTCTCACGGGTTGGATGCGATGCTGCCGTTAGATCTTGCATCCAAGCAAATCTTAGAATGACAAATAGCGCAGAGCGAGCTGAAATCCAGGAAGTAATTGCACAAAAAACGGCAGAACTACCTCAGGAGGACTACGCAATTCTAGATTTTTATCAATGGTGCGATTCGCTAGAACGCGGAATTGCTGCGCATCATGCTGGGTTATTACCAATGTTTAAAGAAACTATCGAGGAGCTTTTTCAAAGAGGCTTGATTAGATGTGTCTTTGCAACTGAAACTTTAGCTTTGGGAATAAATATGCCGGCTCGAACTGTAATTTTAGAAAAGCTAACTAAATGGAATGGTGAAACGCACGCAGCTATTACCCCGGGGGAGTACACCCAATTAACTGGCAGGGCTGGTCGACGCGGTATCGATATTGAGGGAAATGCAATCGTACTTTGGAATGAAACCGTGGATTCTGGAACGGCGGCCGGGTTGGCCAGCACGAGAACATATCCGCTTCGCTCTTCATTTGCGCCAACTTACAATATGAGCGCAAATTTGATTTCGCGGTTCAACCACGAACTTGCACGGAGTTCGTTAGCTGCTTCATTCGCGCAATTTCAAGCAGATCGAGCGGTAGTTGGGTTAACAAAACAAATCGGTAAAAGTGATAAATTGATAACGCAATACCGCAACGAATCCGTATGTGATTTAGGCGATTTCGCTCAATATATGTCGTATCGAGCAGAGATTAAAGCGATTGAACGCGAAGTAGTTACCCAGGGACGTAATTACCGTGGCAATCGTAAAGAATTTCTTAAAAAAAGCGAAGACGAAATTACGGCGTTACGCAAAAAAATGAAATCTGATCCATGTAACCAATGTCCGGAACGAGAAGCACATGCGCGGATAGCGGAGAAAGGTGAAAGACTCGTTCGCGAAAATGCGGGTTTAATCAAGCGCATAGAATCACGCACTAACGTTATTCCGAAAACTTTCGATCGGATAATTTCAGTTCTAACTGAACTTAAATATATTGAGAACGATGCGCTCACCGCATCCGGCGAGATTTTGACAAAAATTTATGCAGAAACAGATCTCTTGATAGCAGAATCGTTACGCAAGGGAATATTAGATAATCTGCCAGCGCCTGAATTAATTGCCTTATTATCAACCTGTGTTTTCGAGAATAGAAACGACAAGAGTAGCTCACCAAGAATTCCTAAATCGCTCAACGAGCCGTTGGAGAAATTGGTAAAAACTTGGGGTGAATTAACTATTTTGGAAAGTAATTTTAGTTTAGCCACGCAGCGCGAACCGGACTTGGATTTCATCTGGCAGAGTTATCGATGGGCTAGTGGCCATTCACTTAGTTCAATTCTACGCGATAGTGAAATAACAGTCGGCGATTTTGTTCGAGTAATCAGACAATTAATTGACTTGCTTGGCCAATTATTGAACGCACGTCCGGAGATGCGCACCGTAATTAAAGATGCGTTAAAACGAATTGACCGAGGGATTATTGCTTATTCGGCGGTTACCGCATGACCTTAATGTTGATTGATAGCGCCTCGCTCTGGTATCGCGCTTATTATGGAATGCCCGACACACTATTAGCGCCAGATGGCGCTCCCGTGAACGCAATTAAAGGATTCTTAGATATGTCGGCGAGGTTAATCCAAAAATATCAACCTAACCGCTTGATTGCTTGCTTAGATGGTGATTGGCGGCCAACTTGGCGAGTTGATTTATTCCCAGAATATAAAGCAAACCGCTTAACCGAGGCTGGCGAAGAAGAGGAGCCAGATTTGTTAACGCCGCAAATTCCAATCCTCTTGGACTTGTTGGATTTATTTGGAATTGCAGTTATTGGAGCCGACAACTACGAAGCCGATGATGTAATTGCAACTATTGCGGCCAATGAAATTGGGCCCACCAGAATTGTTACTGGTGATCGCGATCTATTTCAATTAGTTGATAGCGCTAAAGATATAAAAATTGTTTATCTTGCTAAAGGTATTTCGGCTCATGATTTAGTTGATCGCGCTTGGATTGAAAATAAATATCAAATCCCAGGTGACCGATATGCGCTCTTTGCAATGATTCGAGGTGATGCCTCTGATGGGCTACCTGGAGTCCGTGGCATCGGCGAGAAAGGTGCGGCGATAATTGCTAATAATTTTCAATCGCTCTCAGAAGCGCTAGCAGCGGCGCATGCAGGTGATCATCGTTTAAAGCCGTTATTGCAGCGGAAACTAATCGAAGGGGCTGATTACATTAAGATCGCACCTAAATTAGTTAATTGTGCGCTCGATGCTCCGATTCCAGAGTTATCGCACAAAATGCCTTCTCGTCCTAAGAATTTAGAGGCGATTGAAGATTTTCGAATTCGTTATGGCTTAGGTTCAAGTATCGATCGAATGATGGCGGCGCTCGGTTGGTAAAAATAATTAAAACCTTACTTGCCGGAGTACTACTTTCGGCAAGCTTTCCACCTATTAATCTCTGGTTCTTAGCTCCAATATCACTAGCAATTTTTTACAGTCAACTCGTTAATTCGCAGCTAAAGCGGCGGTTACAAACTTCATTAATTTATGCCTTTTTCTTTTTCGCGCCGCTATTGCATTGGAGTTCCATCTTTGTTGGTGCGCTGCCTTGGCTAATCTTGGCGCTCGGAGAATCGCTCTTCTTTTTGCTCTTTGCCACCGTGAATTGGCAAAAACGCTCTGCAGATTATGTAAAGTTTGCCTCGCTCTGGGCGCTAGTCGAGTTAGCCCGGGAAAAATTTCCGTTTGGGGGATTTGGTTGGGGCCGAGTTGGCTTTTCTCAGATTCAATCACCGCTTAGTTTTTACCTACCAATAATAGGCGTAACCGGTTTATCTTTCTTGACTCTGATTTTTACTTTACATTTTGCTGATAAAAAATTCCGGAGACAAACCTTTATTACTCTAGTGGTGACAGTAGCACTTGGATATAGCTACGAAAAAATAATTGATAATCAGATTTCGCAAGATGCTAAAACCAACACGCTCCGAGTAACTTTGATTCAAGGGGGAGTGCCACAAGCTAACCTAAACTTCAATAGCGTTCCGATGGCGGTTTTCAATAAACATTTTGAAACCACTTCAAAATATTTGGAAAGTAAAGATTTCGCAACAAGACCAGCAGATTTAATAATTTGGCCAGAAAATGCCAGCGATTTAGATCCGATCCGAACCAAAGCCATTGCGGATAAGATTGCCAATCTCAAGGAAAAAGGCGGCGTTGATCTTTTGATAGGGGGAGTTTTAGATGGTAAAAATGGACCTGAAAATGCCGCAATTCATTACCGGAGTAGTGGTGAAACCGTGAAATATGTGAAACGTGATTTAGCACCGTTTGGTGAATATATTCCGTTAAGAACTCTCGCTGAAAAAATTTCACCATTAGCGAGAAATGTCGTCGATTTCCAACCTGGCAAAGTACGCCAACTTTTTAAAGTGAAAACTGGGGAATTTATACCGTTAATTTGTTTCGAGTTATTAGACGATAAAGTCTTTACCGAAAGTGCGTCTGAGAGTAATTTCTTAGTTTCCATGACTAATAATGCGACTTTCGGAAAAAGTCCAGAAGCGGCACAGCAATTTCTAATCGCTCGTGTGAGAGCATACGAAATGCGTAAGGTGGCTGCTGTGGTATCCACTACTGGCTATACCGGTTTTATTAATAGTAAAGGGGGAGCAACGTTGCAAGCAGACCAATTCAAATCTATCGCACTCTCCAAAGAAATTACTTTACATAATTTCCGGACCCCAATTAGCAAACATCGTAGCGCCCCAGAATTTGCAGTGATCGTGATATTTGCAATAACTTTTATACGGAGAAAAAATGAATAAGTTAACAAAAGTTTTGATAGTTTCTCCAACATATAATGAAATTGAATCCATCCATAGTTTGATAACTAGAATTGGCACCATACGCGAAGCGTTAGCAAATCGTTACGATTTATCATTGCTAGTAGTAGATGACAATTCGCCAGATGGCACATCTAAAGCAGTAAAAGAAAGAAATCTAAACTGGATTTATGTATTGGATCGTCCTGGAAAAGGTGGTCTTGGACCAGCATATATTGCTGGCTTTGCTTGGGGCTTAGCTAAAGATTTTGATTATCTCTGTGAAATTGATGCGGATTTGAGCCATCAGCCCGAGGAATTAGTAAATCTTTTAGATGCGCTGGCTGGCCATGATTTAGCAATTGGAACCCGTTGGATGCCTGGTGGATCGGTAGTAAATTGGCCAGTTTCGCGCCAGTTAATCTCAAAAGTCGGTACCGGTTATGCCCGAATAGTTTTGAAATTGGAATTAAAAGATATCACTAGCGGTTATCGCGCATTTCATCGCGAAGTTTTAGAGAAAATAGATTTAGAAAGTATTAACTCGCAAGGTTATTGTTTTCAAATTGAAGTTGCGTTACGCAGTTCCATCAATGGGTTTTCTATCGCACAGATCCCGATAACTTTCATTGAACGGGCAGGTGGAGTTTCTAAAATGAGCAAGAAAATCGTTGTAGAAGCGCTCTGGAATGTCACTAAGTGGGGATTTGGAAGCTATAAATATCGCCGATAAGTTACATTATGTAAAGTAAGACGAGCGTAAATCAGTTGATTGCGAGAGCCGAAATTGGCTCGCAGGAACAAACCAGATTCCTATCCCCATACGCGCCATCGATCCGGCCGGTTGTCGGCCAATATTTACCAGCGCGAGTTAAACCAACTTCAACACCCATTGGGAAAGCTGCAACTTCGCGCGAATATGGCCGGTTCCAATCACTTTGCAACAAATCGCTCATCGTATGCGGTGCATGTCGGAGCGCCGACTCCTCGATCTTAATTTTGCCGCTAGCAATATCGGCGATCTCTAACCGAATTGCTAACATCGCTGCGACGAAACGATCTAATTCTCTAATATCTTCACTCTCGGTTGGTTCAATCATTAGCGTGCCGGGCACCGGGAAACTCATAGTCGGTGCATGGAATCCATAATCCATTAGCCGCTTGGCAATGTCATCAACGCTAACTCCGGTTACTTTAGTTATTTCTCGCAAATCAATAATGCATTCATGTGCGATCAAGTTATTCTTGCCCGTGTAAAGAATGGGATAAGAATCCCGCAATTTCAAGGCGATGTAATTTGCCGAAAGAATTGCAACTTCAGTTGCGGTAGTTAAACCAAGACCGCCCATCATCCGAATATATGCCCATGAGATTGGCAAAATACCAGCCGAGCCGAATGGCGCTGCCGATATTGGACCTGGACCAGTTACAGGACCTGCCGTTACATCTAAAGGATGATTTGGTAAAAATGGCGCTAGATGCGATCGGGCGATAACCGGACCAACGCCTGGTCCCCCGCCGCCATGTGGAATGCAAAATGTTTTATGTAAATTCAAATGCGAAACGTCAGCACCGAATTTTCCAGGTTGGGCTAATCCAACTAGCGCATTTAAATTTGCACCATCTACATAAACTTGACCGCCGGCGTTATGAATCATTTCGCAAATTTCGCCAATAGCTTCTTCAAATACGCCATGTGTAGATGGATATGTGACCATCAAAGCTGCCAATTGACCGCGATATTCGGCAATTTTTTCTTGCAAATCCGCAACGCTGACATTGCCAGCTTCATCGCATTCAATTACTACAACGCGCATGCCCGCCATCACGGCGCTAGCTGCGTTAGTACCATGTGCGCTAGATGGGATTAAACAGATATCACGCCCGCTCTCCCCCTTGCTATCCAAGTAATTCCGAATTGCAAGCAATCCGGCAAATTCGCCCTGCGATCCAGCATTGGGTTGCAATGAAACCGCGTCGTATCCGGTAATTGTGATCAGCCAAGCCGAAAGTTGCGCAATTAATTCACGGGTGCCAGCGCTCTGCGAAACTGGGGCAAATGGATGCAACGATGAAAATTCCGGCCAAGTAACTGATTCCATTTCGGTGGTGCCATTTAATTTCATAGTACAAGAACCAAGCGGAATCATGGTTCGATCTAGCGCTAAATCTCGATCTGACAGCATCCGCAAATAGCGCAACATCGCTGTTTCCGAATGATAGGTATTAAAAATTGGATGTTGCAGATACTTTGTTTGACGAGAAAGCTCTTTCGATACTGCGTTCTCACTTAGCTTCAAATCCCATTTAATTCCAAGAAATGCAAATAAGTCAATTAAAACGCTATCGGTAGTTGTTTCATCAAAACTGACTCCGACTAGATTATCAAGATAGCGAAGATTATAACCAGCCGTGCTCGCTTTTTCACGCAAACTTTCTAAATTTTCAATTTCAAAAGTGACGGTATCAAAAACTTCATTTGTTAAAACTACGATCCCATGTGCACGCAACTTCAACGCAAAAGTTAAGGCATATGAATTAACTCGTTTTGCAATCGCGCGCAAACCTTCGGGACCATGCCACGCAGCGTAAAACGCTGACATCACTGCTAATAAAACCTGCGCAGTACAGATATTGCTAGTTGCTTTATCCCGGCGGATATGTTGTTCTCTAGTTTGTAACGCAAGTCGAAGCGCTGGATTCCCATGCGCATCAATACTCTCTCCGATTAATCGACCGGGCATAGCGCGCTCTAGCCCCGTACGAACCGCCATGAAGCCAGCATGTGGTCCACCAAATCCCATTGGTACACCAAAACGTTGCGCAGTACCAATCGCAACATCAGCGCCCCACTCCCCGGGTGATTTAATTAAAGTTAGCGCCAGCAAATCAACAGCGGTTATTGCAATACCGTTGCGTTGATGAACCCAATTAATTATTTCAGAAGGCGACGAGATCTCACCATATGTATTTGGGTATTGCATGATCGCGCCAAATACATTTTCGGGCAAATTTTTGACCGTACTCAGATCCAAGATCTCAGTATTAATTTTCAACGGTTTTGCACGCGTGATGATCACGGCAATTGTTTGCGGATGTAAATTTTTATCAATCAGAAAAATTGCATCTGCGGCTCCTTTCCAAACCCGATTCGCTAAGGTCATAGCTTCAGCCGCCGCTGTGCCCTCATCTAGCATTGATGCATTCGAAATTGGTAAGCCAGTTAAATCCGAAACCATGGTTTGGAAAGCAAAAAGCGCTTCTAATCGTCCCTGACTAATCTCAGGTTGATAAGGCGTGTACGCGGTGTACCAAGCTGGATTTTCTAGTACGTTCCGCAAAACCACTGGTGGCGTGATCGTTCCGTAATACCCAGTACCTATCAAGGAGGTTGCGATTTTGTTCTTATCTGCAAAATTCTTAAGTTCAGCAATCGCTTCAACTTCGCTTATCGCATTTGGCAGAAGATCACTTAGCGCGCTCTTCATGGCGATGCTTTCGGGTAAAACTTTTGCAATAAAGTCAGCAAGGTTTGAAAAACCTAACTCCATCAACATCGTTTTTACTTGCGCGCTAGAAGGACCGATATGGCGATCTTTAAATTCACTGCGAACGCTGCTCACACTCTGCCCTGCGCCTTCCGATTTGTCCTATCTAAATAAAGATAAGAGGTAAGGAAGGAAAACTATCGGAAATTAAGCGCCACGGCTTTTCCTACGGGCTGCGAGTTCATCACTTTCACTCCCCGCAACAATCAACCCACTATCGAGATTCTCTCCTTGTAGCACCGAGAGCGAACCTTCGACCTCGCTCCAAACTTTGCCAATCGCAATTCCAAAAACACCTTGCCCGCCTTGTAAGAGGTCAATAATTTCATCGGAACTTGCGCATTCATAGATCGATGCGCCATCGCTCATAAGAGTAATCCGAGCTAGATCTTCAATTCCGCGCGCCCGTAGATGGTTCACCGCAGTACGGATATTTTGGAGCGATACCCCGGTATCTAATAACCGTTTCACAATTTTCAATACCAAAATATCCTGAAAACCATATAGGCGTTGGGTTCCAGATCCCGCGGCGCTTCTAACAGTCGGTTCGACCAGCCCAGTACGTGCCCAATAATCTAATTGGCGATATGAGATGCCAGCGGCGGTACAGGCGGTAGCGCCACGGTAACCAATATTTTTATGGTCAGACATATGACGCCTCATCTATAGGCGGGGGAAGGATTCCTACCTACTAGGAAAAGGTAGAGCCTTACTATCCTGGAATCAATCACCGACACGGTCCAACCCTCAAGTAGAGGTTTAGCCTAAAAAGTCCTCTGGGTTTATCTGGTCTAAAAATTCTTTGAATTTTTCAACTTCATCTTCGGCTTGGTCCGGGATTTCAATTCCGGCCTCGTTTAATAACTCTTCACTCGCCAGAATCGGAGCTCCGGTACGGAGCGCAATCGCAATCGCATCACTTGGTCGGGCCGAAACTTTCACTCCCCCTGCCAAATTTATTGCAGCGTAGAAAATTCCATCTTTGATATCGGTGAGATGGATTGAATCGATATCGGTGCCAATTGCGGTGAGTAAATCCTTAATCAGATCATGAGTAAGCGGGCGGGGTGGCTCAACACCTTGTTGTGCGAAAGCAATTGCAGTCGCTTCGACGGCGCCTACCCAAATTGGCAAATACCTAACGCCGCCGATCTCCTTTAAGAGCACTATCGGTTGATTGGAAGGCATCTCAACTCGGACACCAATTACATCGATTGCGTGAAAATCCATTGTGGGTTTTTAGTAGATAACGCTATTTACTGCGATGTAAGCCGGCGCGGACCAACGCCGCATGTAACCGAACCGAGAGTGAGGCTAATTCACGTTGTACCTCTTCGGCGCGAGCTTTAGATTCAGTATTTTTCTGACGTAATAACGGAGTAATAACTTGTTCTACTAAACCAACTTCTCGGTCGGCCGCAGTTTTAAAGGCTCGTAAGTGACGACTTTCAATCCCAAACCCAGCCATCTCTGCCACAACTTTTGCAACCACAAGCGCATCCGCATCATAGAAACGCCCTTTCATCGCTACCAATCCATAAGATTCCAATTCGATTAGTTGAGCTTCGGTTACGCCACTAGATGAAATTAATTCATCTCGCGAAAGCTTTAAATCCCCTTGTTCTACGAAAGCACTTGGCGCTAATCCACCGTCGATGGTTGCTAGCCGAGGGGCAGCTGGAGCCCCAGAAGTTGTTGCTGGTTGTAATCCGCGATCGATTGCATCTAAATTCTCTTTAATAACTTTTAAAGGGAGATACTGGTCTCGTTGTGCGAATAGAACATAGCGCAAGCGATCTAAATCGACGGATGTAAATTTACGATAACCCGACGGTGTTCGTTGCGGTTCAATCAAACCTTCTGCTTCCAGAAATCTGATTTTAGAAATTGTTACATCAGGAAAATCACTTCGCAACTTCCCAAGAACTTCGCCAATGCTTAAATACGCTCTAGCCGGTACGCCCATTTCTTACTCCCCTATTTTTTCTATAGTTTCGCGAAAAGATTTTTATCGTTGATGAAGAAAACTAATTTGTACTTACCGATATGCAATTCACTTCCGTTTGATAGTACTTTCTCGTTTGTAACGACGCCATCAACATATGTGCCATTTAAACTGCCAACATCTTTTACTAAATAATTGCTACCTACAGAGTGCTCAACAACCGCATGCGATCGAGAAACCGTTACATCATCTAAAAATATATCGGCCTCTGGGGAACGACCTATCCGGGTACTTCCAATATTTAAAAGGAATCGCGAACCGCGTGCTGGGCCAGAAACTACTAATAGCATCGCTGAACCAGGTGGTAATTTAGCTAGGACTGAACGTTCTTCTTCCGACAACGAATCCATAATCGCGGAGACATGTGGCGAAAGTGCTTTTAAAGATGAGAGATTTATTGTTGAAGTTAAATCGTGTTTTGGATCTTCGGCAGTAACGCTCACTTGACCCTCCGATCACATACAAAATCGTTATCTCAAGAACCGAGATTCCTCAGCCTGTTGTTGAGGCTGACACTATTGAGAGTGAGCGACTAGGTCAAGCCGTAAGTTCTTGGTACTGCTGGGCTGAAAGTAACTTTTCTATAACGGAAATGTCGGCTACCTCAATCTCAGCAATCCAACCTTGGCCATAACAGTCGCTATTGATTAATTCGGGATTTCCATTAAGTAAATCGTTGACAATTGCAATTTTGCCCGTAACTGGAGCATAAATTTCCGAGACACTTTTTGTAGATTCAACCTCACCACAAATTTTGTCGGCGATAACTTCCTCGCCTGACTTTGGCATTTGTATGTAAACAATGTCACCAAGGGCGCTCTGCGCGAAATCGGTAATACCCATTCGGAAGATCCCGGCGCTATCGGTTGCAGCGACCCATTCGTGTTCTTTTGTGTACCTTAACTCGTTAGGTATTAATGACATGGCGGGATACTACCGTTTCCGTCCGGTTATCGCCGACTTGAATCCGTTGATTGAATATTGGATGGCGGTTAGGAGATATAACGCGATCCCCCACGCCGAGAAGCTCCAGCCAAAGATGAAAGCTAAATCTGAAATCAATCCAGAACTTTCCTTGATCAAAAGTAGGATTGGAAATGCATAAAGTAAATTAAAGGTCGCGGCTTTTCCTAAATAAGTTACCTTAAACGGACCAACACCGTAATGACGCAATACCAGCAAGAGCAATCCGAGGTAAAGATCTCGACCAAGGAGAATTATCAGCATCCAAAATGGAATCGCTTCTTTTAAGTAGAGCGTAATTAATGTTGCAAAAATATAAAGCCGGTCCACGGCTGGATCGAGCAGCTCCCCTAATCGACTCTCTTGGTGCCAAGCTCGGGCAATTTTTCCATCAAGATAATCCGTTGCACCAGCTAGAGCTAAAATTACGATTCCCCACACGCTTTGATCCCGTACAAAGATAAGCCAGAGAAAGAGCGGAATCCCTAACCCTCGTATTAACGAGAGCAAATTTGGGATAGTTAAATTCTCGCGATTGCCCATGCTTCTAATTTACTCACGGTCTCTAACTCGGACTGCTACTTGAACTGGTGTGCCCGGGAACCCAAATTCCTCCCGCAACCTTCGTTCGATAAAGCGGCGATAAGACGCTTCCAGGAAATCGGTCGCAAAAACCACGAATTTCGGCGGCTGAATTCCGGCTTGTGTGGCGAAAAGAATCTTCGGTTGCTTGCCGCCTCGAACTGGTGGCGGAGTTGCGCCGACCATGGTGCCTAAAAATGCATTCAATTTTGCGGTCGGAATCCGCTTCTCCCAACTTTCGAGCGCTCGCTCCAACGCTATTGGTAATCGATCTTTATGCCACCCAGTTTTCGCGGCGAGATTAACCCGTTCCGCCCACTCAACTTGGTCGAAATTTCGATCAATCTCTTTATCCAAAACTACTCGCCGATCTTCGTCCACTAAGTCCCATTTATTCATACCTATAACCAGCGCCTTACCGGATTGTTCGACCATCGTAATGATCCGCAAATCCTGTTCGGTGATCTGAACCGAGGCATCAATCATCATGACAACGATCTCCGCGTTATCTATCGCTCGCTCTGTCCGAAGCATTGCATAATAATCAGTGCCAGAAGCTTGATGTGCTCTTCGGCGAAGTCCGGCAGTGTCAATAAATCGCCAAGTTCGATCACCTAATTGAATTAATTCATCAATCGGATCACGAGTTGTGCCTTCGGCATCATCAACTAGCGCACGTTGCGAACCTGCTAACGCATTGAGTAACGAAGATTTACCAACATTTGGGCGACCAACAATTGCCACACGACGGTAGCCATCATCAATTTGGCTCTGCCCAACTTCTGGTAATTCTGAAACTAAAATATCCAAAAGATCACCACTGCCACGTCCATGTAAGGCAGAGACAAAGTGCGGTTCTCCTAATCCAAGATTCCACAAACCATACGCATACGCTTCATCTTTTTCATTATCAATTTTATTTGCAACTAACATAATTTTCTTTTTGCTCTTACGTAACACCGTCACTAACGCATCATCTTCATCGACCGCACCAACTTGTCCATCCAC
The DNA here is from genome assembly GCA_002470135.1 of Actinobacteria bacterium UBA7398. Taxonomy (GTDB): domain Bacteria; phylum Actinomycetota; class Actinomycetes; order Nanopelagicales; family Nanopelagicaceae; genus UBA7398. The sequence continues at coordinate 13,682 of DKNC01000028.1, read as the reverse complement.
AACGAAAATAACCATATCGGATTGGGTTATTGCATCTTCAGCTGCTGCGGTTATCTTTACTGCGATGCCTTCCGGAGTTGCTTCCCAGCCACCGGTATCGGTAATGACAAACCGTCGACCATTCCATTCGGCTTCATATGAAACTCGATCGCGAGTAACGCCGGGATTATCTTCAATTATTGCCTCACGACTTCCAATAAATCTATTTATCAATGTTGATTTTCCGACATTAGGTCGACCGATTACCGCAATCACTGGCAACCCGAGCAAATTACGATCTTGGAGCAATTTCCATATTATCTGCACCGTTTCAGGTAAATTCAAATTCGTTGAATCTAAATCAAACGCTTCGCTAGATTGCATTAGCGGAGATATTTTTCGATTTGAGTCCACAAAGTCACGGGATTCTAAAGCTGCGGCAACTTCCTCGGTACTACCAACTTTCTTGACCATGTTGCTTTCAATCAATTCTCGCTCTCGTCGTTGAGCTCTAGCCGCAATATCTGCATGTAGATAAATCTTCAATTCGGCGTTCGGCGCTACTACAGTTCCGATATCCCGACCTTCAACAACTATTCCGACTTTTGCAGTATCAATTATTTTTCGTTGCAATTCTAAAAGAATTTTACGTACTTCTGGCATGGCGCTAAATTCGGAAACGCGTTCAGTAATTCGTGGATCGCGAATCGCATTTGTAATATCGACGCCACCGCAAATTACATCAGGTGATTGTGGGTTTGTGCGAAACACAATAGAAACGTCAGCTAAAAGATTTACTAACTCTTGTTCTTGCTTAACGTTTTTTTCAAGCGCTAGCCATGTAACCGCGCGATAAAGTGCTCCAGTATCTAAATATGACCAGCCAGCTCTAGTTGCTAGCGCTTTAGAAGTGCTTGATTTACCGGCCCCGCTTGGACCATCAATCGCAAGCACTATCGGTTTCACGTTTTATGTACCTTCCAATTATTTGCTCGCAAGTGTTTCTCTAACTTCATTGCGTCGCTTTCCGAAAGCGCTAAAGTTATTAAACCAGTAAATTGACCGGGCGAATGTTCGAGCGCTAGATCTTCAACGTTTACTTCCGCAGTAGCGCACTCTAAAAACAAAGCACCTAACTGCCCTGGTCTATCCGGAATTACAACTGATAAATAGGAATAACTTCGCGGGCGCGCTCCGTGTTTTCCGGATATTCGAGATCTGCCAGAATTACCATCTTTAAATAGTGCAGCGATTTGATTACTATTTCGAGTAACCAAAGCGTCGCGTAATTGATTAATTCTGGAAGTGAATGACTCCAGCTTTGAAATAATTAATTCACGATTAGAATCCAAAATATCGAGCCAAATCGCAGCGTTAGAATCTGCCAAGCGAGTCGTATCCCTTAATCCTTGGCCAGCCAAGCTCAACTTCGCCTCCGAGAGCGGTAGCAACTCCCCCGCCAGCATCGAACTAACCAATTGCGGTAGGTGTGAAATCTGCGCTAATAACTCATCATGTTCGCTTGGTGACATTGAATAAACCGTCGCACCACAAGCTTCAATGATTTCATTGGCCATGGAGATTGCGAGTGGCGAAGATTGAGTAGTTGGGGTAATTATCCAAGCCCTGCCATCGAAGAGGTCAGCTCGGGCGCCAAGCGCACCACTTACTTCTCGACCTGCGATCGGGTGGGTACCAAGAAATTGTTTTTTAATCTCCGATATTGCGTCAACTTCAACTTGAAGTTCATTCTTTGTACTACCCACATCAAGCAATATCGAGTTAGGGTTGAGAGAATATTCGGCTTTTAGTACTGCTAATGTTTTCGATACAGGGACGGCGATCAACACGAGGTCATATTGGAGATCGTCTCTGGAAGCTGGGTTATTGAGCAAATCATTCGCGAGAACTTGGGCCGCAGGATTCTCATCAAAAATAGCAACTTCGTACCCGCGTTGCTTCAGAGCTAACGCACATGAAGTACCAATTAGGCCCGAACCTTGAATTTTAACCCGCGGCAATTTGCTCATGAGAAGATGTTTTGGTTACTGAGCTAAATCTTGTCGAAGCGCAGCTGCGCCGCCAAGATAGATGTGTTTAATTTCCCGGTGACCTAAACGGCTACGGCAGTGCACCATGGCTCTAATCGTCCTCGGTAACGCACCTGGAACTGCAATCTCAACCGCGCAAATCAACGGTATTGCTTCTAAGCCGAGACCTCGGGCGCTAGCAGCCGGAAAATCACTAACTAAATCTGGGGTGGCGGTGAAGAAAATCGAGATTAGATCGTCAATTTCAAGTTCATTTTCAGAGAGGATCTTGCCCACTAATTCTTGAACACCAAGGCGCATCGAAGCAGTTGAATCCTCGGTAATTTGTACCGCGCCTCGAATCGCTCGAATCTCCATGGTCAATTGTACCCGTTCTGGATCACTCTAAGTTTGCGCATGCATTTTTGTTGTTTTATAAATTTGTAAATAAATATATATTCAAGGCCAGAGCTACCAAACTTCGCCTTCGGAACCGTTCTCTCTTATTATCGATATATTGGTATTTGCCCTAAAGCGCACGCTTGTATTATTAATATATCGACATTCGTGCTGGTCCTTAATACCGATATATTAATAAATCGTTAATCATTAATATAGACTTACCGTTTTATAGATATGACCTTTTGTAAACTAACCACTTCGGCAACATTTAGCTCACGCCATTTCCCAACCGGAAGTTCTCCTAAAACTATCGGCCCAAAAGCTAACCGCACCAGCCGCTGCACCGGTTGCCCAAGCTCATCAAACATTCTTCGAACTATTTGGTTTCGCCCCTCGTGGATTACCACTCTTGCCCAATTTTGCCCCGGGATCGCTTCCACTTTCAATGGTCTCGCAAGCCCATCCTCCAATCTAATTCCACTCTTCAATTCCGAAATTTGTTCTTTTGTGATGGGAGCGAAAATTTCAACAAAATATGTTTTTTCAACCCCAAAAGATGGATGGGTGCTGTGGTGAGTGAGTTCGCCATCGTTTGTTAATAAGAGCAACCCTTCACTTTCTTTATCTAATCGACCAACATGAAAAAGTCGTTCATTTCTACCACCGAAAAAATCGTTTAAGGAAGGGCGACCTTCGGGGTCTGACATGGTAGACAAAACTCCAACAGGTTTATTAAATGCAATATAAGACTTGGTAGTTACGCGAGAAATCGCTTCACCATCTACTTGAACTAGAGAGTTTATCGGGTCAATTTTAGTTCCCAATTCGCGGATAATTCGACCATCTACGCTCACTCGACCATCAAGAATTAATTCTTCCGAAGCCCTCCGACTAGCAACGCCGGCATCAGCCAAAACTTTCTGTAATCGAATCAAAGACATCCTCCGACTCTAGTCGGTAAGTGAAGCAATCACCTCATCGAGGCCATCAATATCTGGCAAGAACGGAGCAAGAGCCGGAAGATCTGATACCGCATTTAACCCCAACCGTTCCAAGAAGAAAGATGTGGTGCTATACAAAATTGCACCGGTTTCATGCTCTACCCCGCTCTCTTCAACCAAACCTCGAGTAACCAAAGTTTTCATTACAGCTTCTACATTTACGCCACGGATCGCAGAAACCCGCGCTCGTGATATGGGTTGCCGATAGGCGATCACCGCTAGCGTCTCCAACGCTGCTTGGGTCAATTTTGCTTGTTGGCCGTCAAGAACAAATTTCTCCACCAAAGGGGCAAGGTCTGGATGGCTATAAAAACGCCATCCGCCTGATACCTGGCGAAGCTGGAAACCACGAAAATCGTTCTCATACCGGTTCTGTAAATTATGTAGCGACTCTAGAATCTGTTCAGTTGGTGTTTCAATAATTTGAGCGAGGACAACTTCAGATACAGGTTCATCGACCACCATCAAAATCGCCTCTATAGAACGCTCAACCTCTGGATTAGACATTACGACCTTTCGATTTCACTATTAATCTTCATTTGGAATTTGGATCTCGCCATCAATAACTTGTGTAGGTAGGTCAAATTCATCACTAACTTCGATTTCGCCAGATTCGGTACCGATCCAAATTATATGCAGTTCTCCGAGCGCGACAACTTGTTCGAACCGAACCACTCCTTCGCGATAAAGCTCCAACAACGCCAAAAATCTTGCCACCACAACGAGGGTCGATTCCGCATCTAGGACCAGCGACCGGAAAGTTTGAGACTTATGGCGCCGCAATTGATCAACCACTTTGAGCGCTTCGGTTGCGACACTTACCAGTGGTAGATGGAGGTGATCCACTGAGAGCGTAGCGATGGTCTTCGCAGTGAGAACCCGGTTCGCTATGGCGGCAAATCGCTCCGCACCAACCCCAATCAATACCTCGGGCAATAGCGCCGCAAATGCTGGCTCCATCGCTACCACGCGGGCGAAAACCCGCTCCTCAGCCGCTATTCGAGCGGCAAAGATTGCTGCGATTTCTTTAAATGCACGATATTGGAGCAACCGGGCAAAGAGTAAGTCCCGCGCCTCCAAAAGGGCTAGATCATCTTCATCTTCGATCTCTCCAGAAGGCAACAATCGGGCCGCTTTCAGATCGAGCAAAGTGGCCGCAACAACGACGAACTCAGTAGCGTGGTCCAATTTCCAGCCCGCTTCAGTGCCATCCAGCGCCCGCATGTAGCTAATAAATTCATCCGTCACTGAAGCAAGCGCAACTTCACTGATATCCATCCGATGGCGAGAAATCAATTGAAGTAATAGATCAAACGGGCCATCAAAATTAGCGAGATGTACTGAGAATCCGGCTACCCGACCTTCACCTGAAAAAGTGGTTGCACCGGCGGTGGGCTCTAATTGCGCAGCGGGTGCATCAGATTCATTACTCACGACCGAACGGTACTTTATTTCCACCCACTTGCCCTGATTTAACCATCGCCGTAGAGTCGCCAATTGTTGATAGAACGACAAAAGGTTAAAGAGAGGTTTTCGATTGAGCGCTAAGCCGACAATGAAAATGGTGCCAAAAGGCCATCGTGACGAGGAAGTAGTCACAACCGCTTCGGTTTTAAATCGCGCCAGCAAAAATTTCCCAATCCCAACTCCGTTAACTGAGCATGGCGGGGCGCAAATTATCTCAGTTGTAAATCAAAAGGGCGGCGTTGGAAAAACGACCACCACAATTAATTTAGGCGCAGCGCTTGCTGAATTAGGGCGTCGAGTTCTTCTAGTTGATTTTGATCCACAACATTCATTATCAGTTGGCTTAAATGTAAATACTCGTAATATTGAAGGCTCTATCTATAACTTAATGATGGACGAATCTACTCGCATTGACGATTACCTTTTAAAAACTTCAGTACCAGGAATGGACATGATTCCAAGCCATGAAGATTTAGCTGGCGCGGAAGGTGGCTTGATGAATGTAATCGCACGTGAAAAAGTCTTGAAACGTATTCTCGCGCCGGTGACCGATTACTACGATGTTATTTTAATTGATTGCCAACCATCGCTTGGCTTGCTTACCGTAAACGCCTTAACCGCATCACATACTGTGATTGTGCCGCTTGAATGTGAATATTTTGCGCTCCGAGGTGTGGCGCTATTGGTTGACATCATTAAGAAAGTTCAAGCAAATACCAATCCGGATTTACAATTGCTTGGAATTTTGGCAACCATGTTTGATAAGAAGACTGTACATTCACGTGAAGTTCTCGATCGAATCGTTGAAGCATTTCCAGATAAAATATTTGACACCACAATCGCAAGAACAGTTCGGTTCCCAGAAACAACAGTTGCAGGTGAGCCAATTACAACGTATGCAAGTTCATCTACTGGGGCTGCGTCATACCGACGATTAGCTCGCGAAGTTATTGCTCTAGGAGGAGTTAAATGAGTCGACGAATCAGTTTGCCAGGTGCGGATGAACTTTTCCGTAAGACCACCCTTAGTGCGGTGCCTGCTCAAGATGAAACCGCAACCGAGGTAGCCCCAACCAATCGCGCTACTGCGCCGGCGCAAGTTAAAAAAACTGGTGTACGTAACACGCCACGACGTCGACCTAACCAACTCGATCGCTCCCCTTCCGGTCGCGAAAAACATGATGAAAAAATTACGGTTTACATTTCACCCGAAGAACTATTTGATTTAGAGCAAGCGCGATTATTACTGCGTGGAGACCTTGGATTAGCGGTAGATCGTGGCCGAATTGTGCGCGAATCTATTGCAATAGTCATTGCTGACTTAGAATCAAAAGGCGATCAAAGTATTATCGCAAGAAGGTTGCGCGGTCGGTAATTTATCTAGACCGTGGGTGCGCGGTAGCGTAGCTTTCGCGTAGCTTGTCGATGGTGACTAAAGTATAAATCTGGGTAGTCGTGACCGACGAATGTCCCAACAACTCTTGCACCACGCGGATATCAGCACCGCCATCGATTAAATGCGTAGCAAAAGAATGGCGCAATGAATGCGGTGTGACTACTTCAGAAATCCCAGCTGCATGGGCTGCGTCTTGCACTATTTGCCATGCGCTTTGTCGAGAAAGCCTTTTGCCTTGGGTATTCAAAAACAACGCTCGTTCTCTCTGGCTTTTCAGATAAGTTGGTCGCAACCTAGTTAAATATTGCGTAATAGCTAGTTGCGCAAAACTTCCAATTGGAATTAACCGCTCTTTTCCACCTTTTCCTAACACTTTCATGGTGAGCACCTGATTTTCCATTGTGGATTCCAATTCAATTTCCATATTTTGCAAATCTTCAATATTCATCGCAACTATCTCACTTACTCGTCCACCTGAGGCATACAACAGTTCCAACAAAGCTCGATCTCGTAAAGCCGAGCCACTGCTATTTTTGCTCTCTAAAAGTTTTGTGATTTCTGCAATTGAGATAGCTTTTGGCAATCGTTTTGGAATTTTGGGCGGCAACACGCCTCGCGCTGGATCTGGCAAAGAAAAATCTTTGGCCATAAAGGCATGGAAATTTCTTATCGCTACAATATTTCTAGCGATGCTTGATTCGCTCAATTTACGTTTTCGCAACCAACCAACCATGCCCGTTACTGTTTCGGAATCAACGGCATCGATAGCGACCACTTTTTCTTCCAAATAATTTTCATAAAGCTTAAGATCTCTTTTATAGGCTGCGATTGTGTTTGGAGATAGTCCGCGTTCAACCGTTAAGTGATTAAAATAGGTTGTAAGAAAAACGTTATTTTGCGCCATGGCGCTGTACTGCAGCTTTAATTAGACCAACAAAAAGTGGATGCGGTCGAGTAGGTCTTGACCTAAATTCTGGATGCGCTTGCGTACCAACGTAATAGGGATGTAAATCGCGCGGTAGTTCAACATACTCCACTAAATTTCCATCTGGCGATAACCCCGAAAATATTAAACCGGAGGCTGCAATCCGATCTCGATAAGAGTTATTAACTTCATAACGGTGGCGATGCCGTTCTGATGCTTCAGTAGCACCATAAACTTCTGCAACTATTGAACCTTTATCAAACTTTGCTAAATAAAGACCCAAGCGCATCGACCCACCCATGTCGCCTTGTCCCGCAACGATTTTGCGCTGATCAGCCATTGTTGAAATTACATGTTCACTTCCAGATGGATCAAATTCTGCTGAGTTTGCGCCAACAATCCCAGCCATATTTCGTGCAGATTCGATCACCATGCATTGCAAACCCAAACATAATCCGAGAACTGGAATTTTCATTTCGCGTGCATATCTAAGTGCGCCAACTTTTCCTTCGATACCACGCACGCCAAATCCACCCGGTACGCAAATTGCGTCAAGCTCCTTAAGCAACGCTGTTGCGCCTGATGGTGATTCGCAATCATCACTTGCGATCCATACAATTTCCACTTTCGCATTGTTGGCAAAGCCGCCAGCCCTTAACGCTTCCGTCACTGAAAGGTAAGCGTCCGGCAAATCAATGTATTTACCAACCAGCCCTACTTTTACAGTTACTGCTGGATTGTGTACCCGTTCTAATAGCGCATTCCACTGCTTCCAATTAACTTCCTTAGGCGGTAGCCCTAATCTACGGACTACATAACCATCCAAACCTTCGCTATTTAAAACTTTTGGAATGTCATAAATTGAAGGCGCATCAACCGCTGCCACAACCGCTTCTAGATCGACATCGCACATCAACGAGATCTTCTTTTTTACTGAAGATGGAATTGGACGATCCGAACGAATCACAATTGCATCTGGAGTAATACCGATAGATCGAAGTGCGGTAACTGAGTGCTGCGTTGGCTTGGTTTTCAATTCTCCAGAAGGACCAATATATGGAACCAACGAAACATGTAAGTAGAAAACATTTTCGCGGCCAACTTCTTGACGAACTTGGCGCGCCGCTTCTAAGAACGGTTGCGATTCAATATCGCCGACCGTTCCGCCCACTTCAGTAATTACAACATCGATTTCGGGCCCACCCATGGTGAGGATTCGTTCTTTAATTTCGTTAGTTATATGTGGAATTACTTGCACGGTATCGCCTAAATATTCACCGCGCCGTTCTTTCGCGATTACCTTCGAATAAACCTGGCCTGTTGTGACATTTGCCGACCCATGTAAATCTGTATCGAGGAACCGCTCGTAATGCCCAATATCTAAATCCGTTTCGGCGCCATCATTGGTTACAAATACTTCACCGTGTTGAAAAGGATTCATGGTGCCTGGGTCAACATTTATATATGGATCGAGTTTTTGCATTGTTACGCGTAAGCCGCGATCTACCAATAACCGGCCAAGACTTGAGGCGGTAAGACCTTTGCCTAAACTAGATGCCACTCCGCCGGTAACAAATAAATGCTTAGTCACATGAGGGGCGGTCATGGAAGGCTAACTTATCATCGATTCCTGTCAGCCGCGAACTATCGTTAAAAGCTCCTTCGCGTGTTCTTTAGCAATGGTGGATTCTTCTTGGCCAGAGAGCATCCGCGCAATTTCTGACTCTCGTTCCGCGCCAGCTACTTTAGTGATGCTACTTTCAGTTATTGCGCCAGATTCCGATTTAATTACCACTAAATGGTTATCGGCCCAAGCCGCTACTTGGGCGAGATGTGTCACCACAATTACTTGTGCGTTTTTAGAAAGCACGGAAAGTCTTCGCCCAACTTCAATCGCGGCTTTACCGCCTATCCCCGCATCCACTTCATCAAATACATATGTTCCCAACGGTTCGCTTTCTGCAATTACTACTTCTAGCGCCAGCATCAATCTAGATAATTCACCACCACTAGCAGCTTTTGCTATTGGTAATAACTCACCTCCAGAATGGCTCGCGAAAATCATCAGAATTTCATCTAGTCCATTCATTGAATAATTCTTAATTTCAGCAGAATCGTAAGTATTGATTTTCAAAGAGAACGTTGCATGGGGCATCGCTAGTTGGCGAACTTCAGCGGTAACCAAATCACTTAATTTTTTGGCACTGGCTGTTCGCAATCCGGAAATTGTTCGGGCGCTATCTTGTAAAACTTGAAACGATGCTTCGAGTTCTTTCACTAGCTCCGTAATCCGATCTTCACCACCCGTTAAATCACTAATTCGCGCCTTAGCTTTCTCAGCATCAACAATTATTTCTTCCAAAGCTTGATACTTATCCGAGTTTTTGCCGAATTTCTTAATAAGGGAATTTAATTCTGCGCGACGATCTTGGGCATTGGCTAACGCATTAGGATCAAGATCGAGATTTTCGGTGTATCGTGATAAATCTGCTGCAACATCGCTTAAATTAAGAATTGATTCCACAAGTGCTTCTCGAATTTCATCCAATTGAGCGTCTTTACCCTTTATCGATTCTAGAGAACGACGCGCTAACGCCAATGAAATCAAGACATTTTCGGATTCGGAGTTAAGAACGCTATCAGCCATCGCAGCGCCAGCTCGTAAGTCTTCAATTGAATCTAACCGGGAAATATCATTCTCGATATTAGATAACTCGCCAGAATTAGGGCGAATTTTCGCATAATTTTCAACTAATTCTTCTAATTCCGCTATCTCTTGGTCACGTTTTTTCAACGCGACTTTCAACTCTGCAATATTTTTTGATAGCTCATGATAACTCTGGTAACAATTGCGATATCGTGATAACTCTGCCGCAAATTTTTCGCCGGCATAACGATCCAAAAGTTCACGCTGTCTTACCGTTTTTGTTAATCGCAAATTTGTAGATTGGCCGTGAATCTCGATTAACTCTTCTCCAAAATTTGCTAATACGGAAGCCGGAACCGCTACCCCGCCCAAATTTGCACGCGCTTTACCATCGCTACTCACGCTCCTTGTAAAAAATAAGCGATTATTTTCAATCTCTGGATCATGAGTTTCTAATAATTCTTTGAGCTCTGGCTCAGATTTTTTTGATAATCGAAAAATTCCGGAGGCGGTAAGTCGTTCACTGCCTCTGCGTATTAAATCTTGATCGGATTTGCCTCCCAAGATCAACGCTAGCGCCGTTAAAACCATGGTTTTGCCAGCACCGGTTTCCCCGGTTAATACATTTAGCCCTTTAGTGAAAGGTACAACCGCATTTTCAATGACGCCAAGATTTCGAATTGATATTTCTTCTAAAGCGGAGCGATCAGCTTCACTCACCACGCCATCCTTCAACCGGTAATTTGAATTTTGCCACTAAACGATCCGTGAATAGAGCTGGATCAATTTGCGCTAAATTTATTGGCGAGTTATCACTAGTTAAAATCACACGATCATTTTCCACGAGTTGAAATTTCCTTAGCCCGTCAGCAGAAAGTGTCGCTTCCTCGGACTCAATATCTACAGCGATTATTGATTCTGGACTAATCACCATCGGTCTAGAGAACAGTGCGTGCGCAGCTAAGGGGAGCAAAACCAGCGCTTCTACCTCTGGCCAAACAATTGGACCGCCGGCAGAGAAAGCGTATGCAGTCGATCCAGTTGGGGTCGCGCAAATTATTCCATCACATCCCCATCGCGATAATGGGCGGTGATCAATTTGCACCAAGAGTTCGACCATCGCTTCGCTACTTCTTTCAATGGTTACTTCATTAAGCGCCCAACCGTGCGCAATAGCTTGACCAGCGCGTTCGATTCGATATTGCAACACCATCCGGCGTTCTGATTTATAGTTCTTTGCGATAATCGCAGTAGCCAATTCTGCAATAGTCGGTCGACCTATCTGTGCTAGAAAACCTACATGGCCTAAATTAACGCCAAGTAGTGGTACCGAGCTGCCGCGGATTGCTTGGGCGGCACGCAAAATCGTGCCATCACCACCAAGCACCACAGCAAGTTCTATTGCTGACTTTGATAGCAAATCTCCTAATTCCGAAAGAGAGATTTTCGCAATTCCCGGCATTTCTATTTCAGAAGTTGAAACAATCTCAAAATTTTCGGAAGCTAATTTGGCAATTAGCGCTTCGGCTGTACTCTTTGCGTCGCTGCGAGTTGGGTGCACAACTAAGAGCAATCGCCGTGAAATAGCGCTACTCATTGTGGTCCTTTCGCAATCGCTGCATCAATAATTGCATCACTTAGAAGTGGGGCACCGGCTTTTAACCAGAGGAAATACTCCACGTTGCCGGCTGGACCAGGAAGTGGGCTTGCGCAAACTCCTAAGCACCCTAAACCTAGTTCAAAAGCGGAGTTCGCGACATCCACAATTGCTTGTTTTCTTAGCTGCGAATCTCTTACTACTCCTCCTGCGCCAAGTTTTTCACGACCAACTTCAAATTGCGGCTTCACCATAACTAAATAATCAGTTTCATCAGTAGAGACCGATTTAAGAGCTGGAATTACCATGGTGAGTGAGATGAACGATAAATCTGCCACAATCAAGGCAACGCTCTCCCCGATTATTTCCGGTGAAATATGGCGCACATTGGTCCGATCCAAAACCTGTACGCGAGGATCGCTCCGTAGCTCCCATGCGAGTTGGCCATACCCAACATCAACTGCAATTACTTTAGCGACGCCTCGTTTTAATAAAACATCGGTAAAGCCACCAGTAGAAGCACCGGCATCTAAACAAACTTTGGCTTCGGTTTTGATATCTGGAAATGCATCCAAAGCACCAGCCAATTTATGGCCGCCGCGCGAAACAAAATCGTCGCGAACCCCCGCTAATTTTATAGATGTCTCTGGGTTTACTTGAGTGGCAGGCTTTGTCGCAGGTATGCCGCCAACTAGAACTTGGCGCGCTTCAATTAAATCAACGGCGTGCTCTCTAGATCTGGCCAGTCCCCGGCGAACTAATTCAGCATCTAAACGAATCCGCATTTTTAGCTAACTTAAATGCCTTCAATATCAGCAAGAGCGCTGTTAAGTTTTTGATGTATCTGGTCAAATTTTTCACCGTGTTCCGATAGCGGTGAATTAGGGACCGCCGCTATTTCCTCTTTAATCAAATGTATTTTCACTAACGGATCTAATCTTTCGCCTTCATAATTTTGATTCTCGCTCATTTAGTTTTACCTTTTGCCGCTTTCTTAATTGGTTTTTTAATATTTTTTGGTGCTACCTTTTTAACTTTCAGTAATTTCCGTAGTTCGGCGACTTCATCGGCTAACTCATCTAAATCCGATTTTTTAGCAAAGCCCATCCGTTTAACGGCAGCTTCAACTTCAACTTCAATTTTATTTTTAAGTGAATCTCCGCTTTCTTTCATCCAACCACCTACCGCACTGAGAACTTCTTGGGCAGATTTTTCACCTTTGTTAACTTTGGCGAGATATTCTCTTAATAACGCTATTGGCTCTTTGCTCATGCCTTAACCGTATCTAAATTCGCGCCAACTCGCGTGCTGCTACTTGGTAGCGGCTGGTTAAACCGGCCAGTCTCTTTCAAAAGCGTCTCCTTAACACCCCTGCAACTGCAAAAGCCTGACAAAATTCCATTCCTATTTTGCAATTTTGGAAAATTAAATCAATTTCCCCAAGGTAGAGTTTCATCTCCGCGATTGGCCGCTATTAACGCCGCACTATAAGCGCTCCGTAATCGATTACCCCATGGAGCATCCGTTAGGTTCAACTCTTTGCAAGTGAGTGTTACTACCGCGGCATCCATTTGTCCAAGTTCGATCCGACAAGCAGCCGAAGTTATTCGAAGTTCGACTTGCTCCACATCAGTTAATTTATTTGTTGCAATCGAGCCTGCAATCTCTAACGCCTTACGTGGGTTTCCTAAAGCGCGTTCGCATTCAGCGATATAAGGCAAAATCGAAGGATTCGCCGACATCCGGTGAGCTGCTTTTAATTCACGGAGTGCAACATCAAATTTCCCATGTTTTACCGCTGCAATTCCAGCTCTTTCGCGAACTATCGCTAACCGGCCAGCTCGGTGCGATGCTGATTGGCCATGCCAATATGCGCGTTCTGGATCGGTTTCCAAAAAGAAATCCAACGCGACCAAGTGTTTTGCAACAGCTTCCGCATTTTCAATTGCAAGTGAAGTTAATTGGAAGCGAACTCGTTTTTCTAATTCTTCTCCAGTGATTTCGACGGGAATATCTGGTTCTGCGAATTTTCTAACTCTTCGTTCTAACTCTCGCCGCAATAATGGTCGCTTGGCAAACGGCTTTCGTTCCTGTGGTTTATCGGAACGTGGTTTCCATTCTGGTTTCTCCACTTTTTCTCCGATCGCTATCTAATTAATTTTAATTTAGAAATAAAAAAGGGGCTGCATTTGACTGCAACCCCTTTTATAAAAGTATGTCCGGCGGCGTTCTACTCTCC
>DKNC01000038.1 GCA_002470135.1 Actinobacteria bacterium UBA7398 | reverse complement strand
GCGCTAGAGGGATTTTAGTAACAGATATTCACGCTAGTCGTCTTTAACAAACTAGTTGCTGGTCACATCCAGATTACTCAAACCTAATAAATATATAACGGCATCTAAATTTGGCATATCTAAGACGATATCGGCAATCTCTTTCAGCTTAGGCTTGGCATTAAAGGCTATGCCGACTCCGGCAGATTGCAACATTGCTATGTCGTTAGCACCATCTCCGATTGCGACAGTGTCGGCCATCGGTATCTTGAATTGGTCTGCGAATTTCACAAGGGTGTCAGATTTAACCTTACTATCCACAATTGCACCGAGTATCTTTCCAGTTAATTTTCCGTCAATAATTTCCAGCTTATTGGCATGATAATTTGCAATGCCTATTTCGCTCATTAATGGTTCGATTACATCTACGAAACCACCAGACACTGCAGCCATGGTATGGCCCTGTGCCTGCAAAAAATTTATTAGATTTCCGGCTCCAATAGATAGGTGAATTTCGGAACGTACCGTGATTAAATCATCGGCGCTTAGACCAGCTAACAACGAAACGCGTTTGGTTAAGGAACTTGTAAAATCTATCTCACCACGCATGGCAGCTGTTGTAATAGCGGAAACTTCTACAGCTACATTGGCCCGTGCTGCAAGTAGATCGATTACCTCTTCTTGAATTAACGTGGAATCGACATCAAAAATAACCAATTTCCGTGAACCTGAAGCAGCGCTTCTTTCGATTAGTGAGATGGCTGCGTTATTTGCCGTACCAACCAAAGTGAGCGCTTTCCGTAATTTATCCAATTCAAGATGATTAAATGAGATTATGAATTCAATGGCTAGTACTGGGGCCGTGGCAATTCGAACCATTCGGTCGATATTGGCACCGAAGGAAGTTATTGCTTCTGCTATCTCAAAAAGTAAGGCTGGTTTGAAATTTTCGCCAACGATTATTACTTTGGCGGTTGCAAATTCGGCTGTAGTATCGATTTGGTCTGTGAATTGCGCTGCAAAATCCAAATCCAAATCAGCCGCAGCAACCTTCAATTCTGTTTCGATTATCTCAGCATGTGCGGGATCTAATTCGATAAGTACGGCAAAGATTGTTCGACCACCAATCAATATCTGCTCTAAATCGATAATTTTTACTGAGAATGGTGACAAAGTTGAGAATATTCCGGCGGCGATTCCGCTCCGATCAACGCCACTGAAAAGCAATAAACCCTTGAATGAAGCCATCGGGCGTTTCGGTGTTTGTCCGCTCACTCACCGAGTTTATCGGTATCTTTCTCACCTATGAGCGCTGTTTTATCGTTGCAAAATGTTTCGGTTCGGAAAGGTAATCGAATCGTTTTAGGACCAATAACTTGGGAAGTGTCGGCCGGTCAGCGATGGGTAATTCTCGGGCCAAATGGTGCGGGTAAAACCACGCTATTACAGATGTGCGCAACTTTGGCTCACCCGACATCTGGGAGTGTCAGTATTTTGGGCCAAGAGCTTGGCAAAGTGGATGTATTTGAATTACGCAATCGCGTGGGTTTCACATCTAGCGCGATGATGGATTTGTTACCGCCAGAAGAGAAAGTAATTGACACTGTATTAACCGCTGCTTACGCGATGTTGGAACGATGGCAAGAAGTTTACGATTTATGGGATGAATCACGAGCTAAAGCTTTATTAACCACTTTTGGAGTCCGTGAATTGGGTGATCGAATATTTGGAACGCTAAGTGAAGGTGAAAAGAAACGAGTTCAAATTGCGCGCTCGATCATGTCAGATCCAGAAATACTACTTCTAGATGAGCCAGCTGCAGGATTAGATTTAGGGGGACGCGAAGATATTTTACGGAGAATTTCACAATTTGCAGCAGAGCCGACTGCGCCCGCGACTGTAATAGTCACCCATCACATCGAAGAGATACCAGCAGGTACTACACATGTGTTGTTGTTGCAAAACGGGCAAGCACTACGTCAAGGGACAATCGCGGAGAACCTAACTTCGGAAACTCTGACCGAACTTTACGGAATTCCAATCTCGTTAGAGATAAACCGGGGCCGCTATTTCGCGCAAGCTCTTTAAAATAGAATAGGGCCCGATTTCTCAGGCCCTATTGCTATCAATAAGTTACAGAGTACTAGCCAACCCAGGAATTGATTGGAGAAGCTANNTAAACCATGAATAAGCCAGAGACAAGGAACAAGAGCGGGTGAATTTCGCTCTTACGGCCTTGAATGAAGCGAATTACTACGTAAGTAACGAAACCAGCACCGATACCTACCGATATGTTGTAAGTGAAAGGCATCAAAATAATTGTTAAGAATGCTGGAATTGCAATTCCAAGATCATCCCAATCAATCTGTTTGATTCCGGTCATCATTAGGAAACCTACGATTACTAACGCAGGAGTAGCGGCTTCGTAAGGAATAACTGCCACTAATGGCGCAAGGAATGTCGTGAGCAAGAAGCAAATACCAGTTACAACTGAAGCTAAACCAGTACGTGCACCTTCGCCTACACCTGAAGCTGATTCAATATATGAAGTGTTTGAGGAAACACCAGCAGCGCCACCAGCAGCG
>DKNC01000013.1:5690-7763 GCA_002470135.1 Actinobacteria bacterium UBA7398 | reverse complement strand
GCGTTAATTTAGGTAACATTTTTCGTAAAAATGTCGATTTTTCGTAAAAACTAACTTTTTACGCATGAAAAATCCAACTTTTTTCGATTATTTTTCTTGCAAATGCACATTATTTTTAAAAACCAATTGCGACACGCACTACATTATTTATGCAAAATAGTGGAATCTTTTGCCAAATACTGTCAGGCTATGCCTTGAACAGGTTCGGTGACGGATCGAACCATTCCGATAGGAGATCTACGTGGCTGCAAAGCGTCGTAAGAAAGCTGCTGCTAAAGCAGCACCAAAGCGTCGTCGTAAAAAGGCTGCTGCAAAGTAAGCCCGTCTTTCTAAAAAGACCCGACGCGAAAGCGCCGGGTCTTTTTTTATTTGATTCCTAGATTAATTTTCACTTTTATATTGTTCGCGAAGCTCTTCCGTCAAGTGGCTAAATATTCCAGCTAGCTCGCCTTGTTCCTTTGTAGATAGTTGATCGATAAAACGTTTTCTAACGCTATCTACATGGCAAGGCGCGGCAGCGGCAATTGCTTTAAAGCCTTTATCAGTCATAATTGCCCACGAGCCGCGTTTATCTTCACTACAAAGTTCGCGGCGAACCCAGCCAGCTTTCTCCATAACTTTCATCCGATGTGAAAGTCGAGATTTAGAGAGCATCGCTAATTCAGCTAACTCACTCATTCGCATCCGTCGATTTGGCGCATCACTTAATTGCGCGAGCACTTCATAATCTGCCATTGATAAATCATGGCCAACCAAGTCGGAATCAAGTGCTTCTAATAACCGTCTTGATGCGATTATGTAGGAGCGCCAAGCCTTCATCTCGCGCGGATTTAACCAACGCGGGTTGGGTGATTTATTTGCCATATCTCAAGGGTAGAGCAGAAACCATTTAGTTGAAAGTTGAACCAACTACTTTTTAGCTGCGGCCAATCTAGCTTCGCGCCGAATTTTCTGCTCGGCTGGATTTGGCACTGGAACTGCTGCAATTAAGCGTTGGGTATATGGATCTTTTGCATGCTTCAAAATCTGATCTCGCTCGCCTACTTCAACTAATCGACCATCTTGCATAACCGCAATTCGGTGGGTCAAAATGTCGACTACCGCTAAGTCATGGCTAATAAATAGACAAGCAAACTTCAATTTATCTTGTAAATCTTGCAATAAATCCAAGAAGCGAGCTTGAACCGATACATCAAGGGCTGAGGTTGGCTCGTCAGCGATTAAAAGGTCTGGAGTTAGCGCGAGCGCGCGTGCGATACCGACGCGTTGCCGTTGGCCACCAGAGAGCTCGTGTGGGTATCGATTGCGGTAACTGCGTGGAAGTTCTACTTGATCAAGTAAATCTTCAATCATCGTATTTAGCGATTCACCTTTTGCTAAACCGGCTAAGAAAATTGGTTCGCCGATGCTTTCACCAATTGGAAGGCGAGGATTTAATGAGCTAGCCGGATCTTGGAAAACAATTCCAGTATGGCGGCGAATCGCAAAAAGGTCTTTCTGGGTGGCATGTGAAATATCGGTTCCAACGATTTCAATTTTGCCTTCTTTGATTGGAAGTAATCCGATAGCAGCCCGACCTACTGTGGTCTTACCCGAACCAGACTCTCCTACTAAGCCAACAATTTCGCCTGGGAATATCTGGAGATTAAATTCTTTTACCGCAGTAAACGCCGGAATTCGACCACGCTTTGGATATTCAATAGTTACATTTTCTAAATTTAAAACAGGAGCGATGCCCTTACTTGGGTCGGCCTTTAGGATTCGTTTTGCGCTAGTTCCGAGCTTAGGAACTGCAGCTAATAGCTCCTTGGTATATGGATGTGATGGTCGATTAAAGATTTGGTCGGCGGTGCCGTGTTCGACAGTTAAGCCATCCTTCATAACTAATATTTCATCAGCCATATCTGCAACAACGCCCATATCGTGAGTGATGAGCAAAATCGCCGAGTTCAATTTATCTTTTAAGCCACGCATCAAATCTAGAATTTCTGCTTGTACCGTTACATCTAGAGCGGTAGTCGGTTCATCGGCTACTAGTAGCCCTGGATCGCACGCGAGCGCTTGCGCAATCAT
>DKNC01000013.1:3721-5638 GCA_002470135.1 Actinobacteria bacterium UBA7398 | reverse complement strand
TTTGGAATATCAACCAAAGTTAATAATTCGATCGCGCGATCTTTGGCTTGGTGTGGCCCCATATCAAAATGGGTACGGAGCGTTTCTACAATTTGGAACCCGATTGTGTATACCGGATTTAGCGCAGTCATTGGCTCTTGAAAAATATAGGCAACTTCTTTACCGCGATACTTACGCAAAACCGATGATTTCGCGCCAATCATTTCATGGCCCTTAACTTGCACACTTCCGGTCATTCGCGCATTTGAAGCCAGCAGACTCATTAAACCCATACCGGTAGTTGATTTGCCAGAACCGGATTCGCCAACGATGGCGAGAACTTCGCCCGGCTCGATTTGGAAATTCATATTTATTGCAGCTGGATACCAAACTCCATCTACCCAAAATTCAACAGTGAAATCTTTAACTTTTAGGATTGGCTCGGACATCATGCAGCCTTTCGTGAGAACATTGCTAAGTGAGCAACCCGGAAATCTATCGACCTAGAAGTAATGTTTTTATGGCGATCAGTATTTATACGCTCTGCTTCGGCATGGCCGCTTCGAGTTTTTTCAGTTCGAGCGCCACGGTGCATAACAAAATCACTTCGATAGCTTGGGCGATCTTGATCGCTCAATTTGCGCGCTTGATTTTTCTGGTCCCGAAAATTACTTTTTTTGACGAGGGTATAAAAATCACTAACCCCCATCAAGAAATCACAGTTGGTTGGCACCTCGTTGACGAAATTCATGCCATGTACACGATGTATATCGAAGTTGGCACCAAGCGAATTAATGCTTGGGCGGCGCAGACTCCTGGCCGATACCACGCTAGATCGATTCATCCGAGCGAATTGCGCGGCCTCAAACTTAATAGCGTTACCAATATCCGTCCTGGCGAATCCCCACGTACTTATTCTGGCGTCGCGGTTCAACTCGCGCGGATTAGATTGGAAGCTTTCAATAAAAGCGGAAACCCGGCGCGGATCGAGAGCCAAGTGATTAGCAATACCAGCGGAATTGCGCTCGTGATTGCAAACTTTGCGGTTTGCGCGCTGCTTATTGTTTTTCGATTTTAAGGCCATTAGTTGCTCGCCGCCGCAATTTTGGCTTGATCGCGTGAAGCTGCCTTTTCTTTCTTACCTAACCGGCGGCGTTGGCGCGGATCGAAAGCATCGCGCAGACCATCACCGATAAAGTTAATCGAGAGCGCAATCGTAATAATAAATAGGCCGGGCCACCAGAAGAGCCATGGTCGAATTGTGAATGAATCTTGGAATTGGCTAATTAGCGAGCCGAGCGAAACATCTGGGGCAACCACACCAAAGCCTAAATACGAGAGGGCGGTCTCAAGCAAAATTGCGCCGGACATCAATAGAGTTACTGAGACGATAATTATTCCGACCGCATTCGGCAGAATGTGTTTGAAAATGATTCGACGATTACTTGCGCCAGCTACTCGAGCCGCATCCACGAATTCCATTTCACGCAATTTTAGAAATTCTCCCCGAACTAATCGAGAGAGTCCGGTCCAGGCGAAAATACCCAAGTAAAAGGCTAAAAACCCGACGCCGAGATTTCCAAAGTGGTAACCCACAACCGAACCAATAATGATTGTTGGGATAGTAATAACGAAGTCAGTCAATCTCATTAGTAGAGCATCAATCCAGCCACGGAAGTAGCCAGATATTGAGCCAACCACAATTCCGATTGAGCCGCCAAGGAACCCAATAACAACCATTACATAGATAGAACGTTGGGCACCTCGCATTACCATCGACAAGTAATCATGACCGATATCATCTTGGCCAAATGGATGCATCCCTAAGCCCATGCCGGTGCCATCTATAAACGAGGGAACCATGTCTAAAGTTGGACAACCAACGACTCCGGGTGGACACCCTTCGGTACGAAGATCTAGAAGTTGATCAAATTTATA
>DKNC01000013.1:401-3611 GCA_002470135.1 Actinobacteria bacterium UBA7398 | reverse complement strand
AAAACAATTTGACCTTGGCTCAAGCCTTCAGTCTCTTTATTAAAAATCGCATTTTCATTAGCTTCAGCTAAATTCTCGACCACTTTCTGCTTTCGCTTGAATATCATTTCTTGCCTGCCCCAGAACGAACCCGTGGATCCAGGGTTGAATAAAGTAAGTCAGCAACTAAGTTTGCACTAACTCCAAGGAAGCCAGTTAGTAGAAATACCCCCATTAAAAGATTTAAATCAAAAGAGCCGATCGCTTGATTGAATAGCGTTCCCATTCCAATCCAGCCAAAAATTTTTTCAGTAATAATCGCGCCGCCAATAACCGACATAATATCTACGACCATAATTGTGGTTAATGGAATCATGGTATTTCTAAATGCATGGCGCATAATTACGGTTCGCTCGGTTAATCCTTTAGCGCGTGCAGTCCGGATGTAATCCTGATTTAAGACTTCTAGTAGCGTTCCGCGTGAAAAACGTACATAGCCGGCAAATGAAATTAAGAGCAGAGCGGTTGTTGGCAAGAATAAATGCACCAAAATATCTAGGAAATTAATCCAAAAATTCCCGGGTTCTAAAAGTGGATTAACTTGGCCAATTGTTGGGACTGGTCGGAAATAAACGGCATCGGTCTCCATATATGGCTTCCAAGTTTGCATCAATTTATCTATAACAGTTAATAAGCCCATTAAAAAAGCTGAAAGTATCGATGTTCGAATAATTGGGCCACGGTCAATTTTCGAAAATAGCATTGGGACTAAGCCAGATACTACAAATAACGCAATTATCATAAGTAAATAAACTAACTTCTTATTGCTAACGCCAAATAACCATTGATTTGGGTAGTAAAGAATTAATGTCAATACCGCCATCGCGAGCGCCGATTTCAAAGCAGCGCTATTGCCCAACCCAGTAGAAAGATAGGTAACACCGAATGCAATTCCGACCGCTAGTCCGAATAAAACGATTGGGCCAAAACCGGGGTTAATAAACCATTTGGTGGCAGATAAAATTGATAAGAGAGCCGCAGTTGAGGTTCCAGCGATTCCAAATATTGCAAAAACGCGAGCTCGGCTCCCGCTGATAATCGCCGCCCAAAAAATTCCACTAAAGACGCTGGCAAAAAATATCCATTGCGGGGTGATGGTTGGCTCACCTAGAAAATTATTAAATTGAATGGCTAAGTATTCTTTAAGAAGCACTGCGACCCAGAAAATCGGTAGTGAGAAGAGTAGGAATGAAACGAATGTCATTGCATAGTCAAAGCGTGAATACTGGCGAAGTGCAGTAATGATGCCGATTGAGATGCCAAACACGATTGCCAAAACTGTTGCGCCGGAAACCAAACGAAGCGTGGTTGGGATTGCCAGGGCAATTTGGTCTACTACTGGATGGCCAGTACGAGTCATGCCAAAATCAATATTTCCTACGAACCCGCCCAGAATTCCTTTAAGCCAATAAAAGTAACGAATTGGTGGTGGCACATCTAATTGCAATTGTCGGGTGAGCGCGATTACTTGTTGTTTCACATTTGGTTCTTGCGATGTTCGTAGGGCTTCAAGTGGATCACCAGAAAGCGCCGCTAAGTTATAGAGAATAAAACTTGAGCCAAACAGGGTGACAACAATGATGCCTAGCCGTCTTACAATATAAGCAAACATCACGCCCCTTTTAGCCTAAAGTCCAATTCAAAACCGCCCCAAGAATACTCACATTTCAAAACGAAGTGGCACCCAAGTCTCCCTGGATGCCACTCCTTTTAAAAATTACGCTCAGTTTTGAGCGGAATTCTTATTGCCCACTAAGGAACTTAGGCTTTGAAATACCAATCCCAAAGGTTCCAAACTAAGTTTGGTGACAATGGTGATGGCGCAACGCCCATGAGATTGGAGCTAACTCCATTTACTGCTGGGTGTTGGAAGATAGGTAGAGATACAGCTTCTTTCATCAAGATAGTTTCAACCTTGAGGAATCGATCTGCGATTTCTGCCTGTGTTAATAGTTTGCCGTTTAACTCAGTGTAGATCTTTTCGATCTCTGGGTTTGAATAGCCTTGGTAATTCTGCTCTTGATAAGTTCCAACGTTTCCACGTTGCAAGATCGCAGATTTTACCCAAGCAAAGAAGGCCAAGTCATACTTAGCATTCTTTGTGTAGCTTGACCAACCAGAAGTTGGTGTTACATCCATATCGAATCCAGCTTGAGCAACAGATGCTTTTGCTAGCGCTGCTTCTGAAACGCGACGAGTATTCGAAGGTTGTCCGAAGAGCAACTTGATTTTTACGGTTGGTTTTGCAGCAGTAGTTTCTGGGAAATACTTCTGAACCAACGCAAGCGCCTTAGCATTACGTGAAGCTTGAGTACCTTCAGTGAACTTGCTTACGCCAGACTTCGTAATGATGTCTTTGTAACCAGGCTCGCTGTTGAAATACATCAATGAGTTCATCAATTGAGCAGATGGGTTAATTGGCTTAACAATCTTTTCAATGATTTCTTCACGTGGCCATGCAAGTAGCACGGCGGTGCGTAGGTCAATCGCCTTTTGGCTATTGCCTGCGAAAACACCGTCGTAGGTATCAGTTGTACCGAAAGCAGTTCCGGTACGGATATCTACGTGCTCATAAATAGCTTGGTCGCCACCGATGATCTTTACTGCTGGAGCCATTGCCTTTAATTTCGCAACTGCATCACCTGTTGGTTGACCAGCATAAACATCTACTTCACCGTTTTGAAGGGCTTGAGCGGCTGCAGTTCCATCGCCAATAACCTTGAAAACAACGGTCTTTAAGGCTTTAACCTTTGGGCCGGATGTGTACTTAGGGTTACGAACCATAGTTACTGCGCCATTTGGTACCGCGCTCTTTACGATGAAAGGGCCATTGCCAACTAGAAGTAATGGGTTTGTGGAATCATCAACTTTATCGATGTTATATGAAGTCGACCATACTTTTCCGATCTTCTTCAAAGTTGCAGTGTCATATGTAGTGAAAGCCTTTAAGAAACGCTCACGAGCTGCATTGCTTTTAGCAACACTTTGTAGCGTGTCTTCGCCTTCAGCCATCAACATAAGAGCATGGACCGGAGATGGGCCTGGAGCAAGTAATTTCCAGTCCGGAACTTGGGTCGCATATTCAATAGTTACAGTCATTTTATTGGCAGAGAGAATTGGTTGACCAACTACGTTCTCTGCATAAATTCCGCCGTACCCGCCTGAGTTAAA
>DKNC01000013.1:0-290 GCA_002470135.1 Actinobacteria bacterium UBA7398 | reverse complement strand
GTTAAGTTGAATTCAGAAACGCTTGGATTTAAACCAGTTAGCGCATTACTTTGCACAATTGAAACGGTTGTCTTCGCAGCAGAGTTAGCAGGTGCAATCACTCCGATAGCTAGACCAGCCGCTGCAACTACGGCAAGCGCAGCACGCATAAGGCGATTTAACTTCATTTATTTCTCCTAGTTATAGACGGGATAGAAGAGATGGTGTGGAAAGTCGACAGATCCCACAGCTATCTATTTTGCTTTGGACGCGTGAGTCTGCCCTAATTTGCCCCATTTTGGCAATGAGAA
>DKNC01000007.1 GCA_002470135.1 Actinobacteria bacterium UBA7398 | reverse complement strand
GGGATGTGAATATAGAACGAGAGCCGCTGGCTCACAGTTATTTCTTTGCTCCAGCGCTCTTTGCCTTATCGGCATCAGCGTTTGTAGAGAGCGCTGCAATGAATGCCTCTTGTGGAACTTCAACTCGTCCCACCATCTTCATTCTCTTTTTACCCTCTTTTTGCTTCTCTAAAAGTTTACGCTTTCGCGATATATCGCCACCATAACATTTTGCGAGCACATCTTTACGAATCGCTCGGATAGTTTCACGTGCAATCACTTTTGCACCAATAGCTGCTTGAATCGGAACTTCGAATTGCTGTCTTGGTATTAATTCGCGAAGTTTTGAGGTCATCATTACCCCGTATGTATAAGCCTTTTCGCGATGCACGATTGTGCTGAATGCATCTACCGGGTCACCTTGTAACAAGATATCTACTTTAACTAAATCGCCCTCAGCTTCACCGATAGGTTCGTAATCTAAGGATGCATACCCCTTAGTGCGGGATTTCAAATTATCAAAGAAATCAAAGACAATTTCAGCAAGTGGGATTGTGTAACGAATTTCAACACGATCCTCAGATAGGTAATCCATGCCTAATAACGTGCCACGACGTTGTTGGCATAACTCCATTATTGTTCCGATGAATTCAGCGGGCGCTAAGACAGTTGCGCGGACAATCGGTTCTTGTACCATCGCAATTTTTCCATCTGGGTATTCGCTTGGATTAGTAACTATCAATTCTTTTCCAGTATCTAAAGTAACTCGGTAAACCACGTTCGGTGCTGTTGATATTAAAGTTAAATTGAACTCGCGTTCTAACCGTTCCCGCACGATCTCCATATGTAATAGCCCCAAGAAACCACAGCGGAAACCAAAACCGAGCGCTGCGGAAGTTTCTGGTTCGTAAACTAGCGCGGCATCATTAAGTTGTAATTTATCGAGCGCTTCGCGAAGCATTGGATATTCATCGCCATCGAGTGGATAAAGCCCAGAGAAAACCATTGGTTTCGGATCGCTATAGCCGGCGAGTGCTTCTGTTGCTGGATTGTTATGGGTTGTGACGGTGTCACCGACTCGAGATTGTCGAACATCTTTCACGCCAGTAATTAAGTAACCTACTTCGCCAACTCCAAGACCTTTACTTACCACTGGTTCTGGCGAGATTACGCCTACTTCCAACATCTCATGTTTTACCCCAGTTGAGAACATTTGAATTTGATCGCGGGGTGAAAGTTTCCCGTCAAAAACTCGCACGTAAGTAACTACGCCGCGATATGTGTCATAAACCGAATCGAAAATTAGCGCACGAGCTGGCGCAGTTGGGTCGCCAATTGGATGGGGAATCTGTTTTACGATTTGATCAAGTAATTCAGTTACACCGGCCCCAGTTTTCCCGGATACGCGTAAACAATCTTCTGGTTGGCAACCAATTAGCTTGGCAAGTTCTTCCGCAAATTTTTCAGGTTGAGCAGCTGGCAAATCAATTTTATTTAGTACCGGAATAATGGTTAAGTTATTCTCCATTGCAAGATATAAATTTGCTAACGTTTGGGCTTCAATGCCTTGGGCGCAATCAACTAAAAGTACTGCACCTTCACATGCTGCCAGCGAGCGCGAAACTTCGTAAGTGAAATCAACGTGGCCGGGGGTATCAATCATGTTCAAGATATATTCTTTGCCATCTATTCCAGATCGCCAAGGTAATCGCACAGCTTGACTTTTAATTGTGATGCCGCGTTCCCGTTCGATATCCATGCGATCTAAATATTGGGCACGCATATTCCGAGCTTCAACGACTTCGGTTATGCCAAGCATTCGATCGGCTAGCGTTGATTTGCCGTGATCAATATGAGCGATGATGCAAAAGTTACGGATCTGGGCTGGATCGGTTGCGGCCGGTTGTGGCGCTTTGTTTAACGAGATTGCAGGCATTGCTTAATCCACCTAATCCCGACTTTAAACACTTAAAACCCGGTTCGGTCCAAGAAGACCGAAGAAATTACTTAACGCCAGCTTTGTGAGCCGACTTTGCCATTGCAGATTTTTTATTAGCAGCTTGGTTAGTGTGAATAACACCTTTTGCTACGGCAACATCTAGAAGGCGGGAAGCTTTTTGTAGTTCAGTTGTGATTGCCTTGTTATCGCCAGAAGTTAGCGCATCACGGAAACGGCGAATCGCGGTCTTAATGGTTGAACGCGCAGATTTATTCCGCTCACGAGCTTTGTCATTGGTCTTAATACGCTTGATCTGAGACTTAATATTGGCCACGAACTAAACCTTCCATCTTTACTTATCTATTCTCGCCTAAGGGACCTTCGGCTGATTAAGGCGGTAAGGCTACCAGCCTGCTTAGCTTCGACTCAAACTGGCCTTTTTTCGCCCGGTAGCGATGGCAGAAATCGCGGTTTCTAGCGCATAAATCGGATCAACGGCAGCGCCTTTTACTGCGGCATCTGCAGTAGCAACTTCTTGAACCGCATGCGCAATTGCAGCTGGTGACCAATTACTGAGTTGGCGTCGTGCTTTATCAATCTGCCACGGCGCTAGTCCAAGTGATCCAGCTAATTCAAATGACTTAGCACCTCGTGGCGCTCCAGAAACTTTTGCAAGTGTGCGAATCGCGCTCGCTAACGCACTTGTAATCATTACTGGATCGGTACCAGTTGCAAGTGCATTACGAAGTGCAATTAGCGCAGCTTCCGGGTTTCCATCAAGGGTGGCATCAGCAACATCAAATCCAGTAGTTTCAATCCGTCCTTGCTGATATTTATTTACATCCTCGACAGTTATTGCAGATTTTGGGTTTGGCGTATCAAATGCTATTTGGCTACAAACTCCAGTTAGCTCTCGGATGTCGCTACCTAGCGCATCGACCAGAGCTTGCACTGCGTCGTTATCAATTTTACGTTGCAACCTAACAAATTCCCGGCGCACAAAATCTAACTTTTCGCTCTCTTTTTTTATAGGTTCACAGGTAATTAGTTCGGGCTTTAGCTTCTTAACTTTCTCAAGTAGCGCTTTTCCTTTGATGCCACCTTTGTGGGTAAAAATTAAAAGTAAGGCTGGGTCTGGTTCTGTTAAGTAACGTTCTATTTCCTCTTGCACATCCATCACCAAATCTTGCATATCTTTGATAACTAAAATTCTAGATTCGGAGAATAGTGATGGTGCCGTCGCGTCTGCAAAGTTTCCGATTTCTACCGCAGCGCCTTCAAGTTGGGTTATTTCAGCACCGACTTTTGCTTTTAAAATTTCCGAAACAGCGCGATCTACTAAAACGCTTTCAGCGCCTTGAATTAGCACCATTGATGCGTTCATGACCACCTAATTCGCCACCATTCTTTTCCGGAGTTCCGACTGCTCAAAACCATGCGATGCTGCGAATCGTAACTCCAAGCCAACGAAATTGCGCCAGCCAAGTCACTCCTAAAGGTTTTCGACCCGATTTGATCGAGGCTATCTAAGGTTTTAAGAGCTGGGTGACCGTATGAGTTTCCACTCCCAACGCTGATTAGCGTTATTGCAGGTGACAATTTTTTTAACGCTGCAAAATCTTGATATTTAGAACCATGGTGAAACATTTTTAGAATTGTTACTCGGTGCAATGAACCCCTTTGCAACAACGCGGTTTGCGGCTCAGGTTCTAAATCTCCCGCGGCAAATACTGTTACGCCCGCTAAATCAAACTCGATGGCGATGCTGCCATTATTTATCGCCGAACCTTCGCCCCCGAGCGATTGGGTATCACTGCCAGAACTCGAATCTTTAGGCCAGAGCACCGCCGCAACAATTTTTCCATACTTAGAATTTAACTCGCTCCGGTCGCCCGCTTTAACTTTCTTAATTGGAAGGTCTTTTAGCAACAAAATTGTTTCGCGATATTCAAAATCTGGTAATTCGCTCTGATTAATCCAAACTGACATTACCTTGCGGTTTCGGAGCGC
>DKNC01000063.1 GCA_002470135.1 Actinobacteria bacterium UBA7398 | reverse complement strand
GTTCGTAAGGAACATTTGCTTCCGCCAACAAGACGTTCATATGGCCAGGCATACGACCTGCAACTGGGTGAATTCCATATGCAACGTCAATTCCTTTAGCTGATAATAAATCTGCTAATTCACGAACAGTATGTTGTGCTTGTGCAACCGCTAATCCAAAGCCAGGAACGATTACAACGCGGCGAGCATAGTTAAGCAAAATCGCAACATCATCTGGTGAGCCAGAACGAACTGGCCGAGTTTCGCCGCCAACTGCAACATCTTGTGGCTTTGCGGTAAATGCGCCAAAGAGCGTGCCAAAGAGGGAACGACCCATTGCTTCCGCCATTAAACGAGTCAAGATTGTTCCGGATGCGCCAACAAGTGTTCCCGCAATAATTAAAAGTGTGGAATCAAGTACGTAACCACTTGCGGCAACTGTTAAACCAGTAAATGCGTTTAAGAGCGAGATAACAATCGGCACATCTGCGCCACCAACTGGGAGCACAAAGAGCACGCCAAAAAGCAGCGATAAACCAGCAAGAACTAGGAGTGGCATAGTGCCAAGTGCGCTTATTACCCAACCGCCCGAAGCTAGTACCGCAACTAACGTTCCTGCAATTACAAAGCGGCCGCCCGGGAATACAACGGGGCGAGTAGTCATTAACTCTTGTAACTTCATAAAGGTAATGATCGAACCAGAGAATGAAACGCAACCGACAATTACGGTAAATACTGTCGCAACAACTTTGGCAACCGCCGCGCCATCACCTAACTTCAAATATTCAACGATTGCAACTAGAGCTGCGGCGCCGCCACCAACACCATTAAATAACGCAACTAGTTGTGGCATTTGAGTCATCTGTACTTTACGTGCGGCCGGTACGCCAATTAATAAACCGACGACCATAGCGCCAAGAATCCAACCAAGATTATTTAGCGGAAGCGAAGAACCTTCGCTGGCATAGAAGAAAACTACAAGAGTTGCAATAGTTGCACCGAGTGCGCCAATTAAATTACCGCGGCGTGCCGTGCGCGGATGTGACAATCCTTTAAGCGCGAGAATGAAACATACGCCGGCAGATAACCCGATTAAATCGTAGATAGCGCGGCTCACTTTGAATCCTTCGCTCTCTCTTTACCTTTTCCTTTAAACATTTCTAACATTCGATCTGTAACCACAAACCCGCCCACCATATTTATGGTGGCTAAGATGATGGCAGCAACCGATAACCCGAGTTCTAAATTTGTATTGCTGTGATCAGCGACGATGATTGCACCAACCAAAATAACGCCGTGAATCGCATTGGCACCGCTCATTAACGGGGTATGGAGAGTCGAAGAAACTTTAGAAACCACTTCAAAACCAACAAAAACTGCTAGTACGAAGATAGCGACAATTGCCATTGGTTCCATTACTTCTTACCTCCATTTAATTGCGGCGTACGTTTTGCACCTTCGTGGGTCAACGCAGCCGAATCGATAATTTCATCGGCAAAATCTGGAGCGATAGTTCCGGAGGTTTTGCCATCGGCGCTCTCCGTCTTCGTCATTAAGAGCAACAAATTCACTACGTTTCGCGAGTAGAGCGAAGATGCATGGAACGGAAGTTGTGACGGAACATCCTTCCCGCCCCAAATCTTCACGCCATTTGCGGTAACTACTATTTCGCCTGCTATTGATCCCTCAACGTTGCCGCCAGTTTCAGCAGCTAAGTCAACAATGATTGAACCAGGTGCCATCTTGCTAAACATTTCTGCGGTTACAAGTCGTGGAGCTGATCGACCAGGAACAGCTGCCGTAGTAATAAGTACATTTGATTTTGTAATAAAGGGGGTTAGAAGTTCGCGTTGTTTAGCAGCGCGCTCCTCGGTCATTTCACGGGCATATCCGCCAGCACCTTCCAGCGCTTCAAGTCCCAATTCGATAAAAGTTGCACCCATTGAACGAACTTCATCCGCAGAAGATGGACGAACGTCATACGCAGAAACAACTGCGCCAAGTCGACGCGAAGTTGCGATTGCTTGCAAACCAGCAACGCCTGCGCCTAATACCAAAACTTGTGCCGGTGTTACGGTTCCAGCAGCAGTCATTAATAGTGGGAAAAATCTTGGCGACATTTCGGCACCAACTAGAGCCGCGCGATATCCGGCACAAAGAGCTTGTGAAGTTAGCGCATCCATTGATTGCGCGCGCGAAATTCGTGGCACCATTTCAAGTGAAAATGCAGTAACACCAGCAGAAGTTGCAGCTTCGATTGAATCAGTCGCAGTAGTTGGCGATAAGAATGAAATTGTGACAGCGCCTTTTTTTACTGATTTGAATTGATCTGGAGTTAACGGTTGCACCGATGCCACAACATCAGCTTTACCTAATTCACTTTGAATATTTGAAGTAGCGATAATCTCAGCACCGGCGGCTTGAAATTCGCTATCTGTGGCTTGAGAATCGGTACCTGCGCCAGATTCGATGGCAACTGTTAAGCCAGCGCGAGTTAACTTCGAGATTATGTCTGGGACTAGAGCTACTCGTTTTTCGCCAGATTTTATTTCTTTAGGAACCAATACACGCATGGGTCTGAGATTACTGCTTAAAGCCAACAATTTCACCCTTGATTAGGTGAAATAGAAGTGACTGAATGGTGGTGCGGCGATGAAAAGCCTCACGCCAGATAACAGATTTTGTTCCGTCAATCACATTTGCTGCAACCTCTTCACCGCGATGTGCGGGAAGACAATGCATAAAAATCGAATCCTTAGCGGTCAATGACATTAGTGGTTCCGTTACTGCAAATGGGGCCAGCACTGCAATTTTTTCTTTACGTTCTGATTCTGGGTCGCCCATCGACATCCAAACATCAGTATATAAAACTGATGCATCCTTTGCGGCAGCTTCTGGATCATTTATAACTTCAACTTTTCCGCCAGAACGCTTAGCAATATTTGTGGCAACTTCAATTGCACGTGTGCTTGGCGCCCACTTACCAGATGGAGTAGCGGCAACTACATGTGCTCCCATAATTGCGCCCATAATCAACCAAGAATTAGCCATATTATTTCCATCGCCTAAGTAAACAAATTTTCTTCCAGAAATATCAGTGCCAAAGTTTTCGCGGATAGTTAGCCAATCGGCAAGTAATTGGGTTGGGTGATCATCATCAGTAAGTGCATTAATAATTGGAATCGTGGAATGCGCGCCAAGTTCATCGACATCGGCTTGGGCAAAAGTTCTAATTATCATAGCGCTGCAAAAACCGCTAATGATTTTTGCGGTATCTGCGATAGTTTCACCGCGACCCAATTGCAGATCATCTCCGCGAACAAAAATGGGAGAACCACCCAAGTGTGCAACTGCAGTTTCAGATGCAAGTCGCGTTCTAGTAGAGGGTTTAGTCATATAAATTGCGACCGTCTTATTGGCCAGCGCTGTATTAGAGCGAAGTGGATTCTCAGCGAACTGCGCCGCGGTATCCAATATCAAATCGATATCGGCGCGCGATAAATGTTCGGTACGCAGTAGGTCTTTCATCTGCTTAGTTTAATCACAGAGATTATGATTCGCGCATGGGTTTATTTACACGCGGGCGAGATACTGATACCGACACGATTGTCGCTCCCGTTGAGGAACGGCTCGACGAAGGTGATCATGAGCGCTTCTCGCATTATGTAAAGAAAGAGAAAATTGTTGAGTCGGCGGTCTCCGGGAAAACAGTGACCGCGCTCTGCGGAAAAAAATGGATACCAAACCGTGATCCAGAACGATTTCCAATCTGTCCTACATGTAAAGAAATTCATGCCGGTCTTCGAAAAGAACCAGATACGCCAAAGCCTTAATGAAATCAGTAGCAAAGCAATTAATCAGCGCATTAGTAATTACTCTCTTATCCCAATTAATTATTTTGCCACAACCAATTAGCGCTGCAGATTTGCCAGCGCGAAAAATATTAAGTGGGTGGGTACCTTATTACTCGGTAAAAAATTCAATTGCTTCAGTAGTTGTTAATCAAGATTTGATTCGCGAAGTTTCACCGTTTTGGTACACGCTAAAAGGTGAGAAAAATATTCTTGATTTATATGCAGCCGCTAAATTGACCGATCCGATGTCAGTTTCGATCACAACACTTCGTAATCTAAATATTGGAATCATTCCGACGATTACCGATGGCACCGAAAAGTTGGTATTAAGTAATCTTTTAGCTAATCAGCAATCGAGAGCTAATATTGTTGCCACAATTACCAACTTAGTTAAAGTCAATAATTTTGACGGTATCGATCTAGATTTTGAAAATTTTGCTTTCATTGATGGCAACACGACTTGGGATACAACAAGGCCGCGGTGGGTAGCTTTTGTTAAGGAACTCTCTGCCTCGTTACACGCGGATATGAAAATACTTTCTATCACAGCCCCAGTTGATTTCGATCCAGCCACAAAACGAAAGGGTTACACTGTTTATGACTGGAAAAATATCGCACCATATATAGATCGATTGCGGATTATGACTTATGACTATTCAACTGCCACAGTTGGACCAATTGGCCCACTAATTTGGGTTGAAGATGCAGTCAGATATGC
>DKNC01000060.1 GCA_002470135.1 Actinobacteria bacterium UBA7398 | reverse complement strand
GTGGTGCAGGTGTTGGTAAGACCGTTCTTATTCAAGAAATGATTTACCGCGTCGCTGAAAACTTCGGTGGCGTTTCAGTATTTGCTGGCGTTGGTGAACGTACTCGTGAAGGTAACGACTTATTCTTGGAAATGACCGAGACCGGCGTTATCAATAAGACCGCATTAGTTTTCGGTCAGATGGATGAGCCACCTGGAACTCGTTTGCGGGTTGCGCTCTCAGCTCTAACAATGGCGGAATATTTCCGAGATGTGCAGAAGCAAGACGTTTTGCTCTTCATCGACAATATTTTCCGATTCACCCAAGCTGGTTCTGAAGTATCAACACTTCTAGGACGTATGCCATCCGCTGTGGGTTACCAACCAACCCTTGCTGATGAAATGGGTGTATTACAAGAACGTATTACATCTACTCGCGGACACTCGATTACTTCGATGCAGGCGATTTATGTACCTGCCGATGACATCACAGATCCAGCGCCACACACTACTTTTACGCACTTAGATGCAACTACTGTGTTATCTCGTCCAATTTCAGAATTGGGTATCTATCCAGCGGTAGATCCACTCGATTCAACTTCTAGAATTCTCGATCCCCGTTACATTGGTGATAATCACTTCCGCGTTGCAAACCGAATCAAGCAAATTTTGCAGCGTTACAAGGATTTACAAGACATCATCGCAATTCTTGGTATCGATGAACTTTCCGAAGAAGATCGAATCCTGGTTGGTCGCGCTCGTCGTATCCAACGCTTCCTTTCGCAAAATACTTTCGTTGCTAAAGTATTTACTGGCCTCGATGGTTCATTTGTGCCACTTACTGAAACGATTTCCGCATTTGACGCGCTCGCTAATGGTGACTATGACCATGTGCCTGAACAAGCGTTCTTTATGTGCGGTGGCCTAGATGATGTTGAACGTCGCGCTGCAGAGTTGGCTAAGAACTAAAAATGGGCAAACTAAAAGTCGAATTAGTATCACCAGAGAAGCGAGTCTGGTCGGGTGAAGCCACCCAGATTTCTGCTCGAACTCTCGATGGGGATCTTGGCATTCTTCCTGGACACACTCCGCTTCTCGGTGTACTTGTAGATGGATTAGTTTCAATTAAAGGTGTTGATGGAACTCTTTCCGAATTTAACGTACATGGAGGATTTTTATCTGTGGCTAAGGATCGGGTTTCTATCCTTGGTGAAAGTACCGATTAATTAAATTAATCAACTCTCGTAACATCTGCTCCAAGTAACTCCAACTGTTTGGCAAAATTCGGATAACCACGATCAATGTGGAATCCGCCTTCAACAAAGGTAATTCCGTCAGAAACTAAGCCAGCTAAAACTAAGCCCGCACCCGCACGAATATCGGTAGCAACCACAGGGGCTGAAGATAATTGTGGAATTCCAGAGATGGCCGCGTAATGCCCGTCAACTCGAATTTTTGCACCTAACCGAGTTAGTTCATTTACGAACATAAAACGCCCTTCAAATACATTCTCAGTCACAATTGCATCGCCATCCGCGATTGAATTCAGCGTAATAATCATGGGTTGCAGATCAGTTGGAAAACCTGGGTAGGGAAGGGTTGCAACATCTATTGCTTTTGGCCGATGATCCATTTTTACCCGAATGCCATCTTTTGTCGTAGTAATTACGGCGCCAGCTAAAACCAATTTATCTAGCGGAACTTCTAAATCATTAGGTCGGCAATTATGAATAGTGATATCACCTTGCGTTATTGCGGCCGCAAATGCCCAAGTTCCAGTAACAACGCGATCTGGCAAAGTGGTGTGATCAGTCGGTGAAAGGGTTTTAACTCCAGTTATTAAAATTTTAGGTGTTCCAAGACCAGAAATATCAGCGCCCATCGCAATTAAAAAATTCCCAAGATCAACGATATCGGGTTCACGAGCAGCATTATCTAAAGTAGTTTTACCTTTAGCTAATACTGCAGCAGTCATAATATTTTCGGTTGCACCTACGCTAGGAAAATCTAGCGTGATATCTGC
This sequence comes from Actinobacteria bacterium UBA7398, assembly GCA_002470135.1. Classification (GTDB taxonomy): domain Bacteria; phylum Actinomycetota; class Actinomycetes; order Nanopelagicales; family Nanopelagicaceae; genus UBA7398. The sequence goes on along the minus strand of DKNC01000060.1, from coordinate 2,854 downwards.
GCCAACTAAGCCATTAGGAGCTTCTGCAATTACATAGCCATGCTCGTTATGCGCAGTTGCACCAAGTTCAGCAAGTCCCTTCAAATGAAAATCCAAACCGCGCGATCCGATAGCATCGCCACCAGGCAGCGCAACTTCTGCCTCACCAAGGCGCGCAACTAACGGTCCCAAAACATTTATAGATGCGCGCATTTTTCGCACTAAATCATAATCAGCACGGTGACCTAGTTTTTCTGGGACTTCGATTGTGATTAAGCTATTTTTTTCATCATGCACTACTTTGCAACCTAATCGCGACAATAACTCAGACATAATTTCAACATCAGCAATTTTTGGAACATTTCTAATCGTGGTTTTGCCTACGGCCAGTAGCGATGCCGCCATCAATTTTAAAACTGAGTTCTTTGCACCCGTTACCGAAACTTCGCCCTTTAGAGAAGCGCCGCCGACGACTTTGAAGCGATCGAGCATGGCGGGCCTCCCTAAATTAATCAATCGGCGCTTCTAATTGGCTACATCGTAATGGCTCTATTAGGCTCATACTATGGTTAATTTGACGCGGATATATACAAAAACTGGTGATGATGGCACAACTTCGTTAGGCGATATGAGCCGCACATCAAAAAACGATCCTCGATTAGAAGCTTATGCAACGGTCGATGAAGCAAATTCTTACATCGGTGTTGTCTTAACTGTTGAAACCTTAAATAGTGATGTGCGCAAATTATTGGTACGTATCCAAAACGATTTATTTGATGTTGGGGCTGACCTTTGTACCCCAGTTGTTGATGCGCCAGCCCATGAACCGCTCCGAGTTTTAGAAACCCAGATTTCTTATTTAGAAGAGCAGATTGATAAATATAATGCTGAATTAGAACCACTCCGTTCTTTTGTTTTACCTTCTGGAACCCCGGCATCTTCACATTTGCATGTTGCTAGAACTATTACTCGTAGAGCCGAACGATGCACTTGGCATGCTATTCATGGGTTTGGTACCGGAGTAAATCCGTTAACGGCAAAGTATTTGAACCGACTTTCAGATTTATTATTCGTATTAGCGCGATATGAAAATAAAAAACATGGCGATGAACTCTGGGTTCCTGGAGCTAATCGCTAATTCTTTATTCGCGCCGAATCTGGTGCGTAACTATTTGATGGATATGGAATTATGGATGCGCCGCGTTGGCACATAAGCCTAATTCCACTGATGTAAACCCCCGAAACCAGTGGCTCCTTGCTAATCAAAAGAATAGTCTTTTGCTCTTGTGAGGAAGTCGATTTTGCAATGGTTTTAGTCGAGCCATATCGGACGGTAGCCGTATCAACTTCCGATGTGGGCCCATAAACAACTGAATGAATTTCCCACCATTGGCAAGCTTTTTCTGCCGCAACTATTACCGCACCGCAAGCATATTTCTTACAAAGTTTAACTTCCGAAGCTAGCGTGGTTTTGGCGGAAAGCACGCCAATCAATTCTTTTCCGGTTGGAATTTTTGCATAGACCCCATCTTTAGCAACAAATCCAACTGGTGGCCATAACGGAGGTGGTGATTTAATCGGTTTAGCAGTTGCTTTTGTGGCCGGCTTTGAGGTGGCTTCACTTGTCGTTGGCACGCTAACAGTAAAAATTAATAGTGCGGCGAGGAAAATATCTAATTTGTGCTTCATTCCTTCGTCCACTTAAAAGTTTTGAGCGAGATGAAAACTCCAGCAATTAACCAAGCGATCAAAATAATGGCAATTTTATTTATTTCCCAAGATTTAGCAGCTTCTTGAGTGGCGAAACTATCGGGCAAGAAGACTGAACGCATTCCTTGGGTTAACCATTTTAGTGGAAATATCGCTGCAAAATGTTGCATCCATGATGGCAAGGTAGTGAAGATAAAGAAAACTCCACTAAAGAATTGGAGCACGATTACAACTGGTGACACTACTGCAGACGCACCTCGGCCAGATTTAGGTACAACAGAGAATGCAATTCCAAGAAGGGTTGATGAGGCGGTTCCCAAGATTATTAACCAAGTAAAAGTAAGCCACTTAGTTGGCTGGGTCGGAAGTTCAAGTCCAAAAAAGATAGTCCCAAAAAATAATAAGAGTGTTAACTGTAAGAACATCGAGTAAAGAACTTGAATTCCTTTTCCAATGAAATATGCAGTAGCAGGCATGGGCGTGCCGCGTAATCGCTTTAGCGTTCCTAAATCTCGTTCAATTGGAATTGAAATTGCAAGTTGTTGGAATCCAGAATTTACTAAGCCAGAAGCGATCATTCCTGCCACAAAATATTGGCTGAAAGTTACACCCGGAGCGATACTGTCGTTGAAAACCGAACCAAAAATAAATAGTAAAATTACCGGAAATAAGATTGTAAATACTACCGATTCACGTTGTCGATTGAATTGTTTTATTTCAAGCGCACCTCTAGCTAACCCCAATTTAATAATTGAAATTTGTTTCATGAATTTTCACCAATCATTTTGAGATATATGTCCTCCAAAGTTGGGCGAGTAACCGTTAACCCAGCGATTTCGCCGCCTAACCGCGTCGCTAATTCTTGAACCGTTGCAGTAGGAGTATCGCTAAAGCTAGATCGGGGTTCGCCATTTTCCAACCAAGAAATCTCAACTTTAGAATTTTGTCGACCACCGAGCGTTTTCGGGGTTGCTACTTCTAGAATCTGGCCATTATTAATAACGGCCACCCGATCGGCTAACGCTTCAGCCTCATCTAAATAGTGGGTAGTTAATAAAATTGAAGTTCCCTCATCGCGAAGGTTTCGGATTAATTCCCAAAATGCACGTCGAGCTTCAGGATCGAAACCAGTTGTTGGCTCATCTAAGAAAAGCAACTCAGGTCT
>DKNC01000002.1:33169-46604 GCA_002470135.1 Actinobacteria bacterium UBA7398 | reverse complement strand
ACCTAACAACATTCGAATCGTTGTGGTTTTACCAGATCCATTTGGACCGACAAAGCCACAGATTGTTCCGTAGGGAACATCGAAAGTTGCGTGCGATACCGCAACTCGAGCACCATAATTTTTTGTTAGGTCTTTAACTGAAATCGCTAGTTCAGACATGCCTGCACCTTATATAACCAACGCACCGATTACCAATAGAACTGAGAATCCGCTGAGATAAGTAATTGATCCGTGAAATATTGCGGCTGCTGCTCTATTGATTGCGGCCTTATCTCCCTTTAGCTTTGTCATCAGCCAGATAAAACCTAAACCTAAAATCCCAGTCAAAATTAATATCCAATTAGGTAGAGCTGCGGTTGTAACGACAAAATATGAAGTAATAACCATCGCAATCGTGTGGAACCACATTTGGGCAGCAACATTCTTCATCGGTGCCACAACCGGCAACATTGGAATTCCAGCTTTTGCGTAATCGTCCTTATATTTAATCGCTAAAGCCCAAAAATGCGGTGGCGTCCAGAAGAAAATCAATAAGAAAAACCAGATTGAGGTCACTGACACGTCGCCAGTTATTGCAGACCACCCAATCACTACGGGAAAGCAACCGGCAATTCCACCCCAAACGATGTTCTGCGAAGTTCGACGTTTCAATCCAATTGTGTAAATAAAAACATAAAAAGTTATTGCGGCAATCGTAAGGCCAGTTGCGAGCGGCGTAGTCCAAATCGCCATAATTACTAACGAGACTATTGTGATTCCAAATGCAAAATAAAGAGCCTGCATTTCAGTTATCTGTCCACTTGCAATAGGTCGCTTTGAGGTTCGCCCCATCAATTTATCTACATCACTCTCTATTACTTGATTGAAAGCGTTTGCTGCACCAGCCGCCAATGTCCCACCTATTAAGGTTGCGATTGAAACAACTAAAGGAGGCACTCCATGAGCTGCCAAGAAAAGTGATGGCAGTGTTGTAACCAATAAGAGCTCTACTACGCGCAATTTCATCAGAGCGATATATGGAGCGATGCCTTTTGCCTTCACAATCGGCCACCCTACTCACCTTGACGCTGAGATTGGTCAGGTTTACTCAGTCAACTTAACTATTGCTCACTGTTTATTCTCAGAATATCCCGATACTTTCCTGCCATGACAGACCAACCACAGGAAAAGCCAGAATGGTTCGAACATGTAGCTGATGCTTCTGATGAAAAATCGATGCCGATAAATCGATTGCAGAAGAATCGAGTTCTACCCGTCCTAGCAATTACTGCAATCGCTCTATCGGCGACTGCCTACGGTTTATCAAAGTCTCCTTCGGATGCAGAAACTCCAGCCGCACCTAAAGTTAGCGCACCGCAAGCTAGTGCACCGCAACCAAATGTTTCCAACCCAGCACCACTACCAAAAATTTCGGCACCAACAGTTCCAAATGGTGCGCGTGGTGGCGATGATGCTGGCGATGATGATGGTGAAGACGAAGAGGACGAAAGCGACGATTAATTTATAAATCCTCTATAAGTTAGATAAAGTGGCGCAATGTCCAAACGGAGATTACGCCACTTTTCTTTTCTCTTTATAACTTCACTTTTAGTCGCAAATAGTGCTTTTGCTGAAGAGTCGACAACTTCCGATACCAAGAAAATGGTATTAGTTAAAACGATAACGGGTTCGATTCAACCTAAATCGGTCTTAGCTTCGCCAAATGGTTTAGTTAGTGCACATAACATGATGTATAAACATTCAGTTACTTTTTATGATTCCAATACTTTCGAACTTAAAGCAACTGTTTCTGACCGAGTAGATCTAACTGCGCTTGGTTTCTCTGGATATACCGGAACTCATCAAGGTGCGCCCGTTGAAGGTGCTTATTCACCAGATGGAAAATATTTATATGTAACTAATTATGCAATGTACGGTAAGGGTTTTAACCATGAGGGACATGATGTTTGCAGCCCTAGTTCTGGTTATGACTCCAGCTTCTTGTATCGAATAAACCTTGAAACTTTCACAATTGATGCCGCATATAAAGTTGGCATAGTACCTAAGGTCGTAAAAGTAACCCCAGATAATAAATATATTTTAGTTTCGCATTGGTGCTCTTATGACCTTCAAGTAATCTCGGTCGCGACTCAAAAAATTGTTAAAAAGATTAAAATTGGCGCTTACCCTCGCGGTATAACGGTTTCAAATGATTCTGCATTTGCATATGTGGCTCAAATGGGCGGCGCAGTAATCCATCAGATAGATTTAAAAACTTTTGCAGATAAAACCATCCCGATCGGACCTAACCCTCGAGCTCTTGTTTTTTCACCAGACCAAAAAACTATTTATGCAACCCTTAACGCTTCTGGCAAAGTTGTTGCGCTAGATCTTGCCTCGAATAAAGTTGTAAAAACAGTAACTACTGGCAAAGCAACTCGAAGTTTGGATATTTCTACCGATGGAACTGCGCTCTTTGTAGTAAATTTTAATAGTGCGACGCTTTCTAAAATTAGGACTAGTGATTTTAAGGTTTTACAAACTGTAAAAGTTTGTCCGGACCCGATTGGTGTTACATACGAACCAATAAATGATCGAACCTGGGTTGCGTGTTACAAAGGATCAATAAAGGTTTTTGATAACAAATAGTTTTAAGGTGTTGGTGGTTGCGCAATTGTTCCTAGCATTGAATCAATAGTTTCACGGGCTCGATTTCTAGCAACCCATTTAGGTTCCAATTTATCTGCAATTACTGCGAATACATACTCTTTACTTCCAACGGTTACATAACCAGCCAAGCTGACAGTCGTATTGATAAAACCAGTTTTTGCGTGAACTAATCCAACTGCATTAGGAGCAGTCGTTAAGAATCGCTTCTTTAAAGTACCTGATTTACCAGCCACTGGTAAGCCTTCATAAATCGGTGAAAATAATGGATCATTCCGAATTTGAATTAGTACTTCGGCAATCGTCCGCGCTGAAACTTTGTTTTCTTGGGATAAGCCACTGCCATCAATTACGTTAAGTCCTACTGTATTTATTCCATACGCAGTTAGCGCTGCAGTAAATGTATTTTGAATTCCGATCTGATCCGATGTTCCGCTCTTAACACGTGCAGCGGCTCTTCCTAATCGATCGGCCAATTGATTATCGCTCCACAAAATAGCGAACTTAACCATCTCTGAAACTGGTAGTGAAGTTAAAGTAGCAATCTCCGTTTTTGCATGCGTGCCAGCAATATCAGGAGTTAATTCTCGAAACTTTACGAAAATATGTCTAGCTTTTAAATACTTAGAAAGATTTTCTAAATCTCTAGTAAATACTCCAGTATGCTCAATCGTTATTGATTTTGCATTAACTTTGTTAGCTTTACTTATTAAATTTGGTAAATACCTCTGACCATTCTTTTTTGCTAACTTAATATCTGATGTAAGCCATGGATCTAAATTGCCATCTAAAAGATAGGTATTTTTGGAGGAAGTCGTAAATATCTTCGTCTTGAATTGAAAGTCTGGGCCAACATATTTCAACGCCGCAAAGGTAGATACCAATTTAAATACTGATGCTGGAGCTCTAGGAACTTCTGAAGCTTCGTCGAAGAGCGTTGTACTTGTACTCGGGTCAATGACAATTAACCCTGGTCCAGCCAATTTGATTGACTTTGCATAAAATACAAATTTCGAAGGAAGCGCGCTATTTTCTGATGGAACTACTGTTTCGACAGCACTTGCAAACGTGGCTGTGAGTATTAAAAGCGAAAATATCGCAAACGTTAATCTCCGCATTGGTGCAGCCTAAGCCTTTGTAGTTCTGCGCGACAATCTGCCTTGCGAAAGAGCTGCGCCAAATAACACAATTAGACATCCCAGCGGTTCATTCCAAGACAAAGTTTCACCGAGAAAAATAATTCCTACGGCAACTGCAACAATTGGGGTTACATAAGTTACTGAGCTTGCAATTGCGCTTCCGGCTCTTTCAATTATTTGAAAATTCCATATGTATGCAAAACCGCTACCAAAAACTCCCAGCACCACCATTGCAAGAACTGGACCGGTTCCATAATTATCTTCTGCAATACCATCAAACAAATAGAGTGGCAGAAGTGTGATTGCAGCTAATGAAACTTGAGTTGCAGCTAGCGACTCGGCTTGCAGTTTCAACGGAATAATAAATTTACGAGAATAGGGATATGAAATTCCATAACAAGTTACTGCGCCTAATAATACGAGTACCGCCCACAATGGATTCTTACCAATTCCATTCCAGGCACCTAGTACGGTGGCAACGCCGAGTGCGCCAATTAATAATCCATAAACCTGATGCGATTTTGGTTTTTCTTCTCGGAATGCAATCAAAATGACAATCAGAGTCATTAGTGGTGTCGTTGCGTTAATTATGCCCGCCAGGATCGAAGTTAGTTTGGTCTCAGCTAGAGCAAAAAAGATTCCTGGAAGAGTGTTGAGCAGTAATGAAATAACCCAGAGATGTAGCCAGATTATTCCGAACTTTGGCAATGCAATTTTCCGAATCTTAACAACCATTAAAAGCGTTGCTGCGCCGAGTGCGCATCTGCCAAACGCGACTCCAAATGGAGTTAAGAATTCCAATCCTAATTTTATAAAAATAAATGAGCAGCCCCAAACAAAGCCGAGCGCTATATAGATTGGCACCCAGGATTTACTATTTTGCTTACTCATTTTTCGCCTCCGTGATGAATATCAGTAGAGTATTGAACTATGAGCAATCCGCCCGTTATTGGACCAGGTGAGTTTTATCCAGTTGTTGGTGTTGGTCCACATAATTTGCCATGGCCGACTGAAGATCATTTTGATTCAGAACTTCTCGAGAATGGCGATCGACGTAACGTTTTGGATAAGTATCGCTATTGGAAAGTGGCGTCAATTGTTGCGGATTTAGATACAAATCGAAATCCATTAAGAATTGCAATAGAAAATTGGCAGCACGATTTAAATATTGGTTCGGTGATTAGAACCGCAAATGCTTTTAACGTTTCAAGTGTCCATATAGTTGGTAAACGAGATTGGAACCGCCGCGGCGCAATGGTGACGGATAAATATTTGACGGTGATTCACCATCCTACTATTTCAGATTTCAAAGCCTGGAGTGATGAAAATAATTGCCCAATCATTGGTATCGATAATGTTTCAGTTTCAAAGCAACTTGAAACTTCAAAGTTGCCAAGAAGTTGTATTTTATTTTTTGGTCAAGAAGGTGCTGGTATGTCGGATGAAGCAATCGCAGTATGTACTGAAGTATTAGCCATCCAACAATATGGATCTACTAGATCTATGAACGCTTCGGCAGCCGGTGCAATTGCAATGTATGCCTGGGGCATGCAACACCTACCTACAGGAGCTTTGCCTGATGCGTAAATCTTGGTTATCTAGAAATTTAATTTTACTAACTTTGGTTTCGTTAACTCAAGATGCAGCCAGTGAATTGCTTTACCCGTTATTACCGATTTTATTAACAACTGTTTTAGGCGCAGCACCAATTGCGCTTGGAATGATAGAAGGTGCCGCTGAAGCTGCAGCTGGATTTGCCAAACTTTGGAGCGGAAAATATAGCGATCGCATCGGACGCAAACCATTTGTCGCTGTCGGATATTCATTGGCTGGAGTTGGTAAGGCGCTAGTAGTTTTCTCTGCAACTTGGGGACAAGTCCTCATTGGTCGAATCACCGATCGAATCGGAAAAGGTATCCGTTCTGCGCCTCGGGATGCGTTAATTACCGATAGCGTAGAAAAAGAACATCTTGGCAAAGCTTTTGGCTTCCATCGCATGGGCGACAATTTAGGCGCAGTAATTGGTCCTTTCTTTGCGCTTTGGGGATTGGTAATTTTTCACGATGATGTACGAAAAGTCGCGGTCTTTGCAATTATTCCCGCAATACTTTCTGCAGCATTAACATTCTTCGTCAAAGAAAGCTATTTTCCTAAACAAGAACCTGTAAAAGTAAAAGTAAAATCTCCTAAAGTCTCACTTAGTGCTCCACTGAAGCGAACCATTGCGTTATTAGTTTTTATTCAATTAATGAATATTCCCGATATTTTAATTTTGCTTAGGTTGAGTGATATCGGTTTCTCCACTAGAAGCGTTGTACTCCTTTATATTTTTTATAATGCAGTTGCAACAATTGCATCCATGCCTGCTGGAATAATTGCAGATCGAATCAAACCACAATATGCATATGCAATCGGTCTCTCAGCTTTTGGAATTACCTACTTATTACTTGGTACATCTAATAACCATTTATTGGCGATAACTGCACTTGGAATTTATGGATTATTTCCAGCATTTACTGATGGTGTTGGAAAATCTTGGATTGGAAAACTTTCGAGCAAAACTGAACGAGGACGCTCCCAAGGTCTTTACCAAGCTTCCATGAACTTTGCCGTATTGGGTGCTGGTATTTGGGGCGGTGCACTTTGGCGCAAAAACGATTTTGAGTTGCCGTTAGTTATGGCTGGAATCGGCGCGCTTATCGGAGTGTTGCTGTTGCTGTTAAGTTATTCAGCAATCACATCTTCAACAGATGAAACTCGTCGCTCAATCTCTTGAGCTTCACTCTCGCGGTTTAGCGTTCGCAAAATTGTTGCAATTCTCCGCTCGATTTCTACGATGAATTCAAAATCTTTTGGCTCTGCGTCGGCTACCGAATCTAATACTTTTTCGAGGGATGCTAAACCGGCTTCAGTTTCACCATTAAGTACTTGCGCTTTACCGTATTCAAAAAGTGCGAAGGTTTCGCGAGGGTGGTCGTGCGCTGTCGTGAAGACATCTATTGCTTTTTGGGCTGCGGCGAGCGCTCCTAACGCATCATCCAGTTCGATGAGGCAGTGTGCGATTTTTTGATCGCACCGGGCTACATGAATTACTTCTTTTGCGCTCTTAAATAATACACGCGCCTCTTTAAATGCAGTTAACGCTTTATCAAATTCTTTTAATTCGCGGTGGCTACATCCAATTAAATGAAAATCATTTGCGGCGCCTAATTCATTGCCGTCAACTAAATGTTCTTGAACGCACTCATTCATACATTCAATAGCTTTTTGATATTCCTTTGAAGCAAACCACCACTCACCAAGTGTGCAAGCTAATTCAAGTGCAACTGGTGATTTATTTTCGCGCAACAATTCAACGGCTTTGCTCATCGCGCCAGCAGCTTCATCCATTCGTTTCAACTGATTTAAGTTATATCCAATTGCAGAGTAAGCCTGCGCAAGACCTTCTTTTGGAATGTTCACACCAAGTTCGGAATAAATATCTCGCGCGGTTTCAGCGAGCGCCAACGCTTCGTCATATTGACCGCGTGCATAAATTCTTGCACTTAACTCGTAATAAGTATTTGCGCGCTCTTCGCCTTCAGTCTCTGGTATCCGCTCCCACAACATTTCTTCCGTAACGATGTCATCGATATTTGCATCATCATCGTTACTCAAAGTGGGTTCCTCTCCAGTACGCCGTTGGATGAAACCTATAACCATTTTGCCTGGTGCGCTCGAAGGGACTCGAACCCCCAACCCTCGGTTCCGAAGACCGATGCTCTATCCGTTGAGCTACGAACGCATTTTCACCTGCAGAAGCAACATTACCTTGAGGCTTATATTTATTTAACCCAAGAAGAATGTAGCGGGCGACCTTCCGCATAGCCGGCGGCCGATTGAATTCCAACGACTGCTTTCTCGGCAAACTCTGAAATGCTCGCGGCGCCAGCGTAAGTACAGGATGAGCGCAGCCCCGCGACAATTTCATCAAGTAGGTCTTCAACGCCCGGCCGTTGCGGATCTAAATACATCCTCGATGTTGAGATGCCCTCTTCAAAAACTGATTTACGAGCTCGATCAAATGCATCTTCATTTGCGGTGCGAGCTGCAACTGCCCGAGCCGATGCCATGCCAAAAGACTCTTTATATAGCCGGCCGTTTGAATCTCTATGTAGATCACTTGGTGATTCGTAAGTACCAGCAAACCATGAGCCAATCATTACTTGCGAGGCTCCGGCTGCGAGCGCGAGCGCGATATCGCGGGGATGGCGAACGCCACCATCAGCCCAAACATGTTTGCCAAATTTTTTAGCTTCTGTTGCGCATTCCAAAACAGCAGAAAATTGTGGTCGACCAACACCGGTTTGCATTCTGGTAGTACACATTGCGCCAGGTCCAACCCCAACTTTAATTATGTCCGCGCCAGCTTCAATTAATTCGCGTGTGCCTTCCGCAGTAACCACGTTTCCAGCAACCAATGGGATTTTTGGCGATATAGCTCTGATCGCCTTGATTGCTTCAATCATTTTTATTTGATGGCCGTGCGCAGTGTCAACAACTAATACATCTGCACCAGATTCAATTAGAGATTTAGCTTTTGCCGCTACATCGCCGTTAATTCCGATCGCAGCTGCGATTCTTAGCTTTCCACTTGAATCAAGTGCCGGTTTGTAAAGCGTTGCACGAAGCGCACCAACACGAGTCAAAATCCCAACTAGCGCTCCAGACTTACTTACAACTGGGGCAAGTTTTCTCCGATTGTTATGTAGAAATTCAAATGCTTCTTTTGGATTACAGGAATCAGATAAATTTATTAAGTCTTTACTCATTATTTGGTGAAGTTGGGTGAAGCGATCAACTCCTTCACAATCTTCTTCTGTAACAATTCCTACTGGCTTTCCATTCTCAAGTACCACAATCGCACCGTGCGCGCGCTTATTTAACAAGCTAACCGCATCGGCAACGGTCTGGTTTGGTGACAAAGTAATAGGAGTATCAAAAAAGGTATGACGCGACTTAACCCATTGAATAACATCATGAACAACCGGAAGTGGAATATCTTGTGGAATTACGGCGATGCCACCCCGCCGAGCGATAGTTTCGGCCATTCTTCGACCGGAAATCGCAGTCATGTTAGCAACAACAATTGGGATTGTGGTTCCGGTGTTATCTGATGTTGTTAAATCAACTTCCATCCGGCTTGCGATAGTGGACCGACTGGGAACCATGAATACATCGTCATAGGTAAGGTCGTAAGTAGGAGTATTTAAGAACCGCACGTGGCAAAACTATACACCGAGAGAGATTGCTCTCATAAGCGAAGTTACCGATGGATATCGAGCCTAGGTTTCTCGATTACGAACATGCAAGCCCAATAAGCTGTGAATGCAACAAAAATTCCACCATATATATCTATGACGAAGTGTTGTCCGAGAAAAACAGTCGCAGGAAGTATCAACATGAACCACGCCATTAAATACCAAGCTGTCTTAGGCGTGCGATAACGTAACCGCCAAAGCGCAATTATTGAAATAACCGACCAAGTTACATGATTAGAAGGAAATCCATTTAGTGGCCGGTCATTTCCATAAATTACATGAACCAAAACCCAATTAAAGAACCCTTGATCGCTGACATTAGCGCGCGGGACTTCAGTCTGAAATAACCAATACGCAACATCTAATGCAGCTTGCCCAAAAATAATTGCAAAACCATTTACAAGAAATGCCTTATAACTTCCAAACTTCAAACTTAGATATGGAACTATAAAAGCTGCCAATAAGTGGAATGACAAATAAGGAACTACAAAAATGGAAACGATTGGAATTTTTGCATCCAACCAGCCACGCATCACTAAGGGTGGATAAGTTGGATCAATTTTATTGAATACTTCGTAAGATAAAAAAGCTAAAATAATTCCAAAATAGATACCAAAAACGCCAAATTTGCTGTAATGCTGCTTCATTCCTGAAATTTAATTACTTTTTTATCAAAAGTCTATGAAAATCACGCATAAATTATGAGTTGATTAAAACATTAACTCTGGTAAACTACCCATGCAACACAAACTTTCGCTAGGAGCGTGCACTTCAAACTTCGGTTCTACACGAACCCTTTGATTGTACAAAATTGCAATGAAAACCCAATCGCATCATTCTCAAACTTTCCGTTCCATACCTACGCATTCAAAACCATTTGATAAGTCTCGTCTCGAAAAGGTCATGCAAGAGCAGTTGGAGATGTACAAGAAATCAACACTAGGGTCTGGTCTTGAATATCAACTGGCTACACAATTTATTCCACTCGGTACTCATTCAACTTTTCAATCTTTTGAGCCATATCCGGTTTCCATTGTCTCCGCTAAAGGGGCATGGATGACCGATGTTGACGGCCGCAAAATGCTTGACCTATCAATGGGATTCGGCGCAATGCTCGCTGGTCATTTGAATCCAGATGTAGTTTCAGAACTTCGAGATTCACTAGATGTGGGCACGCTCTTCACAACTCCTTCACCGCTCTCCCGAGATGCTGCCGAACGAATCTGTCGCCGTTTCGGAATTGACCAAGTTCGATTCACTAACTCAGGAACTGAATCAACTATGTACGCAGTTAGAACTGCACGGGCATATTCAGGAAAAGAAGGTGTTGTTAAAGTTGAAGGTGGTTACCACGGTAGCCACGACTCAGTCTTGTTTTCAAATAAGCCATCGCTAGATAAAGCCGGGCCTGCCGATGCTCCAACTCCGGTAATCCCAAAGGCAAGCGTTGCTGGTGAAGTTTATGTAGTCCCGTTTAATGATGCTGATGCTCTTGAAAATTTATTTGAAGAACATTCAAAAACTATTGCTTGCTTCATTGTCGAACCAGTATTGGAAAATATCGGGATTGTGCTTCCAGACGAGGGTTACTTAGAAGCTGTTCGGGATCTTTGCGATAAATATAAAGTGGTGTTGATATTTGATGAAGTAAAAACTGGACTAACTGCTGGACCGCAAGGTGCAGCGCAACGACTTGGTGTAATCCCAGATTTAATTTGTCTTGCTAAATCAATCGGCGGCGGAATTCCGTTAGCTGCATTTGGTGGAAAAGCAGAATTTATGTTGCCGGTAAGTGATGGTCGCATGCCACATCTAGGTACTTTTAACGGACATGCGTTAGCAATGGCTGCAGTTCGCGCTGTAGATAAAATTTGTACTGCTTCTGCTCTTGAAAAAGCAGAATTGTTAAATCGAGATGCGTTGATTCGAATCCGTGAAGTCATCGACGAATACGAATTACCAGCCCATACCGTTGGTTTTGGGGTCAAAGGTTGCATAACTTGGTCTGACACACCGGTTCGAAATTACCGTGATTACAAAGCCACAAACTTCCAAATTGCTGAGCTATCTTTCCTTTGGTCTCTTAACCACGGCGTAATCACGCCGCCAGGTTTAGATGAACAATGGCTAATTAGTTTGGCGCATGGTCAAGCTGAAATTGACTTTATGGTTAATGACTTTAAGGAATTAGCAAAAACAATACGTGGCTAATTAGGTATTTTGTGGGAAACCTAAGTTAATACCGCCATGGCTTGGATCTAACCAACGACTTGTAATTACTTTTCCGCGAGTAAAAAAGTGAACACCTTCAGTACCGTGGGCATGCGAATCTCCAAACAAAGAATTCTTCCAACCGCCGAATGAGAAGTAAGCCATTGGAACTGGAATTGGAACGTTAATTCCGACCATGCCAACTTCGACTTCGTTTTGATATCTACGAGCAGCGCCACCATCATTAGTAAAAATTGCCGTGCCATTTCCGTATTGATGATCATTTACCAGCTTCAAAGCCTGGTCATAACTCTTAACTCGAATAATGCTTAACACCGGTCCAAATATTTCTTCCTTATAGATAGACATCTCGGTGGTGATGTTGTCGAACAGAGTTGGCCCGAGCCAGAAACCTTCGCCATCCACCTTTACATTTCGGCCATCAACAACGAGTGTTGCACCTTCTTTTTCGCCAGCAGTTACATAAGAAGCAACTTTGTCGCGGTGAACTTTAGTAACAAGTGGGCCCATATCGGCACCCTGCGTACCATCGCCAGTCTTGATTTTCGCCATTCTTTCTTTGATTTTTTCAATTAAAGCATCGGCAACTGGTTCTACTGCAACTACTACTGAAATTGCCATGCAGCGTTCGCCAGCCGAACCGAAGCCAGCGTTAATTGCGGCATCTGCTGTCAGATTCAAATCGGCGTCTGGCAGAACCACCATATGATTCTTTGCGCCGCCAAGTGCTTGGACGCGCTTGCCAGATTTAGTTCCAGTTTCATAAACATATTTAGCAATCGGTGTTGAACCAACAAATGAAACAGATTTGATGCCAGGGTGTGTAAGTAGCGCATCGACAGCTTCTTTATCGCCATGAACGACGTTAAATACACCATCTGGCAATCCGGCTGCTTTCAAAAGCTCAGCCACATACATTATGGCGCTTGGATCTTTTTCAGAAGGTTTAACAATCACAGTGTTTCCACACGCGATTGCGATTGGGAAGAACCACATCGGAACCATCGCTGGAAAATTAAATGGTGAAATGATCGCAACCGGGCCTAACGGTTGGCGAATTGAATAAACATCAACGCCGGTAGAAACCTCTTCCGAAAATCCACCTTTAAGCAAATGTGGGATGCCACAAGCAAATTCGACAACTTCAAGTCCGCGGGTGACTTCACCAAGCGCATCGCTCAATACTTTTCCATGTTCGGCGGTGATTAACGCGGCGATTTTTTCTTTATTTACATGGAGGAGCTCGCGAAATGCAAAAAGTACTTGGGTGCGCTTTGTAAGTGAGCTGTGGCGCCACTCATTGAAAGCTGTAGCGGCAACACCAACAGCCATATCTACTGTCGCTGTACTTGCAAAATTTACGCTGCCCGAAATTTTTCCAGTCGCGGGATTAAAAACTTCGCCGCTTCTCTCAGATTTTTCATTTGTAACTGCGCCATTGATCCAATGCGAAATAGTTTTCATAAGCCCACAATACTTTAGGTTTGACTTAGCCAACTACCTCCTCGCCTACCAAATGGGTCACAAAAGTGCTTAAATTGGCTCATAATTCAAGTGAAACTAAGGGAGCACTGTGAACAGCCCAGAGAACAATCCAGAAAAAGCAGCAAAAGTTTTTGCAGATGACCGAGCATATGTTTTCCATTCCTGGTCGGCCCAAGCTCAAATTAATCCAATGGCAATCGCAAGTGGCGCCGGTTCTTACTTCTGGGATTTCACTGGAAAGAAGTATCTAGACTTTTCCTGCCAATTAGTTTTCACAAATATCGGCCACCAACATCCAAAAGTAATTGCTGCCATTAAAGAACAAGCTGACATTCTCGCAACTATTGCGCCACAACATGCAAACGAAGCCCGTAATGAAGCTGCCAAGCAGATCCTAGAATTAGCTGGCGATAAGTTTAAGAAAGTTTTCTTTACTAATGCCGGTGCTGATGGAATTGAAAATGCAATTCGAATGGCAAGATTGCATACAAATAAACATAAAATACTTTCAACTTATCGTTCTTATCACGGCAATACCGGATCGGCTATTAATGCAACTGGTGATCCACGTCGGTTCCCAAATGAATTTGGCTTCGGACATGTTCACTTCTGGGGACCTTACCTATATCGGAC
>DKNC01000002.1:30955-33045 GCA_002470135.1 Actinobacteria bacterium UBA7398 | reverse complement strand
GATAAATATGGAATTCTCTGGATTGCCGATGAAGTTATGTCAGGTTTCGGCAGGACTGGAAAATGGTTTGGATTCGAACACTCAAAATCAATTCCAGATTTAATTGTTTTCGCTAAAGGTGTTACATCAGGTTACCTCCCACTTGGTGGCGTGATAATTTCTGATCCAGTAGTAACAACTTTTAATGAGCGAGTTTTCCCAGGTGGCCTTACTTACTCTGGCCACCCATTAGCTTGCGCCACTGCGGTAGCCACTATTGCTGCGATGAAGAGCGAGAAAATGGTGGAAAATGCGGCATTTATTGGCGAAAAGATACTTGGCCCAGGGTTGCATGAACTAGCGAAGAAGCATGCCGTCATTGGCGATATTCGTGGCGCCGGAGTTTTCTGGGGAATGGATATGGTTACCGATCGCAATACTCGTGAGCCGCTTGCGCCTTATGGTGCCTCTAGTCCAAAAATGAATGAGATTGTTGCAACTTGTAAAAAGAATGGTTTGATGCCATTTAATAACTTCAACCGAATTCACATGGTGCCACCGTGCAACATTTCAGAGAGTGACGCAAAGTTGGGAATCGAACTTCTCTCCAAATCACTCACAGAACTTGGGCTATAGAATCTAACCTAATGACTTCTTTAATATTTGCGCGCTCTCTTACAAAAACTTATGGCGATTTTGTTGCTGTCGACCAGATAAATTTTGAAGTTCGAAAAGGAGAATCATTCGGATTGCTAGGTCCTAATGGCGCAGGTAAATCAACCATCATGCGAATGATTGGCGCCACCCTCCAACGTTCATCTGGCGAACTTGCTGTTCTTGGGAAGGATCCAGAAAAGTTTGGACCACAAATTCGAGCACACCTTGGAGTTGTGCCGCAACAAGATAATCTAGATAGCGAACTTACGGTTCGAGAAAATTTATATATTTATGGCCGTTATTTTGGGCTCTCTAAAAAATTCTTAACTCCAAAAATTCAAGAGTTGCTTGAGTTTGCCCAACTTGAAGAGAAGCGCGATGTAAAAGTCGAAGCGCTAAGCGGTGGGATGAAGCGACGGTTAACAATTGCGCGTGCGCTAGTTAGCGAGCCTGAAATTCTTATGCTCGATGAACCGACGACCGGCCTAGATCCACAAGCGCGCCATATTCTTTGGGATCGATTATTTAGGCTAAAAGAGTTGGGTGTAACGCTCTTACTTACTACGCATTTCATGGATGAAGCCGAGCAGCTCTGTCAGCGATTAATCGTGATGGATAAGGGCAAAATCATGGCTGAAGATAGCCCTGCTGAATTAATCCGAAAGTATGTAACTAAAGAGGTATTGGAACTTCGCTTTGGTTCCGATAAGAATTCACAGTACGTAGATCAGCTACGGCAAAAATGTGACCGAATCGAACAACTCCCAGATCGAATTCTGCTTTATACAAATGACGGTGAAACTCTACTAACGGAAATTGTTGGTTCTGGGCTACATCCAATAACTTCATTAGTACGACGATCTTCACTAGAAGATGTATTCCTAAGACTTACTGGCCGAAGCTTGATTGAATAAAATGAAGGTAAAAGAAGCACAGCGTGAGGTTTCAAGATTTGGTGCGCTTTATATCGTAGAAGCTAGATTTAGAAATATGTTTAAATGGCGTTCGGCAATTATTACCGCAGCTATCTTAAATCCAGTTTTATATCTACTTTCAGTTGGTGTCGGTATTGGTTCGCTTGTAAATGCTAAACAAGGTGCAGGCGGCGTAGATGGCGTTCAGTACTTAACATTCCTAGCGCCAGCGCTCTTGGCAAGTGCTGCTATCCAAGGTGCTATCGATGAAGTTACTTTTCCGACGCTCCAAGGTTTTAAGTGGGCCAAGAATTTCTTTGCTATGAACTCAACTCCAATTACCGGAAGCCAAATTGCACTCGGCGTCTACATCGCAGCCTTAGGTAGAACTTTTGTTACAGTTGTAATTTACTGGTTGATACTTTTAATTGCGGGTGCTCTACCTACTGGAACTGCATGGCTTGCAATGTTTGTTGCAATGTTGGCAGGTGGCGCTTTCGGATCGATCATGCTCTATTTGACTTCAAAAGTTGAAAAAGA
>DKNC01000002.1:20225-30900 GCA_002470135.1 Actinobacteria bacterium UBA7398 | reverse complement strand
GGCTGGATTTCACCGCTCTGGCACGCTACCGAATTAGGTCGTTATTTAACTTATGGCCATTCGATAAGCGGGTTAATGATCGGAGTGCATTTTATATTTCTTACTTCATTGCTAGCGCTGGGTTTGAAGTTAGCGTTCCGTAATTTCACAAAGCGGTTAAGTAAATGATCGCTAAAGGAGCCGTCGCTATTGCTGAAGGAAGAATCGGCAAACCGCTAGAGAAATATTATGCGGGTAGAACCCGGGCTCCGCTACAACGAAGTTTTATCGCTTTCAAGTCCTCAGCTTGGTTAGTTGTGTTATCGGGTTTTGTAGAACCGGTTTTATATCTTTTCTCTTTTGGTTTTGGTGTCGGTGCGCTAATCGGCGGCATAACTGCAGCAGATGGTTCCACGATTTCTTATGCTGCCTACATTGCGCCAGGATTACTAGCAACTAGTGCAATGAACGGTGCAATCTACGATTCAACTTGGAACGTATTTTGGAAAATAAACGAGAGCAAGTTGTATCAGGGAATGCTGGCAACTTCACTTGGGCCATTAGATGTAGCGCTGGGTGAAATCGCGTGGGCGCTACTTCGCGGCCTGATGTACGCAATTGGTTTCATGATTGTGGTAACGCCACTCGGATTAATTGAAAATTGGTGGGGACTTCTTGCAATTCCAGCCGCAGTATTAATTGCGTTTGGTTTTGCTTCATTTGGCATGGCGGCCACTTCTTATATGAAATCTTTCCAGCAAATGAACTATATAAATATGTTGATGCTGCCTATGTTTCTTTTCTCTGGATCTTTCTTTCCACTTACAGTTTATCCAGAGATTGTGCAATGGTTTATAAAGGTATTACCACTTTGGCATGGCATTTCACTAATTAGAGGTTTAACGCTTGGCCAAATCGATAGCTCTATTTTGGGCCATGTTCTCTACTTTATTGTGATGATTGCACTTGGACTCTGGTTCACAACTAAGCGGTTAAATGCGCTCTTTTTAAGGTAATTCCAGCTCTTTCCATTTATTTTTTCACCTGTTAACATAAAACAATTATGAGTACATATGAAATTGAGCGACTTCAATTAATAAGAACTAACAAAGATAAGCCGCGGTTAGATTACTTAAGCGATCGAGGTCGTCTTATTCATGGCCCTACCCCACCAGGTGGTTCCGTTCCATCACCGCGCGAGAGTGATTTGACCCCGGCAGAAGTAGAAGAAGTTGTCGAATTGATTGCAAATGGCAGAAAAACGAGAACTCCAGTAGTAATGCCAGAGAGATTACGCGCACGATCTTGGAAATCAATGGAAGAAGTAATTTTGAAGTTGGAGTACGCGCTCGGCTGGGAAGGTGCTGGTTGGAAAGTTGGCGCCGCAAGTTTAGATGTTCGTAAAGCTGAAAATATTCCTAGCCCATCTCCTGGTCGGTTATTTACAAGATCAATTATGAAAAGTCCTGCGGAAGTGCCATCTGAGTTTTTTGTAAATTACCGTTTATGCGAATGTGAGTTTGCATTTCAACTTGGCCAGGATTTTCCAGTGCGGGATGAGCCATATAGTGAAGCAGATTTGAGAGCTGGTATTGAATGCTTAGCACCGGTTATTGAGATTGGTGATTCGGTTTTTGAAGATTGGTACAGCGTCAGTGGATATTTTGGCGGCATGTATGACAATGCCGGTGGCGCCGCTTTTGTAGTTGGTAATAAAGTGAAAGATTGGCAAGAGATAGATCTACCAAAAGCAAATATAGATCTTTACGTAAATGGTTCTTACATTAAATCTGGTCAAGGAATTCAAGCTATGGGACATCCGGTAACTAGCCTTACTTGGATGATTAATTGGGTTCGCGAACGCGGCCGACCTGTATTTGCCGGTGAATATGTAAGTACTGGAACATGTACTGGGCATTGCTTTGTTCAGCCAGGTGATTTAGTAAGCGTAGATTTTGGCGATTTAGGTTTAGTTGAGGCTAAGTTTGTCTAACGCAGAAACAACTTATTCAGCAGCAACTTTGGTAGAAATTGGCACCAAAGTTATTTGCGGAATGGGCGCACCACTTGAATTAGCGAACGCGGTTTCTAAATCACTTGTGCTCTCTAATCTAGTTGGCCATGACTCGCACGGAATCATTAGGTTGATGGAATATTCCGGTTGGGTTGAATCCGGAAATTTAATTCCGAACGCGTACCCAAAAGTAGAATGGAGTAAAGAAGCCACATCCCTAATTGATGGTGGTTGGGGTTGGGGGCAGAGCGCTTCTTATCTTGCAACTGAAACTGTTATCGCGTCGGCACGAAAATATGGAACCGCGACGGTTGTCTTAAGTCGAACAAATCATGTAGGCCGGTTAGGTGAATATGTAGATTTAATTTCGCAAGCCGGAATGATGGGAATTGCATTTTGTAATACTGGTGGGCCGATTGTTGCACCATTTGGTGGTGTGAAACGAGTTCTCGGAACTAACCCATATGCATGGTCGATACCTGGTGCTGATAATTACAATTATGTTTTAGATTTTTCAACCGCGGTTGTTGCAGCTGGAAAAATTATTCTTGCCGGAATGAGCGGTGAAAGTATTGAGCCCGGATCTCTAATAGATAAGAATGGTCAGCCAACAACTAACGCAGCAGATTTGGCAGATGGTGGATCGCTCTTAGCGTTCGGTGGTCATAAGGGTTCTGGGCTTTCAGTCCTCATCGATTTAGCGGCCGGAATTCTCTCTGGAAATATGCCAGCTGCGATCTCGGATAGCGGTTTTGGAAATGGCACCATATTCATGGCGGTAGATATATCGCGTTATGCCACTCCTGAACTTTTTAGATCGGTCGCTTCTCAATTTGAGGCCATCATGCATAACGCCGGGGAGCCTGATCGAGTGCTCTTGCCTGGTGAATTCGAATATAAAACAAAGCTGGATAGAGAGGTAGCTGGGATTTCGGTTAGTTCTGGGGTCCGCGAAAATATCCTCGAAATTGCTGAAAAGTATGGGGTTGACCCGCTCAATTTGCGAAAAATTTCCTAATAATAACCCCGCAAGCCTCTTGTTCCAGGCGAGTGCTTGCCCTAGCCTTCTGTAAACCGTTAACCATTAACCGGGGCGGTCTTACCCTAGGAAAGGCAGTAAATGTTAATTAATCGCAAAAATAAAATGATTGCGATTGGAGCAACCCTCGCTCTTGCCCTTACCGGCTTCGTCGGACTTCAATCCGCAAACGCTGCAACAGGTAAAAACTGTAATCTAAAAACAGTAGCAAAAACAGCTGACTGTGATTCAGTTACCTATGCCGCATTGCACCGAGTTGGCTCACTTGATGCAGTCACTCCAGTTGGCGGCTACACCGAAAGTCAAATGGCGACAATTGTCCAAGGACAGCTTTATCGCTTTAATGCTGCTGGATTTCCAGCACGAGATTTGGTTGTAACAGAAACAATTTCTTCTGATTTTCTAACTGTTACCCAAACTATTAGAACCATTAACTACTCAGATGGAACTGCACTAGTTGCAGATGATGTGGTAAACGCATTTGCTCGATGGGTAGCTTCGAAGTCTTCTGCTTCATATATCGCAAAGGTAGAAAAAGTAGTTGCAAAAGATGCTCACACATTAGTGTGGACGCTTAAGTCTCCTTATACTGATTTCCACTTTGCGCTTGCACAACAATTCTTGGGAATTCACCCAGCATCAAAAACTGATACACCTGCAAAAGCTGCTGCATACTTCAAAAACCCAGTAAGTGCTGGCCCAATGAAGGTCAAGACATTTACTCCAGGAACTGATTTATTCGTAGCTGAAGCAAATCCAAATTACTGGGCAAAGCCAGTAACTAAGGAAATTCGTGTTGTAACTATCCCTGATGCAAATACTCGTCTTGCAGCTTTTCAAGCTGGCACCGTTGACTATGTAATGGAACTTCCATTAGCTGCGGCACAGACAAAGTTTGATAAGACTAAGTATCGTGTAGCTGCCGCTAAAGACTCTGGCACATTCATGATCGCTTTCAACATGGGTGTTGGTCAGCCAAATAAGGCTCTAAAAGATGCTCGCGTTCGTCAAGCAATTTCGCTTGCAATCGACCGCGCATCAATAATGCGAATTGCATTTAATGGGCTATCTGGACCTAACTGCGGTATGCAGTTCAACACCAATAACCCTTACTACCTCTGCTCTGTTCCAAAGAGTGGCGCACGCGATACTGCTGCTGCACGTAAGTTGCTAAAAGAAGCTGGTTACGCAAATGGATTTAAACTTTATCTCCATGTGCCAAACCGCGTACTTTGGCAGGATGCAGTTTCTATCATCAAGGCTAACCTCGCTGTTGTTGGTATCGATGTAACCATCGATATGGTTACTCCAGATACAAACATTTCTGCAGTGATCAACAAGCGCGAATGGGAAGCTATGTGGTTCGGTAACAACGCAGCCACCCCAATTCTGCAACTAAGCAACTGGTTCTACCCAGGTGGCGTATGGGCTGCAAACGCAAACATTGCAGATGCAACTCTTGCTGATACCAAGAAGCTTCTTGATGAAGCCGGTTCAGCCACCAGCGCTGTTGTCATTAAAGACAAACTCGCTCAGGTTGAAAAAATTGCTTGGGATCTTTCAGCATTTATCCCAGTCGGAACTCGCTTCTATCTATCTGGCAGCACTATCGGTGCCGGACTAGTACAAGCACTAATGCCAGGACAGTTGCAATTTGTTATTGGAACTAATCCTGCTTTACCTACAGATTAATTTTCTAGCCAAAATTTTTCTGAAATCGAGGGCTAGTTGAGCGCGAAAGCACTTATCTAGATTGAAGGAGAGTTAACAAGGTAATCGCGAAATTACCTTGTTAACTTTTCTGATTAATAAGTAAATTTTATTAATTAGCGAAGGGGATTGTGTTCGTTTGTTGAAAAATCAGATCGCCCGCACAATTCTTGGTAGATTAGGTAGAGCGCTATCAGTTGGTTTCTGGGTTATGGTTATTTCCTTCGCAATTATGCGAATCATTCCTGGTGATCCAGCCTCAGCCCGATTAGGTGGCGTTGAGGAAGAAGCCATTGCCGAGCTTAGAAAACAACTTAATTTAGATGGCAGCATCGTTCAGCAATTCTCTAGATACGTAATTGATCTTTTACATGGGAATCTGGGTACTTCACTTCAAACTGGACGGACCGTTATTGACATTATCGGTTCCACGCTCCCACTTACAATTTATTTAATTTTATTTTCGACTTTTTTCGCCGTAATTCTCTCAATCCCAATCGGAACTTCAATTGCATGGTCCGGTAAAGCGCCAATTGTTTATACATTTCGAGGCATTACTGCCGTTATCCTCGCAACCCCCAATTTTTTTATCGCAATGGTTGGTATTTTAATTTTCACAGTTCGGGTGAATTGGTCGCCAGTTTTTGGATACGAACCTGAATTCCCACAAAATCTAAAATACTTGTGGTTGCCAGTCGTGGTTAATACTTTAATTATGACTTCGGTAGTTTCAAGAGTTATTTTTAGCTCGGTTGTAGAAACAAAAGAAGAAGAGTTTGTTGAGACTGGAATTATTCGTGGTGTTGGCCGTCGTCGTTTCTTCTGGTTCTATATTTTGAAGCCTTCAATGGCGCCAACTGTGGTTCTGCTCTCCTACATGATGGGCACAATGCTTGGCGCAACTGTTATTTTAGAAACAATTTTTACACTTCCGGGAATTGGTCGTGAGATGGTCAATGCAGTGTTGACCAGTGACTATCCAGTTGTGCAAGGAATATTATTAATATTTGGCGTAATTACAGTTTTCTTAAGCTTTATTGGAGATGTAATCGCATACTTGTTAGATCGTCGGGTTAAAATATGAAAGCTAAGTTTGCAAAATTTAAAGAATGGTTATTACTGCCTGGTGGGTTCGGAATTTTTACTGGATTGTTGATGCTTGGAACAATGATTCTTCTCGGAATAATTATTCCAAATTTTGGTCCGTATAAACCTGATGAATTTATCGGCGATCCATTTTTACCGCCAAGTTGGCAACATCCATTTGGTTTAGATCAATTGGGTAGAGATGTTATGACTAGAACCTTTTCTAGCGTAGGCATCGACCTGGGGGTGGCTTTTCTTGGGGTAAGTATCCCGCTAGCCATTGGAACTGTAATTGGTATTTTGCTGGGGCTAGCTAAGAACAAGTATGTGCTTAGTCTTGCCGGTTCGCTCATCGACGGAATCAATGCGTTCCCGCTTTTAATTATCGCAGTTGCAATGCTTACTTTTCTAGGTTCTGGACTGCGAAGTGTGGTGGTAATTCTTGCCATCACAAACTGGGCCAGGTATGCCCGTATTTCTAGAACGCGAGCAGTTGTGGTTTCCAAGCAGAATTATATCGAAGCCGCTAAAACACTCGGTTTCTCGCGGCGACGGATTGTGCTCAAACATATTGCGCCAAATGTATCTTCTGAAACAGTTGCATACGCGCTTAGTGATTTCATCTTAGTAATTGTAGTTGTCTCCGGACTTTCTTTCTTAGGACTAGCAGCTAAACCGCCTATGGCCGAATGGGGATCGATGATCGCTGATGGACGCGCTTATTTGGCGCAGTCTTGGTGGTTAGTAATTTTTCCTGGACTAGCGCTTTGTTGGTCCGCCGTGTCACTTTCTTTTGTTGTTGAAGGTATATCTCGAAGAGATCGAGGTATTTAAATGTTAGGTAACCATCTCCTTGAAATTAAGAATTTAAAAATTGATGTAAGAGTTACAAAGACGAGGCGGCTATCTATTGTTGATACCGCTTCTTTGATTATTGAACCGGGAGAGATAATTGGATTGATTGGAGAGTCTGGTTCTGGGAAGACGATGTTGTGCCGATCCTTAGTAGGAACTCTGGGCCGCCGCGGTGCATATATTGCATCGGGTGAATTGAAGTTTGACGGAATTGATTTGATCACTGCAAAACAAAGCGTCTGGAATGACATACGTGGAAAACGAATTGGTTACGTGCCACAGAGCGCACTTGCCGGTCCAAACCCGGTAATGACTATCGGTGCCCAACTTGCGGAAGCTATCTTGCAAGATGAGAACTTCCCAAAATCCGACGTTGAAAAACGATCGCTTGAGCTTCTAAATATTGTGCAAATTCGCCGGCCAGAGACGGTTTTAAAGCAATATCAACATGAACTTTCTGGCGGCATGAAGCAGCGGGTAATGATTGCATGCGCAATCGCACAACAGCCGCAATTAATTGTGGCGGATGAACCAACCACTGGACTAGATGTAACAGTTCAAGCTGAAATTATGGAACTCCTTAAGCAGATTCGCAAAGATTTTAATACCTCAATTATTTTAGTATCGCACGATTTACCACTCATTAATGAAATTTGCGATGACATCGTAATCATGCACGCCGGCACAACTGTTGAAAAAATTCCTTCAAAATCTATAAAAGCTTCAAAACATCCTTACACGCTAGCGCTCTATAATTCTCGAATCGATCTTGTTTTACCCAAGGGCCAACTAAAAACTATTAATGGCCAACCCCCATCGGTTGGAAGCTGGCCGGAGGGATGCCGATTCTCGGAGCGATGCGATTTTGTTAAAGATAAGTGCAGGACAAAACAAGATTTACCGCTAATTGAAATCGGATCAAACCATCAAACTTCTTGTCTGCGCTATGACGAAATTGCGAGGTAGTGCAACTTGAATATTATTGAAGCTAAAGATGTGTCAGTAACTTTTGATTCTTATGGCGATGTAATCAAAGCGGTTGATCACGTAAATTTTGTATTGCCAAAAGGCCAAACTATTGGAATTGTTGGTGAATCTGGTAGTGGGAAATCCACTTTTGCTCGAGTTCTTTCCGGATTACAAATTCCTACATCAGGCTCGGTAACTTTTATGGATAAGCCAATTCAAAACGGTAAGAACACCTATGAAGGAGCCCTCCGCAAAGAAGTCCAGATGGTTTTTCAAGATCCATATGGAAGTTTGAATCCAAGGATGCGAATCGTTAAAGCAATAGCTGAAGCGATTCGACAACATCAAGGCTTAGATAAGAAAGCCTCGCGTGTTGCAGCACTGGATTTACTTGAAAGCATGGGCATTAGCAATCTTGATGCGCAGAAATTCCCAAGTAAGTTATCGGGTGGCCAACGTCAAAGAGCTAGTGTGGCACGGGCGCTTTCGGCCCAACCTAGCGTTCTGATTGCAGATGAACCAACCTCAGCAATCGATCAAAGTGCGCAAGCCCAGCTATTAGGACTCTTTAATGATCTAATCAAAAAAGGTTTATCAATTGTGTTGGTTTCACATGACTTAGGAGTAATTAGATATCTCTCTGACTACGTTTATGTAATGAAGGATGGCATCTTTGTAGAGTCTGGAAAATCCGAAGAAATTTTTAATAATCCAAAAGAGGAATACACCAAGAAATTGATCTCTTCAATACCTGGACGCTCAACTAAATAATTAACCAAGCGTTAAATTTGAATTAACGCCATCTACTTGCAGCACTGCCCTACCACTTTCAAGTCTTGCCACTGGCACGCGATATGGCGAGCAAGAGACGTAATCAAGTCCAATTTTGTCGAAGAAGTGAATGCTAGATGGATCGCCGCCGTGTTCGCCGCAAACTCCAATTTTAAAATCTGCGCGAATCGAACGAGCTTGATCGGTAGCAGTCTTAACCAGAATACCAACACCGGCTTGGTCTAGAGATTCAAATGGATTGAANNAGAAGTCTGCGTAAACACCTAGTCGTTCTGCAGTAATCGCAGCACGTGGCGTTTCAATCATTGTGCCAATTGGAATCGTTGCACTCTGCCCAGTTCCTTTTAGGGTTTTAGTAATTTCATCTTCGAGCGATTCGCGTAAATAAAGTAGTTCGCGCTGTGTAGCTACTAACGGAATCATTACCTCAGGTTTTGGATCGTGCCCTAATTTGCGAACTTCAATTAGCGCATGAACCAGCGCACGTACCTGCATTTTATATAACTCTGGAATTAGAATTCCCAGGCGAACGCCGCGAAGCCCAAGCATTGGGTTTGATTCATGCATCCGTTTAACAGCTGCAAAAACTGCGCTATCTCGAGCTGAAATCTCGCTATTTAACGCTTCGGCCCGAGACATATTCGCAGTTAATTCAGCGAGTGGCGGCAAGAACTCGTGAAGTGGTGGATCAAGCAAACGTACTGTTACTGGCAAGCCTGACATAGCCATCATGATCCCGACAAAGTCCGCTCGTTGTAAAATTTCCATCTCACCGATTACGCCACGTTGCACATCTTCATTTTCAGCTAGTACTAACCGTTCAACGTATGACCTTCTTGGTCCAAGAAACATATGTTCAGTTCGGCAAAGTCCAACGCCTTCTGCGCCTAAAATTCGCGCCCTAATTGCATCTTCAGGAGTGTCGGCATTGGCTCGAACTTCTAGCCGTCGAATTTTATCGGCGTGCATCAAAATTCGGTCTACTGCTTTAACTACTGGTGAAGCTTCATCACTTGCTGAAGATAGTAAACCTTCCAAATATGAAGTTACTGGAGATGCAACCACTGGCAGCTCGCCTAGATAAACCGCGCCAGTTGAGCCATCAATAGAAATTACTTCGCCTTCATAAACACTCTCACCAGCAACTGTAAAAAAGCCGCCGCTCTCATCAACGGTAATGCTTTCGGTTCCACATACTGCGGTCTTTCCCATACCTCGCGCGACGACCGCTGCGTGTGAAGTTTTTCCACCACGGCTGGTAAGAATTCCTTGTGCTGCAACCATTCCAACTAAATCATCTGGGCTAGTTTCACGGCGAACTAAAATAACTTTCTTGCCATCTCGTGAAGCATCTAGCGCGCGTTTTGAATCAAAAACCACCGCGCCAACTGCCGCTCCTGGTGAAGCTGGAATTCCTCGAGCAAGTTCTTTCACCGAGCCACGTAAATCAAATTGTGGAAACATTAGTTGAGCTAATTGTGCGCCACCCACCCTAGTTAGCGCTTCGTCGATTGTTATTTTTCCTTCATCCACCAATTGAACCGCAATTCTAAAAGCTGCTTCGGCAGTGCGTTTTCCCACGCGGGTCTGCAGAATCCATAACTTGCCCTTTTCAACAGTAAATTCGATATCGCAGAGATCGCGGTAGTGTGTTTCTAAATTCGCCATTACTTTTTCAAGTTCTGCGTGAACTTTAGGAAATTCTTTAGCCATATCATCAAGCGACATAGTATTTCGAATCCCGGCAACAACATCTTCGCCCTGTGCTCTAACTAAGTAATCTCCATAACTTCCAGTTTCACCAGTTGCTGGGTCTCTGGTGAATGCAACGCCAGTTCCCGAATCATCGCTGAGATTGCCAAATATCATTGATTGCACATTTACTGCAGTACCAAGATCTGAAGGAATCCGCTCACGTTGGCGATAAAGTTGGGCTCGTTCTGAATTCCAAGAATGAAATACCGCTTGAACTGACCTGGTTAGATGTTCACGGGGATCAGTTGGAAAAGATTCGCCAGTTAGCGCCTCAGTCTCTTTGATATATCCATCAGTTAAAGCTTGTAACCCGTCTACATCCAAATCTGAAATTGTTGATACTCCAAAGGAGCTTAAAACTCGTTGTTGAATTTTGTGAAATTCGCTTAGTGGAACTTCACAAACAATGCGGCCATACATATCCACAAACCTTCGGTAACAATCCCAAGCAAATTTTGGATTTCCGGTCTGTTGCG
>DKNC01000002.1:1308-20187 GCA_002470135.1 Actinobacteria bacterium UBA7398 | reverse complement strand
AGTGGATTCTTCGGATCACCAAATTTTTTACCTAATTCTTTCTCTAAATTAATTAGTGCTGCTTCAAGTTCTTCTGGTAACAAGCTTGGAATCTCGCCTGTACGTAAGAATTCGCGGCAAGCCAAAGTAGTAATCGTGAAACCTGGAGGTACGGGCAGCCCGATCTTCACCATCTCTGCAAGATTTGCCCCTTTGCCACCGAGTAAATCTGATTGGTTGCGGTCGCCGAAGGAGAATGGGTGAATATATTTTGCGCTCACACTTTGCCCTTTTCTGACTTTGGATTAGGTACAAGTGGAACGCCACGGAAAATTTGGGTTGGTTCTCTAAGTAGTGGCTTAGCTTTCCCGCTGAAAACTGAGATGTAGTCGGTCTTGGTGTGCTTTTCAAACTCACCACGATTTTCATATAGTTCATAGAGATAGAAAATGGATGGATCTACTTCATCAACATAGATGACGAATTTTATTGAACCAGCTTCACCCCAAGTGTTCTCGCTATGCCAAATTAGCGCCTCGCTAAATTCTGCAATTTTATCTTCCAGAACTTTAAAAACAACCATTACGGCAAATTTCACTTCTCCCACCCAATCTGATTAACCATCGCTTTGTTTTGAGAAATACGTAGTAACTGTTCCGTTACCAACTTTCTAGCTCTCGGATCAAAGGAGGTTGAATCACCACCAACATGCGGAACGATTAGAACATTCTTCTCGGACCATAATGGATGGCCGGCTGGTAGTGGCTCCGGATCAGTAACATCTAAAGCCGCATGGATTCGATCAGCTCGCAACGCTTCCAATAAATCATCGGTATTTATTACGCCACCACGAGCTACGTTGATTATCAACGCGCCAGGCTTCATCAAGTCAAATTTCTCTTTATTAAAGAGATTGCGAGTTGAATCAGTTAAGGGAACAATCAAAACTACAACATCGATTTCAGGTAGATAATTGTTGATCTCGGAGATTGGATAAACATTATCTCGTGCTGTTTGTGCAAATCTCAAAATGTTAATTGGAAAGTTCAAAATTAAATGTTCAAAGGTTTTTCCAATCGAGCCATACCCAACAATCGCCACAGTTTTATCAGCTAATGATCCAGTGCTTGTATGTTCCCATTTACCGGCAATTTGATTTTTTACATACTCTGGAATAAACCTTAATTTTGCAAGCATCAAAGCTAAGGCCAGTTCGGAAGTTGAATGATCATGGACGCCTTTGGCATTAAATAACGTTAGCCCAGGTCGCAAATAAGCGATTGCATCGTCGTACCCCGCATTAAGAAGTTGAACAATCTTCAAGTTTGGCATTTTTGGTATCCAATTAAGAGCCGCCGAGCCAGCCATATATTGCGGCACATAGAAAGTAATTTCAGAGAGTTCGGTCTCGCTCAAAGTAGCAAGTGGTTTACTGGTTACCTTAAATCCATTTGGAATAGTTAAATCCGGCCATTGGCACCAAATGTTCTCCGTCATTAATTTATTTCCTATCTCTCTTTATTTCTAGAAATTCCTATAACGTGGGTTGCAGCTTTAACAATTGAGTCTGTGTCAAGTAAGTTTGCCTTATAAAGATCAGGAATTGTGCCGGATTGCCCAAAGACATTCACCCCTAAGGAAATTTGACGTACGCCAAGAGCGGATCCAAGCCACGCCATCGCATGCGAAGATGCATCATGAATAGAGACAATTGGCGCGTTATTGGATATTAGAGTTTCCAAGTAGTTTTGATTCTTTATTGACTTGATGTCTTTGATTGCGCTAGATAGCGAGCTCTGCCAATTGTGATAGATCCGACTTGGACTTACTACATCAAAAACATTTGCAATAATTCCGATATTTGCTAGCGCCTGCGCAGCTGCTAAAACTTCTGGCGCTACAACCCCAGTCGAAACTAGATTAACCTCGGGTGCGAATTCTGAAGATATCCCTAATACTTCTAGTGCAAGCCGACCATCAACTAATTGATAAGCACCGCTTATAACTTGGTTACGCAGGGCGGCATCGCCTACTTTGGCTCGTACACTTTCGAATGCTTCTTGTAGGATCGATCGGGTTGATAATCGAAAGTAAAAAACTAACTCTCTCTCGTTCTTTGTAGTTGGCTTTGCGACGCCAGAAATCGCATCGCATAAGAGCCAATCTAGGGCAGTCGCGAATGCCGGTTCAATTAAAACCATGCCAGGCAGCTCTATTCCAACGGATGCAGTTATAGAAGATTGATGTGCGCCGCCTTCGGGGGCAAGTGTTACTCCAGAGGGTGTCCCAGCAACAATAAATCGAGATCCGGAGTAAACCCCATGCACAAGTGAATCTAAGCCTCGTAAAACAAATGGATCATAAACAGTACCCACCGGAATCAATTTTTGATGAGAATGAATATCAGATAACCCGAGTGCGCCTAGCAACATAAAGAGATTCATCTCGCTTATACCAAGTTCAATATGTTGGCCGGTAGGTCCTTCCGCCCACTTTAAAACTGGATCCACATTCCAAGCACGTTTTTCGGTTGGGGAATAAACACCAACTCGATTTATAAATCCGCCAAGATTCGTGGAAGTAGCAACATCAGGAGCAGTAGTAACAATGTATTTAACAAGTTCAGGGTCTCTAGAGAGAGTAGTTAAGATCCGCCCAAAAACTTCTTGGGTTGAGTTACTCGCTTTAAATTGGAGATCAGTTTTCTCAGGAATCGGACACTCGATGTTAGAAACCTTATTATCTAATTGCAACTCAGATTTGCGAAGTTCGCATATCTGACCTGATATAGATTTAGAATTGAATCGATCCCATTCTGTTCCTAAATCTAATCCAAGTTCTTTTCTAAACTCATCAATCTGATTTGAACTTAGTGATGCGCTATGGTTTCGTGGATTTCCAGCTAACGGTAATCCCCAACCTTTTACCGTATAAGCAAAAATCACACTAGGTTTATCTGTAATTTTTTCGCAATTAACTAACTCTTCTAACAGGGCTGCGAAATCATGACCACCCAAGTCAGTTACAATTTCTAAAACTTCGCTATCACTTTTTGCGGCAAAGTAATCAATAACTGATTGCGGAGCGCCTTCCAGGAAGCGATTTCTAGCTGCTGCCGGATCCAATCCAAATATTGATTGATACTGCTCGTTTGGGATTTGATCTAGCCATTTTTGAAAACTTTCACTATTTGGCTCTTTAAAGGCGTTCTTTAATTTCTCACCATATTTCACCTCCGCAACGTTCCAACCAGCCGCTTCAAATTGTTGGCGCCATTGATGAATTCGAACACCTGGGATCACGCGATCTAATGATTGCCGATTGAAATCAACAATCCAAAGTACATTTCCTAAATTTGTAGTTGCAGGATCTGAAACTGCTTCCCAAATATTTCCTTCATCTAGTTCGGCATCGCCAATTAGTGCGATGAACTTTGATTTTGGACGCTCTCCGAAGTGAGAGTCTACATACCTTCTAGTTGCCCCACTAAAAAGTGGCGCAGCTGCACCAAGCCCTACCGAGCCAGTTGAAAAATCTATTCGCCCAGGGTCTTTAGTTCTTGATGGGTATGACTGCAGCCCGCCAAAGGAACGAAGTTTGGTTAAATAATCTTTATCTAAATTTCCCAATAAATAATTGATGGCGTGCAAAATTGGTGATGCGTGCGGTTTAACACTTACTTGATCTTCAGCCTTCAAATATTTAAACCAGAGCGCTGTCATCACTGTAACTAGCGATGCGCTAGAAGCTTGATGTCCACCAACTTTTATACCGTCAACGTTAGGCCTTTCATTATTCGCATAATCAATCATTCGAGTGGCTAGCCACAGGACTCTCCGCTGAATTTGTTCTAGATCAGCGTAATCTTTCGCCACTGTTGTTACATCCGTGAAAGTGCTTGTGCTGCATATTCATACGCGGCGGCGATGCTTCCGGTAGAAACAATCTCTTGCTTCCATAAGGCACCGCCCAAACAGACTCCTTTTACGCCCAATTTTAAATATTCTTTAACTTCTTCTGGAGTCGCACCGCCTGAAACAACGATTGGTAAATCGGGAAGTGGTTCTAGAACGCTTCGCACATACTCCATGCCGCCTACTGCCCAAATTGGAAATATCTTTACAGCAGTAGCCCCCCATTTCATTGCTTGCACCATTTCAGTTGGGGTTACTGCCCCAGGCGTTACTTTCAATCCATGGTTAACTGCAGCTTCAATAACTTCGCGATCTGAGTGCGGCGATACAACAAAAGAACCGCCAACATTTGCCACTTCGTTAACTTGGGCAACAGTTCTAACTGTTCCAGCACCGACTCGCTCCACACCCTCGCCTACTAAAGTTTTAATAACTTCAATTGCGTTTGGAACGGTGAGTGTTACTTCAATTGAATCTACAACGGTGTCATTAAGCGCCCGCGCAATTAATAGCGCATCATCAGGATTATCTGTTCTTATTACAGCGATTACACCAGAGTTAAACGTTCTGGTCATACTGCAGTTAGCCCTGCATCCATTGAAAAAACTGAACCATTTACAAAGCGCGCTTCTGGACTTAACAAGAATGCAATTCCGTGTGCAACTTCTTCAGGCGTCCCCATCCGACCATCAAGTTGGCGAGCTTCCATTAATTTTCTAGTTGCAACTGGGTCTGGTGCGTCGGAAAGAATTCGGCCAATCCAAGTTGAGTCAACTGTTCCTGGCGCAATTGCATTTACTCGAATTCCATCAAGAGCGTGATCGGCGGCGATACACCTTGTCAGGCCCACTACTGCAGCTTTAGATGCGCAGTAGGCCACGCGGTTTTTTAAACCAACCAGAGCGCCAGCAGATGCGACGTTGACTATTACGCCACCACCTCTTTTAACCATTTGCGGCACAATAACTTTGCACATTATGAAGGTCGCTTTGATATTTACGTCGAAAGTTAAATCCCATTCATCAAGTGTGGTCTGTTCAACGGTCCGCGCAAAACCTATCCCCGCGTTATTTACAAGGGCATCTACCTCAAACTCAGCTATTTTTTTACTTAAAACCTCTAAAACATTTGCACCCTCTGAGAGATTAAGATTCAAGACTTCAACAGTAGTGCCATGTTTAAGTAAGCTAGTTTTAGCTATCTCCAGATTAGACAAATCTTTATCAATTAAGAAGAGGTCATACCCTTTTTGTGCCAAATTATCAGCGGTCGCTAATCCAATTCCATTAGCGCCACCGGTAATTAATGCGAGCTTGCGATTTGAACCTTTGTAGCTCATTACTTCTCAGCTACCACTTGGTTCTTCAGGATTCCGATTTTTTCAATCTCGATCTCAATTACATCGCCATCTTGCATGAAGATAGGTGGCTTATAGAAAGTTCCAACTCCATGCGGTGTGCCAGTAGTTATGACATCGCCGGCTTCTAAAGTTACCCGTTGGCTGATATATGAAATCAGATAAGGCACGTTGAAAATTAAGTTACTGGTATTGCTAGTTTGCATGGTCTTGCCATTTAACCGTGCTTCAATTTTCAAATTATGTGGATCAGGAATCTGACTCGCTGGCACGATAACTGGTCCGATTGGGCCGTAGGTGTCGTATGACTTACTGCGTACCCATTGACCATCTTTACCTTGAGCTTCGCGGTCGGTCACATCGTTCATACAGGTGTAGCCAGAAACGTAGTTAAGTGCATCGCTCTCTGAAACGTGTGATGCTCGCTTGCCAATTACTACTGCAAATTCTGCTTCCCAATCGAGTTGAGTTACGCCTTTATGCAAAGTGATGTTTGCGCCATTCGGGATAAGAGAGGTGGTCCACTTAGTAAATAGAACTGGCGCCAATGGAAGTGGCACCCCGGCTTCTTTTGCATGATCTTTGTAATTCAAGCCAACTGCAATGACTTTTCCAGGCATAGGTAGCGGTAAATTCATGATTTTCCCTCTCTGATGGGGTTGGCGAAATTGATAGGTCGAAAGACTACCCCTCAGATAGCAAATTGTATACAGTAAACCCCTGAGCCTATCCGAGGAGAAATAGATGGCGAAAGTCAAAATAGCTATTGCAGAAGGCGCACTTGCCGACCCAACGTGGGCTACTTCAATTGCTGAAAAATTTGATTTTGAGGTCGTTTTTGGTCCAGTAGATACGTTGGCTGAATTGCAAACAACTGCAAAAGATTGTGCTGTGGTTGTGGTTGCACTTCATAAAATGACTGAAGAAAAAATTTCACAAATGCCGAAATCGGTTAAATGTATTAGCCGCCTTGGCGTGGGTTTAGACAGCATTGATCTAGTAGCTGCTAACAAATATAAGTTGCCAGTTATTTTCCAACCTACTTACGCATACAACGAAGTCGCAAACCATGCTGCTGCGATGGCGTTAGCGCTACATCGCGGAATTTATCAAGCAACTACGACCACTCAAGATGGTAAATGGATCCCCGCAACCCAAATTGCTGAAATTACTTCAATCCAAGATTCAACGCTAGGCGTAATAGGTTGTGGTCGAATTGGTCAAACATTTATTAAGAAAATGCAACCATTTGTAAAAGATATAATTGGATTTGATCCTGCAGTTACTGAAGCAATCCCGGGCGTAACCATGACAAAAAACCTTGATGAACTTTTAACAAAGTGCAAAATTATAAGTATGCACGCTCCTTATATGCCATCAACGCATCATATGATCGGCAAGCGCGAATTAGCTTTAATGCAAAAAGGTTCAATTTTAGTAAACGTTTCGCGCGGTGGCTTAATTGATGAAACTGCGCTAATAGAAGCACTTGAAAGTGGGCATTTAGATGGCGCCGGACTCGATGTATTCGAGAAGGAACCGCTTGCCGAAGATGCACCAATTCGTAAAACTAAGAATTTACTGCTCTCGCCACATATAGCTTGGTATTCGAAGAGTTCAGGTCCTCGGTTGGTCGAATGGGGATTGGTGGACGCAGTAAATTTTGTTACAAAACAATCAATAAGCAATGGCAAATTCGCAGCTGGCCCATTCTAGGAATAAAGGAGCATACAAATGGAAGAGATCTTCGTTCCGGCGCTTGGAATGGCAATGGATAATGCGATGTTGCTTGAATGGTTGAAACAACCGGGCGATACCGTTAACGCCGGCGATGTAGTCGCAGTAATTGAAACTGATAAAACAACTTTAGATTTACCGGCTGAAACTTCCGGTGTTCTTGGAAAACATAGATATGCAGCAAATGAAGAAGTGCCTGCCGGAAATACGATTGCTGTGGTGCTTGCACCAGGCGAAGTGGAGTAGTTGATGTCAAACCTAGATAAGAGCACTGCATTATCGCTATTACGTCAGATGATGGTGATCCGAGATTTCGAAGAGACCGCCGATAAATTATGTTTGCGCGGAAAAGTGCCAGGCGGAATGCATAACTCCTCCGGTCAAGAAGCGGTTGCAGTCGGAACACTTTCCGCAATTGCGAAAGATGATGTAATTGCAACAACTCATAGATCCCATCACCACACTCTTGCAAAAGGTTATTCAGCAAAATCTGTAATGGCTGAGTTATTTACTAAAGCAACTGGAATTTCACATGGTCGTGGTGGATCGATGCACTTAGCTGAAGTTACCGAAGGCCATTTCGGCGGCAATGGAATTGTTGGCGCTGGTGTTGGAATTGCAATGGGTGCTGCGCTAGGTATCCAACATATTGGCGATAAGAAAATTGCGGTTGGTTTCGTTGGTGATGGCGGTATGAACACCGGCAGAACTTGGGAATCCATTAACATGGCTTCGATTTGGAAGCTACCGTTAATTATTTTGGTAGATAACAACCAATATGCGGTGGAAACTTTCGTTGGTCGAGTAACTGGCGGTGGCGATTTAGCTAAACGCGCATCTGGATTCGGATTGCCCGCTTACAACATTGATGGCCAAGATGTTTTAGAGGTACGTAAATATGTAACAGAAGCCCGGGAGCGGGCGCTTGCTGGCGAAGGTCCAACCTTCATAAATGCACTTACATATAGGTATTACGGCCATAACGTAGGCGAAAAAGGGCAATACCGAACCCAAGAAGAGATTGCCCAATGGCGCACAACCCAAGATCCAATCGATAAATTTACTGGAGTAGTTATCTCTTCTGGATTTGCTACTCAAGCCGAAGTCGATGAACTTCGCGCATCAGTTCGTAAAGAAATTGATGAAGCGGTTGCTTATGCCGAGTCTTCACCAGAGCCAGAAATTGCATCAATCACCCAAGGGGTAGATTCAGGAAAGTTAGGAGTACAACTATGACAACTGAGGTAAAAGCCGTTACCCCTACTTACTCTGAAGCATTCCAATCTGGTGTGCGCGAAGAGATGAACCGAAATAAAAAGATATTTATTCTTGGTACCGACCTGGTAGAACGCGGTGGCCACTTTGCGCAAGTAAAGGGCATCGCGCAAGAGTTTGGTCTTAAGCAAGTTAGAGATGCACCTATTTCTGAAGCTGCCATGGTTGCTGCCGGTATGGGTGCTGCCATGTATGGCTGCCATCCAATCGTGGATTTAAACTTCATCGATTTCTCACTTGGTGCGATGGATGAAATCATCAACCAAGCTGCAAAAATTCGATTTATGTTTGACCGGCCAGTTCCGCTAGTAATTAGAGCAACCTCAGGTGTTGCACTTGGTGGCGCTCACCATTGCAACTCGCTCGAATCTTTTTTCGCACATACTGCTGGGCTTTCACTTGCAGTTCCTTCAACTCCTATGGATGTGAAAGGTCTAATTAAGACCGCACTTCGTAACGAAGACCCAGTCGTATTCTTAATGCATAAAAAGTTGTCTGGTATTCGTGGCGAAATTGGCGACGAGAATTACTTCGTGCCATTTGGTAAAGCGAAAACTGTTAAAGCTGGTACGGATGCCGCAATCATTACTTATGGGTACTCGGTAGTCACTGCCACTAAAGCTGCTCAAGCTCTAGAAGCTGAAGGAATATCGGTAGAAGTCATTGATTTACGTACCCTTTATCCAATTGATCAGGATGCTATCGATGCGGCAGTTACAAAATTTGGTCGCGTAGTCGTACTAGATGAAGCGCCATTATTTGGTTCTATAACTGCAGAAATCGCCGCCACTGCTTCTGAACGCAACTTCAAATCGTTAAAGGGTCCCATTGTTAGAGTTGGCGCAGTCCGGGCACCACTTAGCGCAAATCCAGCAATGTCTGAGGCTGCAATTCCTTCAGTGGATCAAATATCCAAAGCAGTTAAACAAGTCATGTCTTACTAAAAAAGGAATCGATATGAGTAAAAACGCATTTAGTTTAGCTAGCAAAGTAATCGTAATTACCGGCGCTGCTGGTGGAATCGGCATGGAAGTTTGCCGACAACTTGGTGGCGATGGTGCCAAATTGATAATGGCTGATATCGACGAAGTTGGACTTGCTGCTGGTAAAGCAGAACTTGAAGCTCGCGGAATATCTGCAGTTACTTTCAAAGCTAACTCTAGTGTTGAAGCAGATGTAATTGCACTCTTTAAGTTTGTTGCTAAAGAGTTCGGCATGGCTGACATTTTGGTAAATAACGCAGCAGCTGGAACTCATACACCACCGCAAGATACAACTTTAGAAATTTGGGATACCGTTATCGGAACTTCGTTAACCGGATACTTCTTAAACGCCCGAGAGTTTTCTAAATTAGTTATTGCTGCAAAGAAGCCAGGCGCAATTGTAAATATAAGTTCAATTGCTGGCAGCTCTGCAATCGGCCGCGGTAACTTCGCTTACAGCGTTGCTAAAGGTGGCGTTAACCAGATGACCCGTGAGCTTGCGATTGAATGGGCAAAGTCAAAAATTCGCGTTAATGCAATTCAACCTTGCTCGGTAAATACTCCTGGTTGGCGCAAATGGGTTGAGACTGAAGGCGAAAAAGCAAAACCGTTAATGGAGTTATTAGTTCGCGGAATTCCAATGGGTCGAGTTGCTGAACCTGAAGATATTGCGCACGCAGTGCACTTCTTGGCTAGCGATGCTGCTGCCATGGTGACTGGAACGATCCTGCCGGTCGATGGTGGAAACCTTGCTTATAACGCTGGTGGAACCCTCGGAGATTACTAAAAGTCCGTTTTGTCACTGCAATACAGTACTTTTAGGCGCCATCTCACCTCATTTCGCCATGCGCTAATTATATTTCTGGTCTATTGTTGTTTACAAACAACAATTTAATGGGAGTAAGCAGATGGCACTTAAACCTCTAGGACTTGGGCTCGCTTCACGTCGGGTACTTTCTGATGTCGTAACTGATGATTTACGCGATGCAATTATTTCACATGATTTAGAACCAGGTCGGCGAATAGCTGAAGATGAATTAGCGTTGCAAATGGGCGTATCACGTGGCCCAATTCGCGAAGCGCTTATGCGGCTAGATCGTGAGGGTTTAGTAACTATAGAGCGACATAAAGGCGCGCGCGTAGCGTCATGGAACGACACCGACATTCAAGAGATTTATTCCATGCGAAGCGCGCTCGAAGTTCTCGCGATTGAGTGGGCCTGCAAAAACGCCACTACTTCAGATTTGAAAGCAATGGAAGAAATCCTAAATACCTACAATAAATTAAGTGAAAAACAACGGACGCCTCGTGAAGTCAGCCGATTAGATTTAGAATTCCACACTGCGCTATTTGCTGCAGCCCACCATGATCGACTCTTTAAAACTTGGGAAGTGCTGCGCTCTCAAATCCATGCATTCTTGGTCTACACCTGGTCACAAGATGGAAAAATCAATAAAGTTTTCTTGCCTCAATGGGGACCTGACCATAAAGTATTTGTGGAAGTAATTAGAAATAAACAAATCGAAAAAGCAAAAGAGACGGTACTTGGCCATGTCGAACGTGGTTTGGCTCGAGTTGCAACTCATTTTATCGAAGAAGTAAAGCCAAAAAAGAAAGTTGCTAAGCGCTAAGTTCTTTTATCGAACTCCAAATAGCTTCTGAAATTTGAATCGCTACTTTATTCTTTTTTCGCTCGTTATTTTCAACATCTCCCGGTACTAATACTGGACGCTCTGGATTTGCTGGCGTGGTTGATCTAATTGCTTTTGTCGCTTCTGAAATTTCATCTTTAAAAAATCCGGTGCCAAAGAACTTATCTGGATCAATTGCAATTAACACAGTGCCAAAACCATGTGAATATCCGGCGTTCATTGAAGGATGGTTTCCCGATAGCGCGCCGCCCAAAAGCTCAATCATTAGGCTTAAGCAATAGCCTTTATGACCACCGAATGGGAGTATCGCTCCGCCAGTATAAAAATCATCAGGATTTGTCGATTCATTTCCGTCTTTATCAATAACGGTTCCTAATGGAATTTTGCTACCGTTTGCACGAGCTACTCGTAACTTTCCTTCTGCGCTAGCGGCGGTTGCTAAATCAATTACAACTGGAACGTCATTTGAAGGTATCCCAACTGCAAGTGGGTTTGTACCAAATAGGCGATCTTTCCCACCGAAGGCGGCAACTGCAGGATCTGCGTTGCACCACATCATTGAAATCAGATTCATGCTTGCAAGGGTTTCAATGTATTCACCTAATCGGCCAATATGGTTACAAGAACTAATTGAGATTGCGCTAATTCCAAATTCTTTCGCTTTTGCTGCTGCAACCTCTACTGCAAATTTGCAAGCAATCTGTCCCCAGCCCCAATGTCCATCAATTACAACGGTACCGCCAGTTTCGCGAACAATTGTTGGTACTGCCGCCGGGTCAATAACTTTCTTCTCAATTGAATTCGTGTACTCAATCAAACGAATTATTCCGTGGGAGGCATGTCCGGCCTCTTGCGCTTGCACCAAGGATTCGGCTACTGAATCTGCATAATTCTTAGGGGTTCCAAACTTTTCCAAAATTTTCGCTGAGGTTGCAAACACTTCCGCTCTTGATACTCCAATGTTTTTTACTTGATCTGACACGGTTTACCCCTTGACTGATTGCGCGTTATCGTTAACAATTAACAATTGAGGGTATCTGTGATGGCGCTAAAAATCAATATCTGAACGGAGAGTTTTTATGAAAGTTACCGGGTTAGAAACTATTCGCTTGGCGGAATTTCCAGCAATTATATTTTTACAAGTGCATACCGATGAAGGATTGATCGGTCTTGGTGAAAATTGTGTTGGCGTTGAAAGTGTTGAAACCTTTCTGCATGAAAGCGTTGCGCCACGGCTATTAGGTAAGAACCCGCTAAATATCAATGAAATTCACGAGGTTTTACACCAAGACTTTATTGGTTTTAATGGCTCTTCGATCGCTGTCCGAGCTACATCGTCAATAGATATTGCGCTCTGGGATTTATTCGGTCAAGCAACTGGACAACCAATTTATCAATTGCTCGGCGGCAAGGTGCGTGACAAAATTCGGGCTTACAACACTTGCGCAGGTTCTGCTTATGCAAAAGGCTCTTCTAATATTGATAGAAATCGAAAAGCTCAACTCGGAACTGTTACCGATCACGAATACGAAGACTTGTTTGCATTCTTAAATAATCCTGAAGATTTAGTAGCCAGCCTTAAAGCAATGGGTATGACCGCGATGAAGATTTGGCCTTTTGATGAAGCTGCAATTAGATCTGGCGGCCAAACTATTCATAAGAAAGATTTATGGGAAGCGGTAGATTTATTTAAACGTGCCCGAGTAGCCGCTGGTGATGATTTCGACATTATGTTAGAGATGCACTCACTCTGGTCAACCCCGGCTGCAACCATAATTGCAAATGCCGTCGAGGAATATTCACCGTTCTGGTTTGAAGATCCAATTCGTAACGAGAGTACTGATGCGCTAATTAGATTAAAAAATTCGATAAATTTGCCGATTACAGTTGGTGAGACAACTGGAACTCGTTGGGATCATCATCGATTGCTCTCATCGAAAGCCGTTGATCATTTAATGTTGGATCCAGGATGGGTCGGCGGCATTACTGAAGCTTCAAAAGTTATAGCGCTAGCTTCAACTTATGGCGTACCAGTTGCGCCACATGATTGCACTGGTCCGGTAGTTCTAACGGTTGGAACTCATCTCGGTGTGACTTATCCAAACGTTGAATTACAAGAGATGGTCCGCGCTTTTTATTATGGCTGGTACCAAGATATGGTCACCGTGCTTCCTAAATACGAAAATGGATTCTTAACACCACCATCTGCACCAGGTCTTGGCACCGCGCTGCAACCAGGCATAAATCAGCGCCCTGATGCAATAGTTCGATGGAGCCGCCTTGGCTAATGATCTAATCCTGGGATTAGATGTCGGCACATCATCGGTAAAGGCGCTCTTCATCGATGTTGCTGGTGCGATTTTAAAGCGCGTTGAAGTAAAGATTGCTACAACTACAAGTCAGAATTCAGTTGCGGAGCAGAACGCTGATGATTATTTAGCAGCGCTTGCTGAAATTTCTAAAAATAACTCTAATTTAATTGCTAATGTAATTGCAATTGGGCTTTCTGGTCACACGCCATCGGTTGTATGTGTAGATAGCACCGGTAGCGCCGTGCGCCCAGTAATGACTTGGCAAGATAATCGCGCAACTAAAGAAGCTGATGACTTACTAACAAAATTTGGAAATCCCTTTGAAATTATCGGTACCTCTTTACCTTGGTCAGCGAGCGCTTGTCCTGCAAAACTATTCTGGTTAGCAAGACACGAGCCCGAGATTGTCAAAAAAACGCGGTGGGTCTTACAACCGAAAGATTTTGTAGGCATGC
This sequence comes from Actinobacteria bacterium UBA7398, assembly GCA_002470135.1. Taxonomy (GTDB): domain Bacteria; phylum Actinomycetota; class Actinomycetes; order Nanopelagicales; family Nanopelagicaceae; genus UBA7398. The sequence continues at coordinate 6,523 of DKNC01000002.1, read as the reverse complement.
ACCTAACTGGTAAAGCTATTTCAGATCCTTGGTCTTCAAAAGGAATCTGTAATGTGCTAACGCGTGCGCCTATCAGTAATTTATTAGAATTTATTGGTTGGGATTCAAAAGTGGTTCCAGAGCTTGGTGATGGCTACGAAAGTCGTGGCGGCGTTAGCGATGCCGCTGCTAAAAAATTTAGACTTCCGGTTGGCATTCCGGTAAGCATTGGTTGGTCGGATGCTATGTGCGGCATGGTTGCTCTCAACGTTATGAGCGAGCCAAGTTCATTTATTATTACTGGAACTTCAGCAATTGTCGGCGCTTCAACCAGAACGCCGCCTAAAGATGGTGGCTCGCTCTACATAATTCCTAATACCTGTGCGCCACTTGCCATCACATATGGACCAACTCAATCGAGCGGTAGCGCGCTCTCTTGGATATCAACGCTCTTAGAAATCAGCCAAGATGAGGCGATCAATTTGGCTGGGCGCTCGGAAAGCCCAGATTTACCTATCTTTTTACCTTATATATACGGTGAACGGGCACCGCTTTGGCGCACAGATTTGCAAGGCGGCTTTTATGGGATCGGTGGCGCAACTGATAAATCAGACCTTGCTGCATCGGTATTAGAAGGTATCTCCTTTGCCGAAAAACAAGTTATTGAAACTGCGGAAGCTCTAAATCACTCCGTTAACCAGCTGATAAAACTCGGCGGCCATGCTGGAAATGACCAACGATGGGAAAATATCCGATTGAAAACCCTAGGCAGAGAAATTTCGCGGTACGAAGATACTGATACCACCACTCGGGGGTCAGCAATTCTGGCTCATGCTGTAATAACCAAGAATTTGAGTGAATCCACTAAGCGTTTGAGCTTTAATTCGATAAAATCAACCCCATCTGAGCTCCAGAAAGATTATTCTAAGAATAAATTTAATGAATTCTTATCGGCTCAAGCAGAAGCCTTACGGCTAGCAGACCAGAAAAAGGAACGAGGGTAGGTTTTGAAACAGAGCAATCGATTAAATAATTTAAAACAACTTTTTAACATTCGTAAACCTGTTTTATCACCAAAGAAACGGCGCGTGCAAAGATCTAACACGATTTACGATCTTCGCTTAGCGGCAAAAAAAGCAACACCTCGTGGACCGTTTGATTACACCGATGGCGCTGCAGAGCAAGAAATTTCGTTAAACCGCGCACGTAAATCTTTTGAGAATATCGAATTCTTGCCCCACATTTTGCGCGATGTATCAAACGTATCCTTAGAAACTAAAATGCTCGGCGTTAATTACAAAATGCCGGTCGGAATTGCGCCAACTGGATTTACGCGCATGATGCATACNNAAAGTTAAAGAAGCTGCACCTAATGGAAGTAATTGGTTTCAACTTTATCTTTGGCGCGATCGTGATCGAAGTATCGAGTTGATAAAAAGAGCGGAAATCGCTGGTTATGAAGGTCTAGTTCTAACTGTTGACGCACAGGTAGCGGGTGCTAGGTTGCGCGATGTTAGAAACGGTTTAACAGTTCCACCAACCCTTACTTTAAACACTTTTTTAAATGCAGTGCCACGTCCAGGCTGGTGGTGGAATTTCTTAACTAAAGAACCGCTAAATTTTGCAGCACTTGAATCTTGGAACGGCACTGTTGCGCAATTAATGGACACTATGTTCGATCCTTCGATGACCTACGATGATTTAAAATGGATTAGATCTATTTGGAAGAAGAAGTTGATTGTAAAAGGTGTACAACGGCTTGACGATGCACTTAAATGTGCTGATTACGGCGTCGATGCGGTTGTGCTTTCTAATCACGGCGGTCGCCAATTAGATCGAGCCCCAGTTCCATTTGAATTGCTTCCTGAGGTAAGACGAGAACTTAAATCAAGCATGGAATTACATATCGATACTGGAATCATGCATGGCGCTGACATTGTTGCCGCTAAAGCGTTAGGTGCTGATTTTACTTGGATTGGTAGAGCTTACTTATACGGTTTAATGGCGGGCGGTAAAATTGGTGTTGAACGCACTCTCACAATTTTGCAGACTCAAATGGTGCGGACCTTGAAACTGCTTGGTGCAAACTCTATTGCCGAAGTCGACGCTTCCATGATTAAATTTTTAAAATAGTTAATAATGAAAACGGTATTAGCGCCAAAAAAGAGTGAGAAGACCAAGATTCAAAAGCTCGCTTTTGAAATAGTGGAAAAATTGCGCGAAGGTGGCGTAGTTGTTATCGCTATTGAAAGCGCTTATGTAGCTATTGCCGACCCTGCTTGCGATGATGGCGTTGCCGCCTTTAGATCTTTAAAGGATTTAGATGTTGATATTTCGTTCCCGGTTTTTGTAAACGAAATCAGTGATTTACTTTCATATTTGCCGGAGATCTCAGATCGCGACCGCTTACTGACCGCTTCATTTTGGCCTGGGTTATTAAATATTGAATTTAAAAGTAACGAGGTTCTGCCTTGCAATTTAGGTGCAAACTCCAACCCCGCCTCGGTTACGGCTCGAAAGCCAAGCAATCCCCTCCTAAATGTGGTCTCCGAACTTATGGGCCCAGTTATTTATACGGCGCTCCAAGATAAAAATGGGAAAGTTTTAAAATCATTAGTAGGCCTAATCCCTGCAAATAAAAAAATCGTTGCGATTGCCATCAACTCTGGAGTAATCAAGTCCACAAAACAAACGAGCATAGTTTCGTGTGTCGAAAGTCGGCCAAGAATGGTTCGCGAAGGAAGTATTCCTGCATTCGAGATTAAGAAAGTTATTCCTAGTTTGCAGGCAGTTTAACTACTTCATCTCCAACGGTTTACCAAGTTCTGGAATCCAAACTCGACCATTTGGTTCAAGGCGTTTGTAAGTATCGGTAAATTCGTTTAAATCAAGAGTCGCGGTCTTGTTAAATTCTTCATCTTCGCGCCACAACCCGAAGTGCATTGGAACTGCAACTTGGCAACCTTGACGCCAAGCAAGAAAGGCAGCTTCCTTAGTATCCATATTTCCAGTAATTCCGTTAATACAGATAAGTGAAACATCGGTTCGATTTTCAGTATCATCAACGATTCGAGCATCGTATTCAGTATCGCCAGAGTGATAAATCCGCCACTTGCCAACGGTAATTAAATATCCCGCAGCATCTGGAGTTGGCTCTGGTTCAAACATATGGCGCGCGTAAACCGCTTCAATCTTAATATCGCCCACTTCTACAACTTCCCCACGATTAATTAGAACAGAGCGATCGCCATAAAATCCACCAGCTCTCGCAAGTTTTATTACATTGAAGGGTCCGATGTAACGAGTCTTTAGGTGTTTGGCAAAAGGAATTATTGCCTCAGGATCTTGATGGTCATCATGGGAATGAGTAGCCATTACCGCATCAAACTCGGACTCTTCTGGTGAAAGCGGTGCTGGATAACCTCTACCGATACCGTAAGAAGTTTTCACGGAATCAGTTAAGTAAGCATCGATACAAACCGTAAAACCTCCAGGGCTTTTAATTACAAATCCGGCTTGTAGTAACCACCAAATATGCACTGCGCCTTGCGGGACCGGTGTATCTCGGATTGCCGGCCAAAGTGAACCTTTCTTGTCAACCATTTCCAGCCTCCTTCTTAGTCGAGTTATTAACCTTTAATTGCGCCAGCAGTCAAGCCAGAGATCACAAATCGTTGAATGAACATATAGAGAATTACTGGTGGCAACCCATAAACAATCGCTCCAGATAACAAAGTTTGAATTGGGGTATCAAGTTGTGACATGGTGGAAGCAAGCCCAACCGAAGCTGGATATTTTCCTTCCGTAGAAATCATTGTTACCGCAATTAAATACTCGCCCCAACTTGCAAAGAATGCAACTACGCCAACCGCAAGAATGGCTGGTGAGCAGAGTGGAATAATTATTTTGCGTAGCACACCCATTGGAGTGCAACCATCAATCTGCGCAGCTTCATTAACTTCTTTCGGTACGCCTTCAAATGCAGGTTTGAGGATCCAAACTCCTACTGGGATAACAAATGCTGCGTGAATTAGCGACAGTGTTGCTAGTGAATCAGTCCAGTGCAAATTACTGTAAATTTTAAAAATTGGAATTACGATTAAAGCCTCAGGCAACATCTGTGTAAATAGCAACATTAAGCCAAAGGCCATTTTGCCCCGCCATTTAAACCAAGAAAGCGCATACGCACCAAGTATTGAAAGTATTGAGGTCAAAATTGTTGTGAGAATCGCAACAAATCCAGAATTTATTAACCACTGACCCATTTGTTTCTCGATAAATATTGCATGAAAACCTTTTATGTTTGGATCAATGGGATATAGAACTGGTGGGTATCGAAGAGTTACCTCAGGGGCTTGCACTGCGGTAACTAACATCCAATAAAGTGGGAAGATAACTAATAAGCTGACTAAAAAAATCATTAAATATCTAATTGTGGTTCTAACGCCATTACTTAGTTTTGTCCCCCTCACGATAGCCATTATGAATTACTCTTTTCGGCTCGGGATTGCAAAGCTAAGAACGCAACTGCAATTAGGAAAGTAAAAATTAAACCTACAACTCCTATTGCGGAGGAAAGTGCCAAATCGTAATACTTAAATGCAGTGTTATAAACGGCTAGAACTAAGGTTTCGGTATCGCGTTCTGGGCCGCCACCGGTCGTTAAATAAATCATGCTGAATTGACGGAAGGCAAAGATAAATGCGAGAAGGGCTAGCAGTACAAAAGTGGGGCGGATGCTCGGCAAAGTAACAGTTTTAAATCTTTGAAATGGGCCGGCACCATCAACTGTGGCAGCTTCAGTTAGATCTTCCGGTACCCCTTGAAGCGCTGCTAAAAAAACAATGCTGTAAAACGGAAACGTTTTCCACATTGACATCACGATGATCGAAATAAATGCATACGGGCTAGAAGTCAACCAACCACCCGATGTATCAAAAGGCAGATGCTGATTTAAAATTCCGATTACGCCAAAAGCAGAATTCAAAATCCAAATAAAAATAATTACAGAAGCGATATCTGGAAAGGCCCATGGCGCAGTCATAAGCGCACGAATTCCGCCTCTGCCTTTAAATTTCTTATTTACTAAAATTGCCGTTAATAAACCGGCGCCGACTGAGAAAATGACATTTAAGAGTGCGTATGTAGTTGTGATTCTCAAGCTAGCCAAGAAAGTTGAGCTGTGTAGTAATGAGTTGTAATTACGGAGTCCAACAAAATTTATCTTCTCGTCGAC